>JANMTS010000127.1:0-5641 GCA_031390755.1 Holophagales bacterium
GCCAGCCGGCTGGAAGCCGGCGCTCCCAGCGGGTTCATCAAAGCGTCAAGCGCATCACGCCAGGCGTCTCACCGGCAGCTCGGGCACGGGGCTGATGCCAAACACCACGTGCCAGTAGTTCCAGGACCGGATATCGAAAACTCCGGCCGGCGGATCGGCGAGCACCTCGCGAAGCGCGGTCCTCGGGAAATGCCGCAACGTCGTCGAGAGATCTTCGACCGTGCCGTAGGTCATGACCTGGGCGAGGAATCGCCGTTGATCCGAAAGCGCCTCCGTGGGCGACTTCCACCAGACCATCCGCTTCGCGACGTGCTCCAGGTCGGTCACGGCGCCAGCCCCTCAGAACGCGGTTCCATCCGCGGCAGCCGATCCGGGTCCACACAATTGACCGCGGCGGCGAGCCGCCTTTTGACGGCCTCCGGGAGCGCCCGGAGGTCCCCATCGCCGAAGTAGCAGAGTGCCTTCAAGCTGAGGAGAGGATTGAAGACCGGTCCGTAGACCGCCTGCGCGGCGCCCAGGGCTTGAGCCAGGTCGACCCCTTCCTCCAGGAGACGGCTCAAGTCCAGGTAGTCCTTGGCCTCGGCCCGGTCCTGAACGACCTTGACCTTGGTGGCCGCGAGGTCCAGGAGAGAGGCGATCAGCACGGCGTTGTCCTCGGAGGGCTCGGGATCCCCGACGCGCTTGAGCCCCAGACCTCCGAAGAACGAGACCTTGACCGGGCCGCCGCGTTCGACGAGCGAGACGAGGGTGTTGGGGGAGGACTGGAGCCTCTGAGCGCCCTGAAGGAAGGACACCTGTCGTTCGAGGTCCGCTGGGAGGAAGCTCGCGTTCGAGAAGAAGTCGAAGTCCTCGGAGTTCCGGTGTCCGAGGCGCAAGGCCAGGGCCGTGCCGCCGTAGAGGATGAAGCTGTCGGGGATCTCCTTCCCTAACTCCGGCCACAGGGCGAGCTGGGGAGGCGGGAGGATGTCGAGTCGCGGCCTCAGCATCATGCTGGATAGCCTATCAGTGGGATAGAGTGTCGGGCGTAACGTGCCGCCGAGCGAGCCGAGGAGAACCGGGTCATGGTCAATGCCGTCATTCTGCTGAGCGTGGAAAAAGGGAAGGTCAACGAGGTCGCCGAGAAGCTCGTCGAGATCCCGGGGGTCACCGAGGTGTTTTCGGTGGCCGGACACTGGGACCTCGTCGCCATCGCGCGGGTCAAGACGAACGAGGACATCGCCACCACGGTGACCAACCAGATCCAGCAGATCTCGGGCATCGACCGCTCCGAGACCCTCATCGCGTTCCGCGCCTTCTCGCGCTACAACATGGAACGGATGTTCTCCATCGGCAACGAAGAGCCGCCGCCAGCCCGCTGAGCCGCCACCGCCCACACCGCCCAAGTCCCGCGTCCTACGAGCCCGAGCCCTCGGGCTTCTTCCGCATCGCCGCCAGCAGCTCCTGGTAGCCCTTCTCCTGCCGCAGCGGCGCGAAGGCCTCGTCGGCCTCGACGCGGGCGGGGTCCGCCAGCCCCTTGTCCACGGCCTTGCGCAAGGTCTCGATCGCCTTTTTCTTGGCACCCTTCCGCGCGTGCGCCTCCGCCAGGCTGAGCCAGACCTCGGGGCTGTCCGGCACGATCTCCGCCGCGATCGAGAGCACGAAGATCGTCCGGTCGTGCTGGCCCTGGGCGGTGAACACCTCCGGCAGGTAGTGGCTGGTCTGCCCGAGGATCGTGTTCAGGAGCCGCTTCGCCGACAGGCTCTCCTGGAGGTCGTCCGACTTCGACTTGCGCTTCAGCTCGTAGATTCGCAGGTCGGCCACGGCCTGGGTCACGTCCATCGAGGACAGCGCCTTCGGCGCCCGCGCGAGGTACTCCTTGTCCCGCTGGTTGCGCTCCTGGCGCTCCTTCCTCTCCTTGACGAACGCCGCCTGCGCCTCGATGCCTGACGCTTTCGCGGCGATCTCCGCCACGGTCTCCGGCTTCGTGAGGCCGGCGTAGTCGCGGGCCATCCCGGCATAGAGCCGTTGCGCGTCCACGAGCCCCGTGGCCTCCAGGGCCTTGCCGTGGGCGAGGTCCCAGGCCCACAGCTCCGCGATGAGCGCCGGGTCCTTCTCGCGCAGACCCCCCTGCATGGCGTGCAGCTCCATCCAGCCGAGCGCCTCCGTGGCCAGCTCCTCGGGCATCCAGTCGTGCGGGCCGGGCCACAGCTCGATCCGGTGAGGGAGACCGAGCGCGCTCAGGTCGCCGGCGAGGTCCAGCACCTCGTAGTAGTTGAAGTCGCGGTCGCCGACCGTGCCGAAGAAGAGGAAGGGGTTGTCCTTCCTGGGTTTGGTCTCGAAGGGGAAGCCGGCGCCGGCGCCGATGATGCCGGTGATCGTGCCGGGCGCGGTGAGCGCCATGTTGCAGGCGAAGCGGACCGTGCCCGAGAAGCCGGCCGCGTAGATCCGGCGGTCGTCGACGGCGAAGCGGGCGTGGGTGTCGGCCCACATGGCGCGCATGGCCGAGACGTTCGGCGCGTTCGGGCCGTCGCTCGCGCTGTTGTTCGAGCTGGCCACGATGTAGCCGAACTTTTCGGCCCCGGCGCGGAAGCGCTCGGCCACCCTCTTGCCGTCCGACCGGGCGTCGAAGGCGTAGAGGATCGGCCAGGTCCGGCCGGGCTTGTAGGACGAGGGGAGGTAGAGCGCGTAGCTCTCGCTCGGGTTCGACTGGGTGACGACCTTGTCGACGATCTGCCCGACGGGCAGCGCGGGGGACGGCGGAGGAGGCGCCTGGGCTCCGGCGACGGGAACGACCGCGAGGGTCAGCAGGGCGGCACGGAGAAAAGCTCGCATGCGCCGAATGCTACACCGGCTGCCGGAGGATGTGGCGGGCAGCCCTCGGAACCCTGAGGAGCCTGACTTTCCAAACACCTTCCTCAACCTTTAGGCAGCCCTCTTCCCGTAACCAGGTAGGCCGCGAAGCTGCCCAACCAGTGGCCTCCCTCGTAGTGCTCGCCCGTCACCGCGCGCAGTCCGGACTCCCGGTGCGCCGCGGACGCGGCGAGCAGCGCCGGCCGCCTCGGGTCGTTCGGCGGGAGCGCCGCCGCGATGCCTTCCAGCATCCAGGCGCGGGACAGGTTGAGCCCGTCGAGGTGCGCGAGCTTGCCGTCCGTGGGATCGGTGACCACGCCGGGCGCGAGCCAGGTGACGCCGCTCCTGGGGATGTTGCGGGGAATCCCGGGCAGGAAGTTGCTCAGCCACTCTGCGAAGGCCTTGGTGGAGAGAACCCGCCGCGCGAGGTCGGCCTCGGCGAGGCAGGGGGAGAGGAAGTCCTCGCCCGAGGGCTCGTAGGCGATGGGGCAGTCGCGGTCCTTCAGATACAGCTCGCGGATGCGTGATTCGAGCAGCAGTGCCGTCTCCTGCTCGCCCCTGGTGCGCGCCCAGTCGAGGATCAGCCCGAAGCTGAACGCCGTCTGGTTGTGCTCGCCCGTGCGGATCGGGAAGGAGAGCTTCGGCACCCAGGTGCGGATGCGCGCCGCCGCGGCCTTTTCCAGGGGAGCGACGGCCAGCGCCCAACGCCGCGCCTGCGGATCGTCCCACTCGTGCAGCTCGGCCGCGAGTTGGAGCAGCCACGCCAATCCATAGGGCCGCTCGAACGTGGCCCGTCCCGTCCCTTCCAGATACCGCGTCTCGGCCTCCAGGTTCGCCGTGGTCAGGCTGCGATCGAGCGCGGCGCGCGCCTTGGCGGCGAACGGGGCTTCGGGGAAACGGCGCGTCAGCCGGGCGAGCAGCCAGTGGCCGTGGACGGCGGAGTGCCAGTCGAAGCAGCCGTAGAAGGCTGGCGTGAGCTCGCGGGGAGGCTTCACATCCGCATCGCCGTTCATCACGTGGGCGATCTTGTTCGGATACTCCTGGTGGACGCAGGCCAGCGCGAGGTTGGCCAGCCGCTCGGCCGCGGCGGCATCCAGGCCTGCCGGAGCGGGCTCGTCGCCGGAGGCGGGCAGGGAAACGATCAGAGACAGCAGGGAGATTCCGGTGAGGAGGAGGGCGAAGCGGCTCATGACGTGGAATGGTAGCACCGGGATCGCGGCGGCCGGAGGTTGACACCTTCCTTCCGGGGCGTGTATACGAACCCGGCCATGCTGAGACTCAACGAGCTGCGCCTGCCCCTCAACCACACCGAGGAGGAGCTGCGCGCCGCCGTCCGCAGGGAGCTGGGGCTGCACAAGGAGGACGACTTCTCGTTCTCGATCTTCCGGCGGAGCTTCGACGCCCGCAAGCTCGGGGCGATCTCCCTCATCTACAGCCTGGATGTCGAAACGGACCGGGAGGAGGAGATCCTCCGGAGGCTGAAGGGCCGCTCCCACGTCCTCCCCTCTCCGGACACCGCCTACCGCTTCGTGACCCGGGCTCCTGAAGATCTCCGGGCGCGGCCCGTGGTGATCGGCGGCGGTCCCTGCGGCCTGTTCGCGGCTCTGCTCCTGGCCGAGATGGGATTCCGGCCTCTCCTGCTGGAGCGCGGCAAGAAGGTGCGCGAGCGCACGATCGACACGTTCGGGCTGTGGCGCAAGAAGCGGCTCGATCCCGAATCGAACGTGCAGTTCGGCGAGGGCGGCGCGGGCACGTTCTCCGACGGCAAGCTCTACAGCCAGATCAAGGACCCGCGCCACCTCGGGCGCAAGGTGCTCACGGAGCTGGTCGAGGCCGGCGCGCCGCCCGAGATTCTCTACGTGAACAAGCCGCACATCGGCACGTTCCGGCTGGTCAAGGTGGTGGAAAGCCTGCGGGCGAAGATCGAGTCGCTCGGCGGCGAGATCCGCTTCCAGAGCCGGGTGGTGGACCTGATCCGCGAGGAGGGAGACGAAGGGAAGGTACGGGGTGTGGTTCTCGCCGACGGCCAGCGCATCGACGCGGACCGCGTGATCCTGGCGGTCGGCCACAGCGCCCGCGACACGTTCGAGATGCTTCACCGCCGCGGCGTGTACATCGAGCCCAAGCCGTTCTCGATCGGGTTCCGCGTCGAGCATCCGCAGTCGCTCGTCGACAAGTGCCGCTTCGGTCCGCAGGCGGGGCATCCCCTGTTGGGCGCGGCGGACTACAAGCTGGTCCATCACTGCCGCAACGGCCGGTCGGTCTACAGCTTCTGCATGTGCCCGGGCGGCACGGTGGTGGCGGCGGCGTCCGAGCCCGGACGGGTGGTCACGAACGGGATGAGCCAGTACTCCCGCGACGAGCGCAACGCGAACAGCGGCATCGTGGTGGGGATCACTCCGGAGGATTTTCCCTCGGACAATCCCTCCGACGACCCGCTGGCCGGCGTCGAGTTGCAACGGCGCTGGGAAGAGCGCGCCTTCGAGCTGGGCGGCGGCACGTACGAGGCGCCCGGGCAGCTCGTGGGCGACTTTCTCGCCGGCCGGCCGTCGACGGAATTCGGCTCGGTGCTGCCGTCGTACCGGCCCGGGGTACGCCTGGGCGATCTGAGCGCGAGCCTGCCGGACTACGCGATCGAGGCGATCCGCGAGGCGCTGCCCGCGTTCGACAAGATCATCAAGGGCTTCGCGATGAACGACGCCGTGCTGACCGGCGTCGAGACCCGGACGTCGGGGGCGGTACCCAACAAACGCGGCGCCGCCCGCCACAGCCACGGGGCGGGGGGGATCTATCAGGCGGGGGGGGGGGCGGG
>JANMTS010000041.1:0-86485 GCA_031390755.1 Holophagales bacterium
GGAGCCGCCGGCCGCGCCGGCCAACGTGGACCCCAAGGTGAACCCCAAGTTGGAACAGTCGCTTCGCAAGCTTCATCAGCAGATCCTGCTGGAGCTCGTCGAGCACTCACCAGGGCGCGCCATCGGCCCGGTGGTGGAACCGGCCCTGCTGGCAATGTGGGAGGCTGGGCGTGTGATCGAGTCCGTGATCGGCGGCGCCCCGCGGGGCCTGGACCTGACGGCGGAAGACCCGGGGACCGGCGAAGCCCTTTACGAGTGGGTGGTGCGGCATCACTTCGCGTTGCGGGTGTTGGACGCACCGGGTGACGTTCTGGTTGCGCCCCACAATCCCGAAGAGTGCCAGTTGCAGGTGCAGTTCACGCATGGCCGCTGGTTCGCAACATGGCTCAAGCTCGAGGTGGACGAGAGCCAGCCGGAGGTGCGGCGGCGCGCGCTGATCCTGTTTGAGACCGGCCGGCAGGGCGAGCTCGTGGAAATGGCGGTCTGAGTCGATGCCTTCGTACCCCTTGGCAGGCCGGGTCATCGGCCGACTCGTGCCCGAGTGGATGGGGGAGAGCGGAACTCTGGTGCGGAACGAGGTTCTGCGGGAGGTCCGGCGAGTGCTGGGAGCCGCAGCCGCGGAACAGGGCCGCCCTGCCATCGAGAGCGCGCCGCTCGAAAGCCTCTTGGCCGCGCGGCGGCGCATCCCCTACATCGAAAGCCTCGGCGAGCTGTTTGATACGGATTGGAGCTTCGGGGCGGAACCCTTGCCGCTGTTGGAGGTTCTTCACCATGCGTTCAGCAGTCCGCTGGGTCCGCTGGGCTGGGGAATTCTCGTGGAGGCCCGCCATCGCAAGCTGGGCGTCCGGCACCGGCCGATCCTGCTGTCGGCAGTGCCCTGGCTGGCGCTGTTGGCCGAACCGGACCGGACGCTCGACGCCTTGATCGCCCATGGGTGGCTCGTGTGCCGCTGCACCGGCGAGACGAGAGCGGCCCAACTCTGCGGGCAGGTCAGGCTCGGAATGCTGCAAGCCACGGTGCTCGGCCCGTGCGGTCGACGAGGGAATCGAGGGGGAGGGTGTCCGATTGGATAACGGCGAGAAGCGGCTCTTCAACCTGGCATGGTGCAGGCATTTCGCGGACGCGTTCAGATCAGCGCCGGAGTCGGCACCCTTGATCTACGCGCTGGTCCCGGCGGGGCTCGAAGCGTTCGTCGGCCACATGAGGCTCGAAACCATCAACGACGCGGGCCGGCCCCGGGAGCCCATTCACGCATCGCACTACGACCTGCTGTCGCTGAGGCAGCCTGGCAGCAGAATCGGCGAGGAAGATCCTCTCGAGAAGCAATTGATTCAGGCGCTTCAGGATCGAGCGGGCCGGGCCGGCAACGTTCTTCCCGGCCTTGCGGTGACGACGGCGATGCCGGGCTGGTCGAAGATGGCCCTGCCCCGGGAAGTCGTCGGGAGCCTGCGCCGCGTCGGGGGCGGGTGATCGCCCGCCCTCAGCTCTGCCCACGAAGCCGGTACACCACCCCTGAAGCCGGGCCTGGAAGCCCGGGGCGCCGGGCACCTGGCTTTTTGTGACAACCGCCGCGATCTTCTGCACGCCGAAGGGGTCCGGAATCTACTGCCAGCCGTGTGAGGAATCCAAAAAGACCGGCTCACGCCACGCACGGGAAAGGCAGCGGCGAATTTGACCCCGGACCGGTCCAGGGCGTACTCTCGGGGCTCGGAATGGGGAGACGACAGCCGGCTGACAAGGGGTGGTTTCTGGCCGCCGCCGCCCTCGCGGCGTGCCTGCCGGGACTCCCCTTGTCCGCCCTCGATCCTTCCCGTCCCATCTCCCAGTACGGACGTGACGTCTGGCGCATCGAGCAGGGCCTGCCCCAGGATCTGATCGACGCGTTCGCCCAGACCTCCGACGGCTACCTCTGGGTGGGAACCCCGGGCGGCCTCGCCCGCTTCGACGGCGTCCGCTTCACGGTCTACAGCCCGACGACCGATCCCGCCTTCCGCTCGGCGGCCATCGACTCCCTCCTGGCCGATCCCGACGGCAGCCTCTGGGTCACCACGGACGGCGGCGGCCTGCTGCATGGGCGCGACGGCCGATTCAGCAGCCCCGGGGCGAAGCTGCCGACCGACCGCCTCCGCGCCCTCCATCGCGACCCCGACGGCACGCTCTGGATCGGCACCAACCAGGAGGGGCTCGTCCGGCTGCACGCCGGAGTCGTCTCTGCCGCGGGCCTGGCCGGCGAGACGGTCACGGATCTGCTGCGCGACCGGAACGGCGTCCTCTGGATCGGCACGGAGCGCGGTCTCTTCCGATCCGACAAGGGCCGGATGGTTGGGTTCTCCGGGCGGGCAGGCCTGCCGGACGGCCGCATCACCGAGCTGCTCGAAGACCGGAACGGCCGGCTCTGGATCGGCACCGCCCGCGGCCTGGCCTTCGTGGAGAAGGACCGCATTCTCCCTGCCGCGCCTCCGGGGCTCGCCGGCGGAGAGATCCTGGCGCTGTTGGAGGACCGGAACGGGAGCCTCTGGATCGGCACCCGGCGAGGTCTCGGACGTCTTCGGAACGGCCGCTTCGAGCTCTCGGACCTCGACGGCGAGCTCGCAGGAGACAGCATCCGCGCGCTCTTCGAGGACCGCGAAGGGAGCCTCTGGGTCGGCGCCGGAACCGGCGGCCTCCATCGTCTCAAGGACGTGGCCTTCGCCACGCTGACCCGCAGGGACGGACTGGCGAGCCCCATCGTCTGGGCCCTCCACGAGGATCGGAACCGGGATCTCTGGATCGGCACCGAGAGCGGCCTCGACCTGCTGCGGGACGGCCGGATCGCCTCGTTCCCCGGCCAGGACGCCCTGCGGCAGGAAGTGGTGAGGACCGTGTCCGGCGACCGCGGCGACCTCTGGGTGGGCACCTACCGCGGCCTCTTTCATCTGCATGGCGGTGGCGCCGACGTCCTGGGTACACAGGACGGCCTGCCGGACAGCCGCATCCTGACTCTGCTCGACGACGGCCAGGGCGCCCTGTGGATCGGCACCTACCGCGGGCTCGCCGTGCTGCGGAATGGACGCATCTCGAAGGTCTACACCCAGGGGCCCGGCGGCCAGGGGCTCACCAACGACCGGATCTTCGCCCTTCACAAGGATCGGCAGGGGGCCGTCTGGGTCGGGACCAAGGAAGGCCTCGACCGGATCGTCGGAGACCGGATCGAGACCATCCTGCCCGCCCCGGGGACGCGCACGCCGTCAACGCCGCCAACACCGGCGACGCCGCCACCCCCGCCGATACTGCCGAGAGCCGTGTTCTCCTTCTCCGAAGACGAGGACGGCACCCTCTGGATCGCCGCGAACACCGGCCTCCACCGGTATCGCGACGGCAAGATCACGGTCTTCAGCACCCGGGACGGGCTCCCCGAGAAGGACGTCATGATCGTCCTGGACGACGGTCTCGGCAACCTCTGGCTCTGCGACCAGGGCATCGTCAGGGTGAAGAAGTCCGACCTCGAAGCCTACTCGGCGGGCGCCCTTCCGCGCATCCCCTTCCTCGCCCTGGGGCCGGGCGACGGCATGCCGGCCAACGGGTGCAACGGCGTCGGCCGGACCTCGTCCCTGCGGTCCGCCGACGGACGCATCTGGTTCGCGACCGGGCGCGGCGTGGCGACCGCGAGGCCGGACAACCTGCCGTTCAATGCCTTGCCGCCGCCGGTGCTGGTCGAATCGGTGCAGGCCGGGGAGCGGACGCTGACCGCGGAGGAGACGGCCGGAGACATCCTCCTGCCGCCGGGCACGCGCCGCTTCCAGGTGAGCTACACCGCGCTCAGCTTCATCGATCCGGCGGAGGTGCGCTTCCGCCACCGCCTCCGCGGTTTCGACCGCGAGTGGGTCGACGCGGGCGCGCGGAGATCGGCCGACTACACCAGCCTCTCCCCCGGGGAGTACGTCTTCGAGGTGGCGGCGCGGAACAACGACGGCGTCTGGGGTCAGGCCGCCTCGCTGCCCCTGCGGATCGCGCCCCGGTTCCACGAGAGCGCCTCGTTCGCGGTGCTCGGCGGCCTGGCCGGTCTCGCGGGCGGCCTGGTGCTGCTGCGCCTGCGCAGCCGGGCGGCCCGCCGGCGCGAGCGGGAGCTGGAGCGGCTGGTGGAGGAGAGGACCGGCGCCCTGGCCGAGGAGACCGCCCGCGCCGAGCGCGCCCGCAAGGAAGCCGAAGCCGCGAGCCGCTCCAAGAGCGAGTTCCTGGCCAACGTCAGCCACGAGATCCGCACCCCGATGAACGCGGTCATCGGCATGACCAGCGTCCTCCTGGGCACCAGTCTCAACCGCGATCAGCGCGACTGGATCGAGACCATCCGGCGCAGCGGCGAGGAGCTGCTGATCATCCTCAACGACATCCTCGACCTGTCGAAGATCGAAGCGGGGCGCCTGGAGATGGAGACGCTGCGCCTGAGCGTGCAGGACTGCGTCGAGGAGGCCGTCGAGTTGATGGCCGAGACCGCCGCCCGGAAGCGCCTGGAGATCGGCTGCCTCGTGGAGGCGGGCGTCCCCGCCGCGGTCTACAGCGACGCCACCCGCCTGCGCCAGGTCCTGGTCAACTTCCTCGGCAACGCCGTCAAGTTCACCTCGCAGGGGGAGGTCTTTCTTTCGGTCGACGCCGCCCCCCAGCCTGGCGGCATCAGCGGCAGTGGCGGTATCGGCGGCATTGAGCTGCGCTTCGCCATCCGGGACACCGGCCCGGGAATCGCGGCCGAAAGCATGCACCGCCTGTTCAAGCCGTTCAGCCAGGCCGACTCGTCGATCACCCGCCTGTTCGGCGGCACCGGTCTCGGCCTGGTCATCAGCCAGCGTCTCGTCGACCGGCTCGGGGGGACCATCACGGTGGAGAGCGAGCCCGGCCGCGGCTCGACCTTCTCGTTCTCGATCGGCTGCCGGGCAGCCCCGCCGGACAAGCCGGACAAGACCAGGCTTCTGGCGGCAACCGAAGGTCTCGCCGGCAAGCGCCTCCTGCTGGCCGGGCTGCGCCCGCCGGCCCGGCGGATCGTCGAGGGGTACGCCCGCCAGTGGGGCCTGGTCTGCGAGGACGCGGCCGGAGCCCCCGCACCCCCGCAGCCGAAGCCCGATCTCGCTCTGGTCGACCAGGAAGACGCCTTGTCCGAGGCCTGGCTCACGGCGTTGGAATGGGCGTGGATTCCCACCCTCGTCCTGCGGCGCATCGGCGTCCGGACGCCCGGCGAGGACGGGTCGCCCCAGGCCGTCCATCGGCCGATCCACCGGACCGAGCTGCTGATCGCCGTGCGGTCCGCGCTCGGCCTGCCGGTGGGATCCCTGTCCTCCAGCCTGGGGCGCGAGGACACCGCCGAGATCCGGGAAGGCCTGGGCGTGCTCCGCATCCTTCTGGCGGAGGACAACTCCGTGAACCAGATGGTCGGCCTGCTCCTGCTGGAGCGCCTGGGCTATCGGGCCGACGTGGCGGCCAACGGCCTGGAGGTTCTCGAAGCGCTGCGCCGGCAGACGTACGACGTGATTCTCATGGACGTGCAGATGCCCGAGATGGACGGGCTGGAAGCCACGCGGCGAATCCTCGCCGAATGGCCTCCGAAGACGCGGCCCCGGATCGTGGCCATGACCGCCAACGCCCTGCGCGGCGACCGCGAGGCCTGCCTGGAGGCCGGCATGGACGACTACCTGAGCAAGCCGATCCTCCTCGAAGACCTGCGCCAGGCGCTTCTGCGGTCGTCGGCGAAGATTTAGCGATGCAGCAGGCCGTAATGTTGATCGTAAGCTTCCGGCCCTAGGATCACGGTCGAGGAAGGGATTACCTGAAGGATTTGGGGCCCCGTCCTCTCCCTCACAGACGTGCCTCGCCGGTGGCGGCCGGTGAGGCCTTTTTTATTTTCCATTGAGCCGTTCGACGATTATTTTCCATTGAGCCGTTCAACGGCTCGCTTGATCCCGGCCAGGGTCAGGTCTTCCATGGGGACCACCTCGCCGATGTGCTTGATCGTGGTGCCGCCGTACGTCGTCCGCCAATCCTCCTTGGGGATCGGGTTGAGCCACACCGAGTGGCGGAACCGGTCGCGCAAGCGCCGCAGCCAGACCATGCTCGCCTCTCCGTCCTCATCCCCCCACGAGATCGAGCCGCGCGGCCACAGCAGCTCGTCCGGCGCCATCGAGGCGTCCCCCAGAAACAGCACGCGCGTCTCGGGATTGCGTTGCAGAAGCACCTCGGTCGGCAGCGGATCGCGGCGGCGGAAATCCTTGTAGACCCGGCCGTAGACCGTGTTGTGAAAGAAATAGGTGTCGCACCGTTTGAAGCGGTCGCGGATCTTCGCGAACAGCAGCTGGGTCAGGCCGACGTGGGGGATCATGGAGCTGCCGCCGTTGTCGATGAGCAGCACCACCTCGATCTTGTCGAGCTTGTCGCGGCGGAAGGCAAGCTCGATCTCGCCGCCGTTGCGGGCGCTCTGATAGATCGTCTCGTCGATGTCGAGCTGATCGCGCGGTCCGACCGGGGCGAGGCTCTTGAGCGTGGCGAGCGCCTGCGAGAGATTGGCGCCGGAGAGCGTCGAGCCGTCCGAGTACTCCACGTACCTGCGCTCGCCGATCACCTTCGTAGCCGACCGGCCGCCGCCGGGGCCGCCCACCCGCACGCCGCCCTTCGCGTTGCCCGAGTGACCGAACGGGGAGTTGCCGCCCGTGCCGATCCACTTGCTGCCGCCGTGGTGGGCCTCCATCTGCTTGCGCAGCGTCTCCCAGAACCGCCGCATCAGCTCGTCGATCGGCATGGACCAGACCGCCTGCGGCGGCAGCTCGCCCGAGCGCACGGCATCTTGTAACCAGGCCCTGAACTGGGGCGTGTTGAGCAGCTCCGGATCGCCCTCCGCCACCCGCGGCACGTCGATGCCATAGAAGTGGAAGAGGAACGCCCGCTCGAACGGGTCCATGTGCTCGACCCGCCGCACGAACGAAAGCCGCGCGAACAGGAAGAGAGACTCCAGGTCCGGAGCCAGCCCCTTCTCCAGACCCTTGTAGAAGTCGAGCGTGTCGCCCGGGCTGGCGGGGACGCCGTAGTCCCGCAGGCGGTAGAGAAATCCGGTCAGCGGCATGGTCGGTCCTTCCGAAAACCGATCAGTTCACCCGCGGCCGCTTGCTGCCCTGGCGGTGGGCCAGGAGATCCTCGGTGCGCTTGAGGAGCGTGCCCACGAAGGGGATGTTCAGCCTTTCCGGGGTGATGCGGGAGTGCCGGAGGGCGCCCAGCCAGTTGAGCAGCTCGCTCGTGGCGGGCGGCTTCTCGAAGCCCCTCTGGCGTAGCTCGTAGAAGATGCCGAGCGCGGCGTCGAGGAGGCCCTTCTCCAGGTCCGGGAAGTGGAGGCCGACGATCTCCCGCATCTGCTCCGGGGTGGGGAAGGCGATGTGGTGGCAGTAGCAGCGGCGCAGGAAGGGGTCGGACAGCTCCCGCTTCGCGTTCGAGGTGATGAGGATGAACGGCCGCTTCGTGGCCTGGATCGTCTGGTTGACCTCACGGATCGTGAACTGGCAGTCCTCCAGCACGTCGAGCAGGTTGTCCTGCACGTCCGACTCGGTCTTGTCGATCTCGTCGAAGAGGAGGACGACGCGCTTCTCGCTCCGGAACGCGCGGCCGATGGGGCCCCAGATCACGTAGTCGAAGAAGGCCTCGACGTTGCGGCCGGTGCTGCCGCTGCCGAAGCGGGCGTCGTTGAGGCGCAGGACGGTGTCCTGGACGTAGCAGGCCTCCTCGCCCTTGATCGTGGACTTGCAGCGCAGCACCTCGACGTCCATGCCGAGCGAGCGCGCGACCTCGAAGCCGAGCTGCGTCTTGCCGGTGCCGGCCTCGCCGGTCAGGAGAAGCGGTTTCTCCATCACCAGCGCCATGTTGACGATCGCCCCGAGCTCGGGGTCGAGATAGTAGCGGTCGGTACCCTGGAACTCCTCCATGCCTTGGCGTCTCCCTGGAAGGCCCTCGCGGGCCGCCCGAGTCTATTCGACCTGCTCGCGGGCCGCCAAGACGCGGCCGTGGACCGTGCGTCCCCATGTCCGGATCGCCGCCGTCTACCTCCGGGCCGCCGCCGTCGGTGCGCGGTCCGTGCGGCGACGCCTGTGGGCTCTCCCTCCCGCCTTGCCGCCGTTCGCGATCTCTCTCCGGGTCGTCCGGAGCTTCCTGGGGATCGTTCCTCCCGGTCTGTGGGCCGTCCGTCCCCTGGGACGAGAGACTCCGCCACCGGGACGGACGGCTCATCCCCATGCCGCCATCGTCCGTCCCGCGGGACGAACGGCTCGTCCCCATGCCGCCATCGCTCCCGCCGTGGGACGGAAGGCTTGTCCCCGTGCCGCCATCGCTCCTCCTGCGGGACGGAAGGTCCGTCCCCATGCCGCTGTCGCTCGTCTCATGGGTTGGGTCGTCCACAGCGCGGGTTGGATCGTCCATGAGAACGTCCGGACCGCTCCAGGGTTCTGAATCGTGGCTCCAGCCTGTTGAATGAGGAGCGGGCAGGCGGCGCCCGTCTCTCTCGAAGGCGGCTCTCCGTCGCGCGGCACGTCGGTTGCTTCCCGTCGCTTCCTGAACCCTGATCTCGGAAAAGGAGCGACATGCACGCATCCACAGCGGTATCGCCGGCACTACCGGCAGTACCGGCGTCACCGGGCCGGGCGATTCTCGTGGGAGGGCTCGCGGCGGGAGTCCTGGATATCACCTACGCCATCGTGACCTGGCTGGGGGCCGGGGTGAGCCCGGTCCGCGTCCTTCAGTCGGTGGCGAGCGGCCTTCTCGGTCCCGCGTCCTACGAGGGGGGAGCGGGCACGGCCGCCCTGGGCCTCGCGCTGCACTTCGTCATCGCGTTCATTGCCGCCGTCCGCGGCTTCGCGCTGCTTCTCAAGGGAGAGACGGTTCAAGTCGCTCAGAATCTGCTCCTTGATTGCTGGCTGGACCATTGTTCTTCCTCCGGGCGTCATTACCTCATCTCCTGGAAGTGGGATGCGGGCCAGTCGCCTCACGCGGGCGGCGGATCGCCGGGGCAGTTGGTCAGCATCGCCGGGGCGGCGAGGGCCTCGATGTTCTTCACCACGTCTTTCGACTCCGGCAGCCAGATCACGTGGAAGATCTTTTCGAGCGAGCCGCCGGGGGCGATGAGCTTGCTTCCGATCCAGCTCGCTTCCTTGTCCTTGGCGGCGAGGAGGGTCTGCTGGAGGTCGGGCGTGTCGCGGAGGATCACGAGCTCGTTCGCGAGCAGCCAGGACAGATCCCGGGCCACTTTCATGAAGCTGTCGACGAGGTTTTCCTCTCCAGGCTCGTCCACGTCCTCGGCGAGGTGGATCAGCGGTGAGAGGCTGCCGAGCTCCGAGAAGACGGTGGGGACGAGGCAGGCGAGGAGCGAGTTGATCTTGTTGAAGTCGTCGTGCAGGCTGTTCAGGCCGTCCATCGTGCCGGCGACCTCGGCCGCGGCGATGCCCAGGTCGTAGTCGATGTGCGCGTTCATCCCGGCCAGGAGGTTCTGAAGGATGATCAGCGTCGGGTCGGCGACGGCATTGAAAGCCACCTTCCAGCAGGCGGAGATGGCGGGGTCGCCCGAGCGCCACTGCTGGAACGCCGTCAGGTAGCGGGTGGCGAAGGTGACGTCGAGCGTCTCCATCCTCGCGTCGTCGTCGAAGTAGCCGGTGCCGATGCGCGAGCGCACGGTCTGGGTCACCCGCCGGTAGAGCGCCGCGAAGTAGCCCGCGCGGCTCCCATTGGCGACGCACCAGGCGAGGTTTTCGTCCATCTCGGCGAGCACGCGGTCGATCGGATCTGGGGTCGGATCGGGAGTCGGATCTGGGGTCATGCGCTGATTCTAACGCACTGGCTCTCAGCGTTTCCCCGGCGGTTTGATGTTGCTCAGGTCAAAGCGGAATTCCAGGAGAGGCTGTGTCGGGGCCGGAGCCTTGCCGAGCGGGCCTCCGGGCAACGGGTCGAGGAAGGGGGTGAGCGCCGGCTGCGGCAGGAGCCGGATGGTGTCGTTGCCGACGGGGAGGATCGGAAAGAGGCCCTGGTCCCTCATGCCCTGGCGCAGGATCTCCAGGCTGACCGGCTTCCTTCCCGGAAGATTCAGGATGGCCGAGTGGAGCTTGTTGAGGACGCCGGTCAGGGTGTCGCCCGAGCTGACGGACGTGAGGCCCGCGACGAGGGCGGAGAGCTCGGCGTCGGTCAGGTCGGCGGGCACGATGCCCATGAACTGCTTGACGAAGGTCTCGTTGATGGCAAGGCCGGTGCCGGACTTCGACACCATGGCATGGAACAGTTTCTGCGCGTTGCCCGGGGCCTTCTGGAGATCCCTCAGGGAGCGCTCCAGGGGAGTGAGCGCGCTTTCGAGCGCCTTGTCGTAGCCCGCTCCCGCGACCTCGCTGCCGACGTAGCCGCCGATGCCGCCGGCCACGAGGGCGCAGCCGATCAGGGAGAGCCCGAAGGTCTCGATGCCGAAGATCACGTTGCACACGACGTAGCTGGAGATCGTGCCCGCCGCAAAGCCTCCGGCCGCGGTGGTCGCCACGCGGGGCCGCTCCTCGGGAGTCGCCGTGCCGAGCTGATAGCCGGTCACGGCGACGAAGAGGATCGTGCCGCCCCAGCCGACCCCCTTCACCCACTTGGGCACGGCCTTGGCGCCGGCCGCGACGCCCGCGGCGGCTCCAGTCTCCGCGCCACCGGCTCCGGGCGCGGTGGCCAGGGCCTGGCGGGCCAGGGTGTTCACCAGGCCCGCGGACTCGCCGGCCAACCCCTCGGCCGCCACCAGCGCGCCGTCCGCCGTGTGGGTGATCCGCATCACGATCTTGGCCGGGATGGACTTGCCGCCGCCGAGCTTGTTGAGCTCGTCGAGGCTCCCCTTGAGCACCACCTCGACCTCGGTGAGGATGTTGCCGTTCGCCTGCGGGGTGCTGCTGGTGATCTTGAACTCCGCCTGCACCCGCACGGGCGCCGAGGGCGGCGGCGTTTCGTTGGCACCGGGCTTGGCGGCTCCGGGGGGCTTCTCGCCGGGGACCGGGGCGGTCGGCTTCACCTCGCCGTTGAGGCCGATCTCGACCGGCTTGAGGCCCATGTTCTGGCGCGCGACCCGGTAGTCCGGCGCGCCGCTCTGGACCGGCGCGATCGTGGTGCTCTCCGGCGCGACCTTGACGCCGAACGTGGACTCGATGTTCTGGGGGTTGGTCCGGAAGGCCTTGTCGAAGCTCCAGATCTCGGCCTGCCGTCCCGCCGCCTTGACCTCGGCCAGGACGGCGGCGTCCGGCTCGGAGAGGATGGGGGAGCCGCTCCGGCTGGTGGTGATGTTCGCGTCCAGGGCGCCGACCCGGTCCGCCATGGCCGTCTTCGGACCGAGCTTGATCCCGAGCTCGTCGAGGAGCAGCTTGTTGGCGGCGCCGGTGCGGGGAATCCCCGGATTGTGAACCATCTCGTTGTAGGCCTGCTGGCCGATGCGGACCTCGACCCCCTGAGACAGGAGCTGCTTGAGCTGGGTGGCCGCGGGGACGTTGCCGCGGCTGATCTGATCGATCACGTTGGCGTCGATGTAGACGACCCTCGGCGGCGGGGTCGGAGGCGGCGTGCCGGCCGTCGGGGGATCGCGATGGACTCGCAGTCTTGAGGGGGTTGAGGGGGTCGAGATAGGAGCCTGAGCGCCGGGAGCCGCGGCGCCCCCGGCGGCGGTGCCCGAGAGGGCGCTGGCGGCGAGGCGGTCGGCCTCCGCTTCCAGGGGATCGTCGACGGGCGCCACTTCCAGACGGGCCTGGAGACCTCCGGCCTGTCCGGCCGCGCCCTGCTGGATGGTGTGCGCGAGCTCGTGGGCGATCAGCCGTCGGCCCGGATTGGTGGCGGGGTTGTAGGTGCCGGGCGCGAAAACGACGTGCTGGCCGACGGTGTAGGCCAGGGCATTGACGGCCCGGGCCGAGCCGGCCGCGCGGGCGTCGTGGTGGACCCGCACGGCGCCGAAGTCGTGGCCGAAGCCGTTCTCCATGGTGGCGCGGACGCCCGCATCGAGAGGTTGGCCAGGGGAGCGGAGCACGTCGTGGACGACGGGAGGAGCCAGGGCCGGCCCGTCCCGCCCGTCCTCTCCGGCTCCTCCCGCCGCGGCTCTCTGCAGAGCGGCCTTGCGGCGGCATTCGGGACACTCTTCGGGCTTCGACGCTTGGCCGCAGGAGCAGCGCTGCAGTCTCGCCGCGGTCGCCGCGGTCGCCGCAGTGGTCTTCGAAGCGGGAGCCGGCACGCTCACTCTCATCGCAAGTAACCCTCCCCTGGAGTTACGTGCCCGCGGGCCGATCCCGCCAGTCTGTCACCGCCGACTGTTCCGGGAAGAACCGGGGTCAATCCTTCGGGGCGGCTCCCGGACACGCCTGGCCCATCCCGAGCTGCCAGCGGAAGAAGCTCAGATCGTTGACGGCCCTGAGGAGCTGCTTGTCCACCGGCGCGCCGTGGCCGTGGCCGGAGTCGCGGTCGACCCGGAGGAGGATCGGCTCCTGGTCCGGATCGCTCGCGGACGAGGCCTGGAGAAGCGCGGTCATCTTGCGCGCGTGGAGGGGATGGACGCGCTCGTCCCGCTCGCCCGCGGTGAACAGCGTGGCCGGGTACTTCGTCCCCTTCTTCACATTCTGGTAGGGCGAGTAGCGGAGGAGGTAGGGGAATTGCGCGGGGTTGGCGCTGGAGCCGTACTCGCTGACCCAGTTGCGGGCGCGCAGGAAGTTGTGGAACCGGAGCATGTCGAGCAGCGGCACGTGGGACACGACGGCGGAGAAGAGCTCCGGCCTCTGGGTCATTGCGGCGGCGGTCAGCAGCCCGCCGTTCGACGCGCCGGTGATGCCCAGCCGCTCCGGCCGCGTGTAGCCGTTCTTGATCAGCCACTCGGCTGCGCCGATCATGTCGTCGATGACGTTCTGCTTGCGCTCGAACATCCCGGCCTCGTGCCAGGCCTCGCCGTACTCGCCGCCGCCGCGCAGGTTGGGCAGCGCAAAGACGCCTCCCTCCTCGAACCAGGGGATGTTGGCGAGATCGAAGTAGGGCGTTATGGAGACGCCGAAGCCGCCGTAGCCGTCGACGATCGTGGGGTTGCAGCCGTCGAGCTTCAGCCCCTTCCGGTGGATGAGGAACATGCTGACGGAGGTGCCGTCCTTGGACGGATACCAGACCTGTTTCACCTCCAGGAAGGACGTGTCGACGGCGTTGTCCTGCCGCCACCAGGGCTTCCGGTCTCCCGTGGACAGGTCCACCCGGTCGATGCTCGGCGGGGCGTCGAAGCTGGAGTAGCTGAGCCAGGCCACCGGGCTTCCGGGTCCGCCCGCCAGCTCCGCCGAGCCGATGCCGCGCAGGGCGAGGGGGCCGCGCGGCTTGCCGTCCAGCCCGAACAGCTCGATGCGGGTGCTGGCGTCCTGGATGTAGGTGCCGACCAGGAGCTCGCCGATCTGGACGAGCGAGCGCAGGGCCGCCTTGCGCTCCGGGATCAGCTCGCGCCAGTGGGCCGGATCGGCCTGGGAGGGATTCTTGAGGTCGATCGCCACGACCCGCCGGTTGAGGGAGTTGAGGGTGGTGCCCATGTAGAAGGTGTCGCCGACGATCGGATCGACGTCGAAGTAGACGTCGGTCAGGCCGCTCTGGGCGCTCAGGCCCACGGCGATCGGCCGCGGCTCGACTCCGGGCTCGCCGGCCAGCCAGCGGCGGAAGTCCATCACCCAGAGGTCGTTGGTGTTGCTGCCGGTCCACTGCCCGAGCACGAGCCAGTGGCCATCCTGGCTCAGGTGGCCGAAGGGGCCCCAGGTTGCGGCGGCCGGGCCCTCCTTCGGCTGCTCCAGGAGCACCCGGTCCTGCCGCAGATCGTCGCCCACGCGGTGGAAGCGGATGCGGCGGGAGTAGGGATCCTTGAGATCCTCCAGGTTGTTGTAGACGAAGCCGGAGCCGTCCGGCAGCCAGTCCACCTCGCGAACCCGGTTGCGGATCTCGTCCGGCAGCCGGCGGCCCGTGGCGGTCTCGATCAGGTGCAGGGTGGCGTTCTCGTCGCCGGCCCGGTAGAGGCCGACGGCCACGAGCCGGCCGTCCGGGCTCGGCTCGAACCAGGCCACGGTGGTCAGTCCGGTCGCATCCTCCTTGCCGGGGTCGACCAGCGGACGCGCGGCGCCGGCTCCCGGACCTCCGCCTTGCACCATGAGCGCGGGCTGGCTCTGCTTGGGCTCCTGCTGGAGGAAGAACAGCCAGGGACCGGCCTCCGTCGGAGCCGCGCGCCAGGTGCCCGTGGCAAACAGCGTCTGGAGGCGCGCGGTCAGCTCCTTGCGGCCCGTCAGATCGTCCAGGACGGCGTGGGTGCGGGCGTTCTGGGCGTCGGTCCAGGCCGCGACCCGGGCGTCGAGCGCAGGATCGGGGGCCTTCAGCTCCGGCGCGGCGCTGCCTTCGAGCCAGCGGTAGGAGTCGACGACCTCGACACCGTGCAGCCGGTCCGTGACGGGAGCGACCTCGGTCGGAGGAGGAGCGGCGGCGAGGAGGGGCAGGGCAAGAAGGGCGAAGGCGGCGAGGGCGAGTTGGCGCATGGGGCGATCTTACCGCCCCGGCAGCCTCGTCAGAGCCAGCCCCTGCGTTCGCGAAGCCCGGCGATGTGGGCCACGTGGTGCCGGCCGTGCCAGGCGTAGAGCACCAGCAGGCCGTCGAGCGTCATCGGACCGTTCTCCGGATGGGTGAGGGGCCGCGTGAAATCCTCGGGAGCGAGCGAACGCAGCAGGCGCACCCAGCGGTCGTGGAGCCCTTCCAGCAGCGACAGCGAGACTTCGACAGGCGTCTCGAGCGAGTCCGCGAGCCCGGCCCAGAGATCCTGCCGGTAGACCTTGATGGTCGGGTTGTCCTCGGTCAGCGCCAGCTTCCAGCGGATGTAGGCGTTCATGTGGCTGTCCGGAACGTGGTGGACGACCTGGCGGACGGTCCAGCCGTCCGGCCGGTAGGGCGTGTCGAGCTGCTCGTCGGACAGGCCCAGGACCGCGGCGCGCAGCCGGGCCGGAGCCGCCGCGATGGCCTCGATGGATTCCTGGCGTTCGGCCTCGGTCAGGGACGTGACCCGGCGGAAGCGTCCGACGGGATAGCGGAGATCGGTCTCGGTGGTCTCGGGCATGGGCGGAGTATTGCAGACTCCGCGAGGCGGGAAAAGCGGGGCCCCCTCCCTGGGGAGGAGGCCCTTGGGGTCAGCTCAGTTGTTCCGGAAGTCGATCTCCCAGAAGACCAGCGTCCCGATGTCGCCCGAGGCCAGGTCGCGCACGCGCAGCTTCCACGCGCCGTTGGTGGCCTTGCCGGTGAACGCCGAGAGCGTCTGCGCCGGAGCCGTGAGGTCGGCATAGACCGTCCTGATGTTGTCGGTCGTGCCGCCCGTCCGGTTGTGGAGCAGGACGGTCGTGTTGTCCGGTCCGATCAGCGCCACTTCGAGGTCGCCCTGATAGGTGTGGGTGATGTCGGCCCGCACCCGCAGGCTTACGATCGTGCCCGTGGCCGCGACGTTGATCGTGCTCGTGATGCCCGTCGTGTTGTTGTCGGGGATCGCCGTGCCCGGGCTCAGCGTGGAGTAGCCGTTGAAGGTCACCTTCCACGAATTGAGCGTGCCGACGTCTCCCGCGGCCAGGTCGCGGACGCGCAGCTTCCAGGCGCCCGAGGTGTTCTTGGTGTTGAACGCGGTCAGCACCTGCGCCGAGCGCGTGGTGATGTTGTAGGTGGTGTTGATGTTGTCGGTCGTGCCGCCGGTGCGGTTGTGGAGCAGGACGGTGGTGTTGTCCGGTCCGATCAGCGCCAGCTCCAGGTCGCCCTGGTAGGTGTGGGTGAGGCCCACGTTGACGCTCACGCTGGTGATCGTCATGGAATTGGGCACGTTGATCGTGCTCGTGACGCCCGTGGTGTTGTTGTCCGGAACCGCGAGCGCCGGCGTGGACGAGAACGTCAACACCTGGCTCGTGCCGCCGGAGCAGGCGCTGGTGGTCGCCGTGGCCTGGGCCGAGTTGCCCGACGCGCAGGCGCTCACCGCCTGGACGACGTAGTAGTAGGCCGTGTTGCAGGTCAGGCCGGTGTTCGAGTACGACGTGGTGGCCGAGGTGCCGACCAGCGTGTACGGTCCGCCGCTCGTGCTCGAACGCAGGATGTTGTACGAGGTCGCCCCCGCGGAGGCGCTCCACGACACGTTGATCTGGGTCTGGCCCGCGGCCGTGGCGGTCACGCCGGTCGGCGCGGCCGGCGGCGTGCAGCCTCCGCCCGTGGGCGCGGCGGCGGCGTAGACGTCCACCGAGTCGGTCGTGCCGCTGCTCTCGTTGCGGTTGTCGGTGAAGACGCCGATCACCTGGGCGCCGAGCACGTCGAGGCCGTTGTAGTCGCCCCACTGGAACGTGTCCTCGATGTGCGGCGAGGTGACGCTGGTCGCGCGCACCGGCGCCGACCAGGTGTTTCCGCCGTCCGTCGACTTGCTGTAGTAGATGTCGACGCTGGTCCGCGCCGCGTTCTGGCGCGTGTCGTAGTACATCACGTGGACCGTGCCGTCCGAGCCCACGCCGATCCAGGGATGGAAGCGGTCGACCGTGTTCGCGTCCGCGGTCTCGTGCGGCGTGCGCACCGTCCAGGTGGTGCCGTTGTCCGAGTAGGCGACCTGGATGCGGGCGTGGTTGTTGGCGGCGGTGCCGGATTCGGCCGCCGTGGTGTCGGTCCAGGCCGCATAGACGCGGTTGGCATAGGTGCCGCTCGACAGGTCGGCGTCGGCCGAGGCATAGATGAACGCGCGCCGCGTCTCCATGGCCGGGATCGCGAAGTCGTAGCCGTCCTGCGTGTTGACCACGGTCACTGCCGCGGCGAACGTGGCACCGCCGTCGGTGGACCGGCGCGACAGGATCGTCTTGCCGTCGGTCGCCGGCCAGAAGTAGTAGACGTTGCCGTTCTTGTCCGTTGCGAGGTCGCAGCCGATGCCCGACTGGGTCGTGCCCGACGACATCGTGAGCGGCGAGCTCCAGGTGTTGCCGAAGTCGGTCGAACGCGAGAACTTGAGCGTGTTGTTGTCGTGCCAGCAGAGGTAGACGTTGTCGCGGCGCGGCGACGTGCCGAACTTGTCGACGTGGATGAACTCCTTGTCGGACGTGCTCGCGGACGTCACCTCGCGGCGCGGATCGCCCGGGGTCAGCGTCTCCAGGTCGGTCCAGGTCGCGCCGCCGTCGCCGGAGCGATAGACCCAGACGTTGCACAAGCTGCCGCAGCCGCCGAGCGCGGCGGTGTAGGCCTTGGTGCCGTCGGACGACCAGTCCACCGTCGGATCGCAGCAGGTGCTGCCCAGCGGCAGCGCGGCCGACGCGGTCCAGGTGGTGCCGCCGTTCGTCGAATAGAACATCTTCTGGCCCGAGCCCGGGCCGTTCGCGCCGCCGATCACCTTGTTGCCGTCGAGCGGATGGATCTTCACCGCGGACTCCGCGCCGCCGGTCGGAGACGTCACGCGCACGTCGCCGCCGAGCGCCTTGTTGGCCTCCCACTCGACGTACGGTGTCGGCTGCTGATCCTTGAGCACGATGAAGTTGCCGTTGCGGCGGACGGCGCGCTTGTAGAGCAGGCCGTCGACCAGGAAGCCGCCGTGGCGCAGGAAGAAGATCTGCAGGGCGCTGCGCGGGTACTGCGGCTCGCCCGTGCGCGGCATGTCCGGGTTCTTGCGCCGCAGCTCCACGCGGAAGAAGACCGGGATCGGATCGACCTGCTGGCGCTCGTTCGGAGCGAGCAGGGCGAGATCCTTCGCGGTGAGCATGTAGTTGCGGTCGTCCCAGGGTCCGATCTGGGCCAGCGAGGCGTAGTCGACCCGGCTGTCGACGCCCTTGGCGGCTTCGACCCGGATCGCGACGGCCTGACCCTGGGCGTTCGCGGGCAGGGCGGCCGCCAGGGGCAGCATGAGAAGAATGAGGCAGAGCAATCGTTTCATCACTGGAGAATCTCCCTATTCAGGAATCCGACGATATTGCGCGTTGGCATCAGGCGCGAGGTGAGGCTGTTAGAAAGGTGGGTGCATCCGGAGGGCCAAAGCGAGCCTGTTTTTTCCGCGGATTTCAAGAAAGGGAGACAAATCTTAATAGCGCTTTCACCTGTCGTTAACGATTGTTTAATTTTGTCGTGCCGAGCCCCTTCCCGCGGCCCGGCCCGTCGCCCAGGCCCAGGCGAAGTTGTGGCCGCCGATGGGGCCGAACGCGTCGAGGATCTCACCGCAGAGAAACAGCCCGGGGTGGAGCCGGCTCTCCATCGTGCGCGGGTCGACCTCGCCGAGCACGACGCCTCCGCCGGTGACCTCGGCCTTGGCATAGCCGCCGTCGCCGGTCCAGGGCAGGGGATAGCGGGTGAGCAGCTCGACCAGCCGACGGCGCTCCTCGCGGCGGAGCTGGGGGAGCGGGCGCGCTGGATCGACGCCGGCTTCGAACAGGAGCCGCTCGGCGAGACGGTCGGGAAGGGCGCGCCGCAGCGGTGCGCCGACCGGTCCCGTGCCTTCGCGCAGGCGGCGGTCCCAATCGTCCGGCGCCGCGGGATCCCAGGCGACCTGAAGCGCCTGGGGAGGGCCGCCGGCCATCCGCGACCGCACCGCGAGATTGGACGCGTCCAGCACGGACGGCCCGCTGTAGCCGCGGTGGGTGAAAAGGAAGCCGCCGCGGGTCTCGAAGCGTCCGGCCCGCAGCGTCACGGTCAGGGACACTCCGGACAGGCCTGCGTGCGGGGCCGGATCGGCATGGAGCGGCGTCAGCGCCGGGTAGGTCTCCTGGATCGCGTGGCCGAGCCGCCGGGCGATCCGCAGCCCGGTCCCGTCGCTGCCGGTGCCCGGCAGAGAGAGGCCGCCCGTCGCCAGGATCACGGCGGAGGCCTGGATCATTCGATCGTTCTGAAGCTGGACGATCCAGCCGCCGTCGGCCGGCCGGACGTCCTCGACCCGGGCCTCGAACACCGTCTCCACGCCGCGCCGGGCCGCCAGCCGGAGAAGGCCGTCGCGCACGTCCCGGGCCCGGTTGGAGGCGGGGAAGAGCTTGCCGGTCTCGGCCTCCAGGGCCAACGGAACGCCGACCTCCTCCTCGAAGAACCGCCGCTGCTCCGCGAGGGGCCAGGAGAGGAGCATCTTCCGCAGCGTGTTCGGGGACGAGTCGGTGACGAACCGGGCCGGCTCGAGCTCGGAAGGAAGGATGTTGCACCGCCCGCCGCCGCTCACCACGATCTTGCGCCCGCCGTCCGGGGTCCGTTCGAGGAGAAGCACCCGCCGCCCACCGGCCGCGGCGAAGAGGGCCGCCACCGTGCCCGCGGCTCCGGCGCCGATCACGACGATGGGAGGGAGGGTCACTCGCTCCAGCTCACGCGGCTATCCTCTGCCTCACGCCTCACGCCTCACGCCTCACGCCTCACGCCTCGGCCGAGCTTCAACTCGCCTTGAGTCTGGGAACGGCTTGAACGGGTCGATTCGTGGCGAGGTCGTAATTCGCCTGCAGGGTTGCCCAGAGCTCTGGAGTCGTCCCGAAAGCCTGGGAGAGGAGCCAGGCCATGTTGGGAGTCACCCCCCGTTTGCCCCGCACGATCTCGTCGATCCGCTGGACGGGCACGCCCAGGTGGGACGCCAGGGCAGCCTGGGTCATTCCGAGGGGCTCGAGAAACTCCTCTTGAAGGATCTCGCCGGGATGAGTGGGGATTCGGTTTTCAGGCAGCATCAGGAGCTCCAGTCCGGTCTCAGTGGTAGTCGTCGACGCGCACGTCATAGGCATCGCCGCCATCCCACCGGAAGATGATACGCCACTGTACGTTGACCCGGATGCTGTGGAGGCCGCTGAGGTTACCTCTCAACGGTTCCAGGCGGTTGCCCGGAGGAGTCGCCATGTCCTGAAGGTTCCGAGCGGCGTTGAGCACGTCGAGCTTCCTGAGAGCGGCACGAGCGACATCAGGAGGAAATCGTCTCATCGCCTCACTGGAGCGGGCGTGAAAGAGCGCTTCTGTCGCCCTGTCTCCGAATGACGCGATCATGTACCGCCTCTTTGTCGAGGGAGGAGGTTATCATTTCGCGTCAGAACGTCAACAGAGAGTGCGCCTCATGGACCTGCTGACCGGCCGCCATCATCGCAGGACGTCAAGCACCTGGCGCGGCGTCACGATGCTCTCGGCGGCGATTCCGCGGGCCGGCGCTTTGAGCCACAAGGCTGGAACGACATCTCTCCCGGCGACGACCGGCAGGCGCTTCGCCTTGGCTTCGAGCTCTGCCAGAAGCCGGGCCGAGTCCTTGGGGGCCGCCCACTTGACCTCGCCGACCAGCACGCTTCTGCCGTCGAGGCTCTCCGCCACGAGATCGACCTCCAACGGTTGACGGTCGAGGCCCGGACCCCACCACCGGCCCGCCAGGCCCCAGCTCGTCCCGCCGGTCCGGAGGTGCGGCACGCTGGCGCGCGCCAGCTCCTTCCAGACGCCGCCGACGTGATGTCCCAACCGCTGTCCGATCTCGTCTTCCACCGCCGCCAGCTGCCCGGCTCCGAGGCGCGAGCGGTTGACCTCGACATGCCGGAACCAGAAGCGCAGGAAGGGATCGGAGATCTTGTAGAGCGTGCGTTTGCTGCCCCGCGGCGCTTCCGCGAACGGCAGCTCGCGGGTGACGAGATCCATGTCCTGCAATCTCTGAAGGGGCCGCGACAGCGCAGTCACCGGCTTGCCCAGCCGGGCCGCGATCTCGGAGATGCGATGGCATCCTTGACCGATGAGACTGAGGATCGAGGCCGCCTGGGTGGTGTCGCGCATGTCGTCCAGCAGCAGGCGGGACGGCTCCTCGAAAAGCACGCCCAGGGGGCTGAGAACCAGCGAGCGGATGGCGGACATCAGATCCGGAAAGTCTCCGGCGAGCTCCCAGTAGCGCGGTGTGCCGCCCCAGACGGAGAACGCTTCGACGGCCAGCTCTGGAGTCCCGAGACCCAGCGCTTCCTCGATCCAGCCGGCAGGCAGGGGAGAGATCTTGAGGATTTCGCTGGCGCGGCCGAACAGCGGCGCCGAGCGGTCGAGGACGAGGCCCTGCATCATGCGCTGAGACGAGCCGCTCAGAAGGAGATGGATTCCGCGCTCGCTGTCCCGGTCGAGGCGCTTCTGGAGCAGGCTCGGAAGCTCCTGGGCGACCGCGACCAGCGAAGGAAACTCGTCGAGAGCCAGCACCGTCCCAGGCTGCGCCTCGCGCCACCAGCGCGCAAAGAGCGCCTCCCAGTCCGGATAGGTGACAGTCTCGAACCCCGGGAGGAGGCGGCCGATCTCCATCGCCAGGCTGGCCCTCTGGAGGCTCCCCTCGCGATCGTCCCCCACGTAGTAGACGGCCCGTGCCGGCGGCAGGATCTCTCTCAAGAGGCGTGACTTGCCGCAGCGCCTCCTTCCGTAGACCACCCCGAGCGAGCCTTCGGCGCGGCCGAGCAGCCGCCGGAAACGGGCGGCCTCTTCGTGGCGGTCGAGGAAGGGGAGCTTCATGGCGGCGGGTCGACTCCGGTTTGGCTCGGAACTATGCAGCAGAAACATTATGTAGCTGGTGCATAGTTTTCTCAAGCCGGCGCCGCCGGGCTGGCCGGGAAGCCTGCCGGCCGCGTTCTTTCACGCCTTCACAGCGGCGCCAGCCGGGCCGTAAAGTGCCGCAGGCGCCGTGGCTCCTCGACGATCCGGAGGCCGCGGAGGCTCTCGCGGCGGCCGGCCACGAGCTCGGCGACCTCGATCAGGTAGTCCATGTGACTCTGGGTGTAGACCCGGCGGGGGATGGCGAGGCGCAGTAGCTCGAGCGGAGCGAGGCGCTCCTCGCCGGTCCCGGGATCCTTGCCGCCGAACATCAGGGTTCCGATCTCGACGCCCCGCACGCCACCGTCCTCGAAGAAGGCGCAGGCCAGCGCCTGGGCCGGCAGCTCGCGCTTCGGGATGTGGGGGAGGAAGGCGCCCGCGTCGAGGTACACCGCGTGGCCGCCCGTGGGCCGCACGATGGGCAGGCCCGCGGCCCTCAGCCCCTCGCCCAGGTAGTGCGTCGACGCGGCCCGGTATCGCAGATAGTCCTCGTTCACCACCTCGGTCAGGCCCACCGCGATCGCCTCCAGATCGCGGCCGGCGAGCCCGCCGTAGGTGGGGAAGCCCTCGGTCAGGATGAGCAGCTCCTCCTCCTGGCGCGCCAGGCGGTCGTCGTTGGCGGCGAGGAAGCCGCCGATGTTCGCGAGCCCGTCCTTCTTGGCGCTGAACGTGGCGCCGTCGGCCAGGGAGAAGACCTCGCGGGCGATCTCCTCGACCGAGCGGTCGCCCTGTCCCTCCTCCCGCGTCTTGATGAACCAGGCGTTCTCGGCGAAACGGCAGGCGTCGAGGAAGAACGGCACGCCGTGGCGCCGGCAGAGCCCGCTCGCCGCGCGCAGGTTGGCGAGCGAGGCCGGCTGCCCGCCGCCCGAGTTGTTCGTGATCGTGAGCATCACGCAGGCGATGCGCTCGCGCTCGGTCTGCAGCAGGCGCTCCAGGGCTTCGAGGTCGATGTTCCCCTTGAAGGGGCTCTCGTCCGAGGGGATGCGCGCCTCCGCAACGGGAATGTCCACGGCCCGGCCTCCGAGCGCCTCCACGTTGGCCCGCGTGGTGTCGAAGTGCGTGTTGTTGATCACCATCTTGCCGGCCACGCCGAGACAGGAGAAGAGGATCCGCTCCGCGGCCCGCCCCTGGTGGGTGGGGACGATGTGGCCGAAGCCGGTCAGCTCCTTCACCCGCGCCTCGAAGCGGAACCACGAGCGGCTCCCGGCGTACGACTCGTCGCCGCGCTGGAGCGCCGCCCACTGCTCGGCCGACATGGCGCCCGTGCCCGAATCCGTGAGCAGATCGATGAGGATGTCGTCCGCGGGGATGCGGAACAGGTTCCAGTCCGCCCGGCGGAGGATGTCGAGACGCTCCTCGCGGGTGGTCATGCGCAACGGCTCGACGGTCTTGATGCGGAACGGTTCGATGATGGTTCTCACGCGGGCGAGCTTACTAGGCGAGCGCGCGGACCGGCCCACCCGCGGGGAGGGGTTGGCGAGCCACCCCGCCGGCCGGAAGGCGCCCGCCGTTTACATCCCTTACAAAGAACTTGCGCCGTTTTGACGACTGGCGGCGGGGCCTCCTTCTAGAGTCGGCGCGAGGGTCGTAACCATGATGAATGCTGTTGCTGGACGGCGGAGCCTTCGCCTCGTCGCTTTTCTGCTTCTCGCCCTTCTGCCGCTCCGCGTCCCTCCGGCGGACGCTCAGGAGCCCACCCCCGCCGGCAGGGTCATCTCCTCGATCGAGGTCCGCGGGCTTCAGTCGTTCACCGAGGAGACGATCCGCTACTACCTCGGAATCGAGCCGGGCCAGATTCTGGATGAAGCCGCGCTCAACGCCAGCCTCAAGGATCTCTGGCGGCGCAACCTCGTGGACGACATCAAGGTCGAGGTCGAGCCTGCGGGGGAGGCGGTCAAGCTGATCATCACGATTCGCGAGCGCCCCGTCCTGCGCTCGATCGACTACCAGGGGCTGAAGCGGATCTCGAAGACCGACATCCTCGACAAGCTGACCACCCAGCGCGTCCGGGTCCGCGAAGGCGAGCCGCTCAGCCTCGGCGAGCTGCACCGGGTCAAGGCGCTCATTGAGGAGATGTACTCCGAGAAAGGCTACCGCTTCGCCCAGGCCCGCTTTACTGTCGGGGACGCTGGGGACGTCGGGGGCGCCGGGGACGTCGGCCCGAACGAGAAGACGGTCGTCTTCCACGTGGACGAAGGCGACCGGGTGCGCATCGGGGACATCCGATTCGAGGGCAACGAGGTGTTCTCCGACCTCCGGCTGCACCTCGCCATGAAGAACGTCAAGGAGAGCGGCCTCCTCACGCGGGCCCTGAAGAAGGATCTCTACGATCCGGCGAAGCTCCAGGAGGATCTCGACAAGGTCCGCGACGTCTACCGCGCCTCGGGCTACAAGAACGCGGTGGTCGGAGAGCCGCGGATCGAGGTGCGCGACCGGAAACCTGCGGCGCCGGAGTCGAAGGATCGCAAGCGGCGCATGCTCATCCTCGTCCCGATCGAGGAGGGCGAGCGCTGGCGGCTCGGCGAGGTGAGCATCGAGGGCAACGAGAAGCACAGCGACCAGGCGCTGCTGCGGGCCTTCGCGATCCCGCCGGACTCCTGGCTGCGCGCCAAGGGGGTCGACGACGGGGTCAAGGCCGTCACCGACCTCTACCACAACGGCGGCTACATGTACGCCAACGTCGAGCCGGAGCTGGTGGAGAAGGAGGGCAACGTCGCGGACCTGATCGTTCACGTCCGCGAAGGCGAGCCGTTCAAGGTGGGCCGCATCGAGTTCGAAGGCAACAGCCGGACGATGGACCGCGTGCTGCGCCGCGAGATGCGCCTGTTCGAGGGCGGAGTCGTCAACGTGGGAGCGGTCCGCAACAGTGTGACCAAGGTCCGGCAGCTCGGCTACTTCACGCTCAACGAGGAAGATCCGGTCGAGATCAAGCCCGACGTGGAGCGCAAGGTCGTCGACCTGCTCTTCCGGGGCAAGGAGGCCGACCGCACCGAGGTGCAGCTCGGCGGCGGCTGGAGCGAGCTCGACGGCTTCTTCGGTCAGTTTTCGGTGGGCACGAAGAACTTCCTCGGCCGCGGCGAGCAGGCCAGCGCCTCGTATCAGAAAGGAAACTACCGCGATCTCGTCGACCTGTCGTACACCATCCCCTGGTTCCTCGACAGGCCGCAGTTCTTGGGCATCCGGGCGTTCGATCAATACATCGACTACGGCTACGACTCCTACGACCAGCAGCAGATCCGGGACGCCCGCGGGGCGACCCTGACCTACGGCCGCAACCTCCGGCTGTTCCAGTCGGCGAGCCTCAGTTACAACCTTTCGAAGTACGACGACGAGACCATCTACGTCGTGCCGGAGACGGCGGAGGGCGAGACCCCTCCGGGGCCGGACGAGCCGCAGCCGGGCGACACGATCACCGCGCATTCGATCATCAACAGCTCCTCGCTCCGTCCGCAATTCGGCTTCGACAGCCGGGACAACCCGCTGGAGCCCACGCGGGGCCAGAGCTTCAGCCTGGGAGTGGAGTATGCCGGCGGCGTCCTCGGCGGAGAGAACTACTTCGTCCGGCCCCAGCTCAGCTACAACGCCTTCGTCCCGGTCGGCAGCTATCCGGTCCGGTCGCTGTTCGCCGTCAACCTGGAAGGCGGGATGATCCACCCGTTCGACGAGACGAAGTACCCGCTCTCGCCGCTCGAACGGTTCTTCCTGGGAGGCGAGAGCTCCATCCGCGGCCACTCGGCCCGGTCCCTCTATCTCCGCAAGCCCGACGGCGAGCCGCGGACCGACGCCGACGGAGTGATCCTGGGAGGGGACAGCTTCGCCCAGGTCAACCTGGAGTACCACTTCCTGCTCGGAGGTCCGGTCCGCCTGATCCTCTTCGGAGACGCCGGAAACGTCTTCGGAGACGGGCAGTCGGCGAGTCTTTCCAACCTGCGCTACACGGCCGGAGCCGAGCTGCGGGTCCTGATCCCCATGTTCGGAGCGCCGCTACGGTTCATCTACGCGCTCAACCTCAACGAGAAGCCGAACGACGACTTCGAGGCGTTTCAGTTCAGTATCGGGACGAGCTTCTGAAGCAAGAGAGGAGAGTCAATCGCGGAGCTTGTAGCCGGCGCTCCCGTGACCGATGACGCCCTCTTCCAGCAGACGGTCGATCGCGGACCCGATGGCCTCCTGGAGCCTGGAGCCGGTGCGCGCGAAGCCCAGACTGGCGCGGACCTGGTTGATCAATTCCTTCCGGTCCAGGCTCGCTCCCGATCGCAGCAGCACCAGGACGTCTTTCCGGTAGTCCGAGGCGTCGATGCGGGCTGGAGCGGCCGGTGAAGCGGTGGTCCGTCGGCGCGCCGATTTCAGCGCAGGCGGCGAGGGCTTCGTGGGCGGCTCGGGGGACGGCGGAGCCGGCTGCGCGGCTTCCGGCTCGGTTTCGGGCTCGGGTGGGGGGCCATTCTCCTGCGCCCTCCGGCGGAGCTCGTCGATCGATTCCAGCAGGCGCTCGATCTGACCGCGCCGGTCCTTGAACCAGTCCGTGGACCAGACGCGGAGGAGCGTCCAGCCCCGGGCTTCGAGCACCTCCTGGCGAAGCCGGTCGCGGTCGCGCGCGGTCTCGGCGCGGATGTACATCGGGCCGTCGCATTCGATCCCGCAGAGGTAGCGGCCGGGCGTGGCGTCGTCGAGGACGCCGAAGTCGATCCGATAGCCCGCGATCCCGACCTTGGGCTGAAGCTTCACTCCGTGCCTCGTCAGCTCCCTTTCGACGTCGCGCTCCAGGGATGTGGTCTCCTCGAAGGCGGTGGGATGGGGGAGAGCGTCCAGCCGGCCGTGCTCGGCATAGAGCAGGAAGGCCCGCAGAAAATGCGCGCCGCGGGACGCGGTCTGGGCGAGGTTGATCTCGTCGCCGCGGATCGTCGAGAAGACGCGCATCTGCCGGCGCGCACGAGTGGTGAGCACATTGAGCCGACGCCAGCCGTTCTCGCCGTTGATCGGACCGAAGTTGTGGCGCAGCTTGCCGTCCGGGCCGCGGCCGTAGGTGACGCTCAGGAAGATGACGTCGCGCTCGTCGCCCTGGATGTTCTCCAGGTTCTTCACGAAGAACGGCTCCTCGCCCTGGGCGAAGAACGGCTCGAGGCCCGGATCGCCGCGGCGTCGGCTTTCGATTTCGTCCAGGATGGCCTGCTGCTGCCGGAGGCTGAAGGTGCCGACGCCCAGGCTCAGCCGCGGGTGCTCCCGGGCGTGGCGGACCACGGCGTCGGCCACTCTTCGGGCTTCCACCGGATTGACGCCCTTGCCTTCGTAGACGCCGTCCGCCACAAGCTCGAACCGCAGGCCTTCGCGCTGGCTGTCGATCTCCACGCTGGGGAAGGTCTGGAGGTTGGCGTCGTAGAAGCTGACGTTCGAAAAGGCGATCAGCGATTCGTGAACGCTCCGGTAGTGCCAGCGGAGACGGGTCTTGGGGATGCCCGCTCCGAGCAGCTCTTCCAGGATGCTCTCGGAGTCCTCGAACAAGGGCTCGCCGTCGTCGCCGCGCTCGCTGTCGAGCTGGCCGCTCGTGACCGCGAAGAAGTTGGTCGGCGGGAGCTGCCTGGGATCGCCCACCACGGCCAGTTGCCTCCCCCGGACGATGGCGCCGGCCGCGTCCTCGGGCGGAAGCTGGCTGGCCTCGTCGAAGATCACCAGGTCGAACGGCGGCGCGCTTCCATCCAGGAGCTGGGCGACGGTGAGGGGGCTCATCAGGAAGCAGGGCTTGACCGCGCGGATGGCGGCCCCGGCCTTGCGCATCGTGCGGCGCAAGGGGGCGTGCCCGCGCTGCCTCGCCATCTCTTTCTGAAGGAAGGGAAGGCCTGTGACAGCGCCGGGGTGGCGGAGGCGCTCCTGGGTGGATTCGCGGAGGCTCGACACGAGGCGGACCCGGTTTTCCTCCAGAACCTTGCGGTCCAGGGTCCGGAACTCCTGGAGGCGCTGCTCGTGCGAGCGGCTGTCGAACGACCGCAGAAGCTCGCTTTCCTCGACCACGCCGCTCAGCCAGCGCTGGTAGAACGCTCTCAGGAACGCCTGCGGCAACTCGGCGAAAGGCACCTCGCCGCCGAGGGCCGGCGCTAGAAGCTCGCCCGCGATCCCCACCGTCGCCCTGGCCCGCGCCTGCTCGAACACCGCCCACCGAGGTGCCAGATGGAGGTTGTCCCGGAGCGCTGCGAGGCGGTCCCGGATCTCTGCCAGCGGCGCCGAGGCCAGGTAGCCCGAAGGCCAGCCCACGAGGGTGCGGAGCTCGTCGAAGCGAGCTGCCAGGGAGACGGCCACATCCCGCAGCTCGATCACCGGAGAGATGTCGGGCTGCGGCGACGCGGCCAGCTCCAGCGCCCGCCTCCCGAGCCCGGCCGAGGCGGCGAGGCCACGCAGCTCCACAACCCACCGGATGTAGGATGCGAGCGCATCCCAGGAAGAGACCACCCCCTGCCAGAGAGCGCCGAATAGGCGTCGCGCCTCGTCGTCCCGTGCGGCCAGAGCCTGGCGTTCGCGCAGGGCCACGGCCACGCCCTTGAGGTCGTCGGCCTGCTGGGCCATCGACGGCTGGTATCGCGGCAGGCGCCAGGAGATCCAACGCCGCCGGATGGCCCTGTACCGGCCGTCGAGAAAGCTCAGCCAGCTCAGGAGGCTCTGCTGCCTGCGCTCGACCCAGGCGATGTCCTCGGTAGGATCGCGGTCCATCGCCTCGGCGGTGAACCGGCTCCGGAGAGGCTCCTCCAGCCGCCCGAGGCGGCGGCCGGCCTCGACGATCTCGACCGCGGCCGGCGGCGGCGAATCCCAGGTCTCGCTCTCCAGCACCGCGAGCGGCGCTCCCGGCGAGCGGGCGAGGACCGCGGCGACGACGGCGGCGGTCTCCATGTCCCGGAGCGTCCGGATGGGGGGAAGGCCGAAGCCGGCTTCGACCTCCTGTGCGCGGCGGAGCGCCTCGTCAACCCTCTGCAAGAGATCCTTGAGCAGCGCGTCCGCCTGGTCGAGCACGTCCTCCGAATAGAAGGTGCGGCCGGCGTCCCGCCACGGGTGCTGCGCCGGAATGCCGATCGGCTTCGCGGCCTCGGCCAGCCGCTCAAGGTCGCGGACCGCCTCGTCGAGCGTCTCTGCGGTCGTCTCTGCGGTCGTCTCTGCGGCCGTCTCGGCGGCCGTCTCGGCGGCCGTGCCCCGCACCCGGTCCACAAACGGCAGCTTGCGGGCGTCGAGCACCGTGCTCAGCCGGCCGCAGGCCTCGAAGGGCGAGATCTCCAGGGCACCGCGGGGCTCGTGAACGGCTTCCGCATAGGCGTCGAGCTCTGCGCGAACCTCCCGGAGCCTCCGTCCCGAGGCGGCCTGGCCGGCGGTACGGCGAAGCGACGCATCCAGGGCGGCGGCGATCTGCTGGAACACCTGGCGCTTGCCGGCCTTGGCCGAATGCAGCTCGAGACAGGCCTCGCCGAGCCCGGCGCCCACCAGGCGGCGATGCACGACCTGGAGCGCGGCCATCTTCTCCGCCACGAACAGGACGGATTTGCCGCTGCCCAGCGCCTGGGCGATAAGGTTGGTGATCGTCTGCGACTTGCCGGTGCCGGGAGGGCCTTCGAGCACCAGGTCGTAGCCGCCCTCCACCGCCGCGAGGGCGCGGATCTGGCTGGCGTCGGCGTCGACCACCTGGAAACGGGTCTCGGGAGCTTGCTCGCGGTCCAGAGCCATGTCCCGAACCTCGGCGGGGAGGCCGACGTGGGGGCCGCCGGTGCGGGTCATGAGGCGCCGGAGCTGGGGATGCGCGGCGAAGAGACCGCCGTTGGCCTCCAGATCCTTGTACATGACGAGCTTCTGGAACGAGAAGAGCGCCAGATGGACCTCCGGCTCGACGGTCCATCCCGGCATGCCGGCGACGGCCTCGCCGACGGCGTCGAAGAGGGTCTGGAGGTCGTAGTCCGGAGGGATATCGCCGAGATCGGGCAGCTCCGGCAGCACGATTCCGTGGTTGCGGCGGAGAAGCTCGGTCAGAGCCGGGTTGACGAGGGGCTCCTCCTCCGTGGCCTGGACCGTGTACCCGGCCTTGGCCGTCTTCCGGCTCAGGGATGCCGGCAGCAGCACGAGCGGCGCCCGGAAGGACTCCGGAGCCTGGCCTTCGCGGCTCTCCTTGTAGTGCAACATTCCCAGGGCGAGGAACAGCGCATTGACCCCCTGCTCCTCGATCGTCGCGCGAGCCTGTTCGTCGAGACGGCGAAGGGACCGGTCGAGCGCTTCGGGCGCCGCCGTCGTCTGGAGGGCGTCGTCGTGACGGCCGGCCTCCGGCATCGGGGGCTCGTAAGGGGGCGGACGCAGAGACATCCCGGTCTCGCCGGCCGCCTCGTCCTGGATCGCGGCACCGGGCAGCGGCACCTGCAGGGCGACGGGGACGAAGCGCAGCCGCTTCTCCTGAAGGAGGATCCTCCGGAACACCGTGGACGGCGGCTCGCCGAGGAGCGTGACGGTCGAGACCCGCAAGGGGCGGAAGTTGATCGCGCGGTTGCGCCGGGTCAGATCGAGAAGCTTCTTCTTCCAGCGGTCCAGGGCGTCCTGGACCCGGAGATCCTCCGTGAGCCGGCTCACATCATCGTTGGGCATGGCGATCTCATGGATAGACACCGGTTGCAGACAAAAGGTGTCTGTCGTTCTTCAGATCTCCTCCGTCGGCAACCCTTCATCCTGCCACGCCTGCCACCCCCCCAGAAGGGCCGTCGCCTTCTTCCATCCTGCCCTGCGAAGATCCAGCGCCACACGGGCGCTCGTGGCTTCGTTCTGTCAGGCACAGAAGGCGATCAGCCAGGCCTCCCTGGGTAGCTGGAGGCGCTCGGCTTCCCTCGCGGGCCGGTCCGGATCGAGGCGGAGGGCTCCTCTGGCGCGACGGTCGCTCTCGTCGAGCGCCCGCTGGGTGCGGACGTCGAGCACGATCACCGGCTCGCCGGCCGCCTGCAAGCGCTGCATCTCGGCGATGTCGACGGTCTCCGGAGTCTTCTCCCCGGCCGGCTCGGGGTCGGTCAGGACGGGGAGGAGAGCCGGCCGCTGCGGCGCCTTCTCGGGCACGGCGGCGGCTGCCGGCTCCTTCCTCTCGTTCTTGCCCAGGAACATCAGCGAGCCGCCGTGGAGCACCACGGAGAGCAGCACCACCAGGCTGCACAGCGAGAACAGCCTCTCGCTTCCGGGCGTGTGGGCGAACACGGGGAGGAGGACCAGCAGGAGCGAGCTTAAGCCCCGGGGGCCGAACCAGGCGATGATGTTGGTGCTGCGCCGGTCCAGGCCGCTGGGGATCAGGGAGACCAGGAAGACCGCCGGCCGCACCAGCAGGCAGAGGACCGCGAAGATCACCTCGCGCAGGCCCGCGGTCGCGATGCCGCTCCAGATGAGCGAGCTGCCCAGCAGGACGAAGGTGAACAGCAGCGCCAGCTCCGCCGTGGTCTCGCCGTACTCCTTGAAGCAGTCGCACAGCTCCACGTCGAACACCGAGATCGTCATGCCCGCGGCGAACGCGGCCAGGAAGCCACTGCCGTGGACCGCCTCGGCCGCCGCGAACGCCGCGAAGGCGACGCCCAGCGAGTAGAGCGACTCGTAGTCGCGCCGGACGCCGAGCCTCCGGCGCACCGTGTCCAGGGTCGAGACGCCGAGCAGGCCCACCAGGACTCCCGCGCCCGGCCCGAGCAGGAACATTTCCATGGCCATCCGCGGCGCCGAGGCCGGCTGGTGGACGCCCGAGCCGCCGATCACCGCCATGGCGACAAGCACGATCGGCAGCAGCACGATGTCGTTCAAGCCGCTTTCCAGGCGCAACGCGAGCCGCGCCGGGGCGGGGAGCTCCGGCCGGCGGAGGAGGCCCCGCAGCAGCACCGGATCGGTCGACGCCAGCGCCGCGCCGAGGATCGCCGCGAGCGTCCAGGAGAGATCCAGGAGATACCGGCCCGCCACCGCCACCAGCGCCGCCGAAAGGACCGTCCCCGGCCCCAGCACCAGCAGGGTGAGCCGGATGTGGCGGCGGATCTCGGAAATGCTCAAGGACAGGGCGTCCGTGAACAGGACGAGCGCCAGGCTGAGCGTGGAGACCACCCGCAGCATGTCCGAATCGAGCTTGGGATCGATGAACGACAGGCCGAAGGGGCCGAGGACGGCGCCCAGCGCCAGCAGCACCCCCACCTGCGGCACGCCGCTGCGTTCGATCAGACCGGACAGCAGCGCCGCGATCATGATCACGGCTCCAACCAGCGCCAACGTGACGAGAAACGGATCGACTCCCGGCGGCATGGGCCTCCCTTCCGAAACAACGGGCATCCTAACCCATCCCGCTCTTTCGGGACTTCGCCGGGCGGGCTTCTGCTAGCATCGCCAGCCTATGGAAGCCGCCGTTTCGCCCACCGCAACCCGCTCTCATGAGCTGCTGGCGGACGCGTTGCGCAGGCTCGTCCGCAACGGCCGCCGGGCGGACATCACGCGGCTCCTGTCCCACGTCCGGCCCGGCGACATGCCGGCCCTGCTGAGCGGGCTGACCCCCGCCGAACGTCTCCTCGTCTTCCAGGTCGTCACCGAGGACTACCCCGACACCGCGGGCGACGTCCTCTCCGACCTCGAAGCCCCCCAGCGCCTGGAGCTGCTCGAGCAGCTCTCGCCGAACGCGATCGCCGCCATCCTCGATTCCGCCGCGGTGGACGACGCGGTCTACGTGCTCGACTCCCTTCCCGACAGCCTGCGCGAGCGCGTGCTGGAGTTGGTGGACCCCGAGCAGCTCTCCGAGATGCGCCCCCACCTCACCTACGAGGACGAGACCGCCGGGCGCATCATGGACTCGGAGCTGTTCGCGCTCCCCGGCCCGACCCGGGTGCGCCAGGCCATCGCGGCGATCCAGGAGCAGCGGGACGTCGAGATGATCTATTACCTCTACATCGTCGACAGCGACAAGCATCTGCTCGGCGTCACCTCGCTGCGCCAGCTCCTGCTCTCGCGGCCGGACCAGCGGCTCGACGAGATCATGCAGACCGACGTGATCCGGGTCCACACCGGCACCGACCAGGAGGAAGTCGCGGGCATCGCCTCCCGCCACGACCTCCTCGCCGTGCCGGTGGTCGACAGCGAGGACCGCCTCGTCGGCATCGTCACGGTCGACGACATCGTCGACGTCTTCAAGGAGGAGGCGAACGAGGACATCCTCCGCATCGCCGGCACCTCCGAGGACGAGCTGCTCCACGCCGAGCGCTCCTGGCGCGTCGCCGGCATCCGCCTCCCCTGGCTGCTGGTCAACCTGGTGGGCGGCGTGATCACCGGCATGCTGCTGGAGCGCTTCCAGCTCAACTTCAAGGAGGCGCTCTACCTCCTCGCCTTCGTCCCGGTGGTGATGGGGATGGGCGGCAACAGCGGCACGCAGACCTCGACGATCACCGTCCGCGGCCTCGCCATGGGCCGGCTGGACATCCGGCTCGACAGCATCGCGCACTACCTGTGGCAGCAGCTCAAGGTCGGCGTCATCCTGGGCGTGTCCACCGGCATGGTGGCCGGCCTGGCGGCGCTGGTGCTGCATCACAGCCCGGTCTACTCGGTGGTCGTGGGCAGCGCCATGCTCTGCGCGATCGTGGTGGCGTCGATGAACGGGGTGATGATCCCGCTGCTCTTCCAGCGCCTCGGCGTGGACCCGGCCGTGGCCGCCGGCCCCCAGGTCACCACCAGCAACGACATCACCGGCATCCTGATCTACTTCGGCCTCGCCTCGCTCCTGATCCACTCCCTGGTGAGGTGAGTTGATCCCGTGCCCGTGGTTGATCCCATGAAGATTCCATGGCGCTGATCACGGCCGAGGCGATCCTTCTCGATGTCCGGGATCTCCAGGACCGGGATCGCATCGTCACCTTCCTCGCCCGCGATCACGGCAAGAAGTCCGGCGTGGCCAAGGGAGCCCGCACCCGCCACAGCCGCTTCGGAGGCCAGCTCCAGCCGCTCGCCAAGGTCCACATCACCTGGTTCGAGTCCGAAGGCCGCGATCTGGTCCGCGTCTCGGCCGTGGAGATGGAGCGCAGCGCCCGCCAGCTCCAGGAGGATTTCGACGGCATCCTGCTCGGCAGCTACCTCGCCGACCACGTCCTCGAATTCGCCCAGGAAGGCGACCCCTCGGATCACTTCTACCGCCTCCTCGACTCGACCCTCGAAGCCCTGATCGCCGGGGTCGACCGCAACCTCGCCGCCCGCTACTTCGAGACCTGGGCGCTACGGCTGGGGGGAGTCTTTCCCTCGCCCAAGGCCTGTCCCAACTGCGGCCGGCCCTTCGTGACCGACGATGGAGAAGAAGGGGCCGTGGTTCCGCCCAACGGCGAGACGCTGCTCTGCTTCGACTGCGGAGGCCGGGGAGGCTACATCGCCCGTGCCGAAACCCTGGAGCTGCTGCGCCGCATGGGCCGCGAGGGCCTGACCGCGATCGGCGCCGAAAACCCGCCCTCCGTGCGGACCCTCCGCGAGGTGGAGGAGATCTGCCTCCGGGTGCGGCGCAACTTCCTCCAGCGCGAGCTGCGGAGCTACGAGGTCATCCAGCAGACGCGGTGACGCGCCTGCCAGCGCGCTGCCTCCGGCGCCGGCAGCCTACTACTCGGGCTACCCGCCGCGCCGACTCCCGTCCGGCCGATCAGAGGCCAGCTCTCGGGCTCCTGCCGTTTTCTCAGAGCGCCCCCGAGATCCCCGCCCAGAAGCTCGACGCTTCGAAGTCCGTGGCGTTCGTGAAGGGTCCGTGCTCGGCCGGATCGCTCGACTCGGTACTGTTCGTCCGGAACTCCATGGCGTCGAGATTGTCCCGGCAGGTCGTCACATCGCCGCCCGGGGGGCGGTACTTCAGGCTGCAGGAGGGCGAGATGGAGCGCAGGGTGCCGAAGACCTCGCTGCCCTTGCGGAGGAAGACGGCGGCGAAGTACTTCCCGAAATCCGCGCTGGTACAGCCTGCCGCGCGGACCTTGGCGGTCGTGGTGAACCAGCACCGTCGCGGAAACTTCCCGGCCTTGGCGCGGTCGTAGGTCGGGGCCGGTTCGTCCGGGCTGAGATCCTTCGGAGCCAGGATGCACGAACCCCCCGTCAGGCGTTCGCCGCCGCTGTGACCGAACATGATGGCCTCCGCAAGGGGGGTTGCCCCCTGGCCGGACGCCTTCTCGATCTCTCCCATGGGGTCGGCCGTGATCTGCTTCGTTCCCGGATAGAACCGGGGGAGCGAGAGCAGCGTCTGGACATCCACGTTCGGGTGGAAGTTCATGCGCAGGCTGCTTCCCGTGGTCGCCGTGAGATTGGAGAGATCGAACGTGTCTCCGATCTGGAGATACTTCTCGTAGTGGGTCTGGAAGTCCTCGGGAGGAGTTGCGTACCCCGCCGTCTTCATGGCGAGCGGCTTGATCCCGACCCAGTTCAGGGCGTTGGACTTGACCTTCGCGGGGAGCTGGCCGAGGCGGTCTTCGGCGGAATCGACGGTGGCCGTGCTGCCGTCGATCTTCCAGCGGGCGAGGCTCGCCGGAGTCCGGGAGAGCGGGGGAGCGTTGCGGCCCTGCAGCACGGCCGCGGCGGCGTGATCGGCTTCGCGCTCCGAGGCGTCGCCCGGCGAGGACACGGTGAGCCGGGTCTGCAAGGCCTGAGGCCGGCCCCCCTGCTGGACGACGTGGGCGAATTCATGGGCCAGCAGCTCGAGACCGGAACGGCTGTTCGGCTGATACTGACCGGCCCCGAAGACGACGTCATGGCCGACCGTGTACGCTCGGGCCTGGACCTGGCGCGCGGACTCCGCGGCCAGGGAGTCTGAGTGAATGCGCACGCGGCCGAAGTCGTGGCCGAAGCGCGACTCCAGAAGAGACCGCGTCTCGCCGGTGGGGGGCTGGCCGGGAGAGCGGAGAACCTGCTGGACGAGCGGGGGAGCCTGCGCGAGCGGATTCCCGGAAGGCGTCGCCGAAGAGCGCTGCGCCGGAGTCGCCGATGGTTTGGGCCTGGCCTTCGCCTTGACGGGTGTCCGCTCGACCGTGGACATGACACGCTCCCTCCCTGGGACTGGTCCCTTTACCTGCTCGATACGCAGATCGAGATCGGAACCCGCCACGTTGGCTCCCGTTGATGAAAGGATGCGCCGATGGATCAGGGCTCGGCAGCCGGCGTCTTCGAGGCCGAAGGCATCACCAAGGTGTACCGCATGGGCGAGGTCGAGGTCCACGCCCTGCGCGGCGTCGACCTCACGCTGCGCGAAGGCGAGCTGCTCGTGCTGCTGGGACCGTCCGGCAGCGGCAAGTCCACGCTGCTCAACATCCTGGGCGGCCTGGACGTGCCCAGCGCGGGCCGCGTCCGCTACCGGGGCGAGGATCTGACCACGGCCGGCGAGCACCGGCTCACGATGTACCGCCGGCATCACGTGGGCTTCGTCTTCCAGTTCTACAACCTGATCCCCAGCCTCACGGCGCGGGAGAACGTGACCCTGGTCACCGAGATCACCGACAACCCCATGAAGCCGGAGGAGGCGCTCGCCATGGTGGGGCTCGCCGACCGCATGGATCACTTTCCGGCCCAGCTCTCCGGCGGCCAGCAGCAGCGGGTCGCGATCGCCCGGGCCATCGCCAAGCGGCCGGACGTGCTGCTCTGCGACGAGCCCACCGGCGCGCTCGACATCTCGACCGGCATCGTGGTGCTGGAGGCGATCGACACCGTGAGCCGCGAGCTGGGCACGTCCGTCGTCGTCATCACCCACAACGCCGCCATTGCGGACATGGCCGACCGGGTGGTGTCCATGGCGGACGGCCGCATCGCCGACGAACGCCGCATCGAGCGGCGGCTCAATCCCCGCGAGCTGGTCTGGTAGCCGGGTCTGGCAGGCAGAACGATCATGATCTCCGCGCTCGACCGCAAGCTGCTCCGCGACCTCTGGCGGATCAAGGGCCAGGCCCTGGCCATCGCGCTGGTGATCGGCTCGGGCGTCTGCATGTTCGTGATGTACCAGAGCACGTTCGACTCGCTGAGCTTCACGCTGCGGTCCTACTACGACGACCAGCGCTTCGGCGAGATCTTCGCCGCGGCCAAGCGCGCGCCGCAGAGCCTGCTGGCGCGGATCTCGGACCTGCCGGGCGTGGCCCGCGCCGAGACGCGCGTGGTGGCCGGGGTGACGCTCGACATCCCCGGCATGGACGAGCCCGCCATGGGCCGGCTGGTCTCCGTGCCGTCGCGCGGCCGGCCGATCTTGAACGACGTCTTCCTGCGCCGCGGCCGGTGGGTCTCCCCGGACCGGCCCGACGAGATCGTGATCAGCGACTCCTTCGCCGGCCGCAACGGCCTGGAGCCGGGGGACACGCTCACCGCGGTGCTCAACGGCACGCGGCGCAAGCTGCGGATCGTGGGGATCGGCCTGTCGCCCGAGTACATCTACAGCATCCGCCAGGGCGACCTGATGCCCGACCCGAAGCGCTTCGGCATCCTGTGGATGGACCGCAAGGCGCTGGCCGCGGCCTTCGACCAGGAGGGGAGCTTCAACGACGTGTCGCTCAAGCTGGTGCCGGGCGCGCGGGAGGAGGACGTCACCGCGGCGCTCGATCACCTGCTGGAGCCCTACGGCGGCCTCGGCGCGGTGCCGCGCTCGCTCCAGATCTCCCACTGGTATCTCTCCAACGAGCTGCGCCAGCTCCAGAACATGGGCCGGACGCTGCCGCTGCTGTTCCTGTTCGTCGCCGCCTTCCTGCTCAACGTGGTCATGGCGCGCACCGTCGCCGTGCAGCGCGAGCAGATCGCCGCGCTCAAGGCGAACGGCTACGCGAACCGCACGCTGGGCCTGCACTACGCCAAGCTCGGGTTCCTGGTGGCCGCGGCCGGGATCGTGATCGGCGCGGTCGGCGGCTACTTTCTCGGGCTCGACGTGACGCGGATGTACACCGAGATCTTCAACTTCCCGGTGCTCAGGTACGAGGTGCCGCCGTCGCGCGTGCTCCAGGCCGCGGGCGTGGCCCTGGGCGCGGCGCTGCTCGGCGTGCTGGGCGCGGTGCGCCGGGTCGCGGCCCTGCCGCCCGCCGAGGCGCTGCGCCCCGAGGCGCCGTCGGGCTACCGGGAGACGCTGCTGGAACGCCTCGGGCTCGGCCGGTATCTCTCGCCGCCGGCCCGCATGATCCTGCGCAATCTGTCCCGGAGGCCGGTGCGGACGTTGATCGCGGTCGGCGGCATCGCCGCCGGCTGCTCGCTCATCATGATGGGCAACGCGATCCGCGACGCGATCGTCGGCCTGATGGACGAGCAGTTCGGCGTCGTCATGCTCCAGGATGTGACCGTGACCTTCACCGAGCCGGCCTCGGCCCGGGCGATCCACGAGCTTGCCCGCATGCCCGGGGTCACGGCGGTGGAGCCGCTGCGCACGGTCTCGGCCCGCGTCCTTCATGGCCAGCGCTCGCGCCGGATCGCGCTCCAGGGCCTGCTGCCGGACGCCCGGTTGAACCGGGTGGTCCACGCGGACGGCGAGCTGGTCCACCTGCCGGAGAACGGGCTGGTGATCTCCGTGTCGCTCGCCGACCTGCTGGACGCCCGGCCCGGCGACGAGCTGATCGTGGAGGCGCTCGAAGGCGCGCGGCCGGTGCGCCGGATGCGCGTCGTCGAGGTGGTCGACCAGCACCTGGGAACCTGGGCCTATCTGCGGATCGACAGCCTTCAGCGGATGATGATGGACGGCCGGGCCGTGTCGGGCGCCTTCCTGCAGGTCGAGCCGTCGCAGGCGGACGAGCTCTACCGCCGGCTCAAGGAGACGCCGCGGGTCTCCGCGGTGAGCCGCAAGCAGGCGGCGATCGACAGCTTCCGCGACGTCCTGGCCAAGAATCTGAACGTCCTGGTCTTCTTCTTCTCCCTGTTCGCGACCATCATCGCGTTCGGGGTGGTCTACAACAGCGCCCGGATCTCGCTCTCGGAGCGCAGCCGGGAGCTGGCGAGCCTGCGGGTGCTGGGCTTCCGGCGCTCGGAGATCTCCTTCATCTTCCTCGGGGAGCTGGCGATCGTCACGCTGATCGCGCTGCCCGTGGGCTTTGCCCTGGGCTGGGGCCTCTCGGCCCTGGTCCTCAAGTCCTTCGCCACCGAGCTGTACCGGTTCCCGATGATCGTCACCCGCCAGGCCTTCGCCGCCGCGGGCATGACCGTCGTCCTCTCCGCACTGGTCTCGGGCCTGGCGGTGCGCCGCCAGCTCGACCGGCTCGACCTGATCGCCGTGCTCAAGACGCCGGAGTGATTGACCCCATGAAATCGACCCCACGAAAAGTCTTGATGATCTCCATTCCCGCGGCGCTGATCGTCGCGTTCGCCCTGGGGCTGCGTCCCAGCCCCCTGCCCGTGGACACGGCGCCCGCGACCCGCGGGCCGCTCAAGGTGACGCTCGACGAGGAAGGGGAGACGCGGGTCCGCGACCGCTTCGTGGTCTCGGCGCCGTTCGCGGGCCGCATCCTCCGCGTCGAGCTGGAGCCCGGGGAGCCGGTGCGGGAGGGCGACGTGCTCGCCGTGCTCCGGCCCGCGGCCCCGGACCTGCTGGACGCCCGCAGCCGCGCCGCCTCCGAAGCCCGGGTGCGCACGGCCGAGGCCGCCCTGGGCCGCGCCCGCGCCGACCGAGAACGCGCCCGCGCCGAGCTGAGATTCGCCGAGTCGGACCTCGCCCGTTCGTCGGCTCTCGGCAAACAGGGGATCGTCTCCAAGGAGACCGTGGAGATCGCAGAGCTGGGCGTCGACACCCGGCGCGAGGGGCTCAAGGCCGCCGAGTACGAGATCCAGGTCGCCCAGAGCGAGGTGGCCGCGGCCCGCGCGAGCCTGCTGGAGGCGGATGATGCCGGAGGAGCCGGCCCGGGCGGCGAATTCGAGGTCCGGTCGCCGGTCGCCGGCTCCGTGCTTCGGCGGCTCCGGGAGAGCGAGACCGTGGTGCCCGCGGGCGAGCCGCTGATGGAGGTCGGAGACCCGAAGAACCTGGAGATCGTCGCGGATCTTCTCTCGACGGACGCCGCGCGGCTCCATCCGGGTCAGCCGGTGGAGATCGAGCAGTGGGGAGGCGGGACGGTGCTTGCCGGACGGGTGAAGCGGATCGAGCCCTCGGGCTTCCTCAAGATCTCGGCCCTGGGAGTGGAGGAGCAGCGTGTCAACGTGATCGTCGATCTCGCCGGCTCACCCGAAACGCGCGCCGGGCTCGGGGACGGCTTCCGCGTTGAGGTCCGTGTCGTGGTCTGGGATTCGAAGGACGCGCTCCAGGTTCCCACGAGCGCCCTCTTCCGCGACGAGAAGGGCTGGGCCGCCTACCTGATGCAGGACGGGAAAGCCGTCCGCCGGAGCCTGGAGGTCGGGCCGCAGAACGACGAGGCGGCCACGATCCTCTCGGGGCTCAAGGAGGGCGAGACGGTGATCGTCCACCCGAGCGGGGATATCCACGACGGCGCGGCGGTGAAACGCCGGGAGCTGTAGGGGCAACCCTTGTGGTTGCCCTCCTTGTAGTTGCCAAATACCGCCGAGGGCAGGCACAAGGCCTGCCCCTACAGGTCAGAGGGCAGGCACAAGACCTGCCCCTACAGGTCAGCCCTGCATCTTCATCATGGCCGCGTCGCGGAACCGCTTGGAGACCACGTCCCAGTCCACGACCTTCGCGAATTCGGCGATGTAGTCCGGCCGGCGGTTCTGGAACTTGAGGTAGTAGGCGTGCTCCCAGACGTCGATGCCGAGCAGCGGCACATGGCCGGCCGTGATCGGCGAGTCCTGGTTCGGCAGCGTCTCGATGACCAGACCGTCCTTGCCGGCCCAGCTCAGCCAGGCCCAGCCGCTGCCGAACACGCTCGTGGCCGCCGCGGTGAATTTGTCCTGGAACCCGCTGAACGATCCGAACGCCTTGTTGATCGCGGGTGCCAGCTCGCCGATGGGAGCGCGGGCGCCATCCTTCTTGAGGCTCGTCCAGAGCATCGTGTGGTTGGCGTGGCCGCCGCCCTGGTTGCGCACCGCCGTCTTCACGTCGGCCGGCAGCGTGTCCAGCTTCCGCAGCAGCTCGTCGACCGACATCTTGCCGAGATCCGCGTGGCCCGCGACCGCCTTGTTGAGGTTGTTCACGTAGGCCGCGTGATGCTTGTCGTGATGGATCGTCATGGTCTGCGCGTCGAGATGGGGCTCGAGAGCATCCGCCGCATAGGGGAGCGGCGGCAGCGTGAACGGCCCGGTCGGCGCCGGAGCGGCTGCCGGGGTTGCGGTCGTCGCGGCCTGGGCGAACGCCAGGCTCTTGCCGCCGATCAGAATGGCTCCGGTACCCATGGCGAAGGTTTTCAGCGCGTCACGTCGGTCAAGCATGGGGTTTCCTCCTTGAGGATCGAGACAGGTTCAAGCTCCGCTGCATCGTACCCTGATTCGAGGCAGGAGCGTCCCGGTCTCATTTCACAGGTCGAGCACGCGGAGCCAAGCGCACCGCAAGGCACCGCGCCGCCCAAGTCCGGCCGGCGGTTCTCTCTCAAACGCCGAAGCGGGTTGCAGGCAGGTGGGATTGAATGAAACGGATGCTACAATCATTCGAGCATCTGTTGCATATTCGCCAGACAGCTCTCTCGGAGGACGAGATGACAATGACGCTCCTGATCGTGATCCTCGGTGCCGTGATGACCACGCCGGTACCGAAGCCTACCGGCACCGTCCTGTTCGTCTGCGAGCACGGCTCTGCCAAGAGCGTCGTTGCCGCAGCCCACTTCAACCGGATCGCAGCAGCTCGCGGGCTTCCCTTCCGTGCCATCTCGCGAGGAACGGTGCCGGACCCCGAAATGGCTCCTGCGGCGGTCGAAGGCCTGCTCCGAGACGGGCTGAAGCCGGACGATCCGGCACCGGCGAAGCTTGATCAAGCGCACTTGGACGCTGCCGTCCGAGTCGTCACCTTCTGCCCTCTGCCGCCAGGGCTCCAGGTCAAGCCACCTGTCGAACAGTGGGAGGTGCCCCCTGTGAGCACCGAGTACGCTGCCTCGCGAGAAGCCATGCTCCTGCGGATCGAGCGGCTCCTGCTGGAGCTGACCAGAAGCCAGGAAGGAGGCCCGCATGAAGTGGATCGCCCGTGAGCGCGTCGAGGTGGACCGCCGGGAGGGCAGCCGGCGGAAGAGCCGTTATCTCTGCTTTCGGGCCTTGCGGGCGCGACGCACCGGCCGGTCCGCGGCAAGCTGGCCGGCCGGCACCTCGCGCGCGCTGGAAAGAGTGCCGTACAACCCCTCGAACAGGGAAGTGCCGAGCCTTTCGATCTCGTAATCCGGGAGGTTCAACGTCGACCAGCCGGCAAGAATGCTGTCCACCCCGGCGATCTCGGGGCGTGCCGAGCGGCCGTCGCGCAGATCGATCTCGTGAACGATCTCCGCTAAGGCCGCGAGGCCGGAGTCCTTCAATCCAAAGGCTGTCAGCATGGTTTCGAAGCTGCACCGGTTGCCGGCATGGCCGAAGTCGGCCCGGCGCATGTCGAAAGAGACTTCGCCGGGCTCGGGAGCATCGGCATAGCGGATCTCGGCCTCGGGATCGATGAAGCGGCGAATGAGCCAGGCGCAGGCGAGGCGGTCCACATGCGGGCGAGGCCGGGTCACCCATCGCCGGCCGCGGTAACCCTCGCGGGAGGCCGCCGGGATCTCCCCTGCGGCCGGATCGCGGCGCACCAGGGCCTCTTCGAGCCGCGCCAGCGCTGCCGAGGCCGCCGGCCCCTCGGCAGCCTGAAAGAAGTCGAGCCTGAAGACTTCGGCGAACCGGCGGTGCAAGCGCTTCCAGCGGTCGCGAAAGCCATCCTCGGCTACGGGACCGTGCTCCCCGCCTTGGAAGGCTGACAGAACCTCGTCCGCTTCGGCCGCGAGCTTCCGGTAGTCCTCGTCCCGAGCGCTCCTGAAGAGCTCAACCAAGCGCCCTTCCGCGGCACCCTGAAGCGCCTCGATCCGCAGCACCAGCGCCTCTCCGCCTTCGTCCTCGATCTCTTTCGCGAGCCAGTCGAAGGCTTCCGCATTGGCCTCGGTAGCCGGCAGAAGGTAGAGCGATCCGGCCGGCGAAATCGCCCCAAGCTGGCGAAGCCGCCGCCAGACAGCCACTCTCTGGCTCGAAGAGGAGTTGGCGACCAGCGTCGAGGCGAATCCCACCCATTTCACGGCCCCATTGTAACAGGTGCTACACTGCGACCGATCGACTGTTGCGCCTGGGAGGTTCATCCTGCAAACTCCGTCCCCCGCTCAACTTCCCGACACCTCGACGGATTCTCCGATCTCCTTCCGGGAGGCTCTACGGGTCTGGACGCTGATCGCCCTCCAGAGCTTCGGCGGACCGGCGGGCCAGATCTCGGTCATGCACCGCATCCTCGTGGATGAAAGGCGGTGGGTGAGCGAGGGCCGCTTCCTCCACGCCCTCAACTACTGCATGCTGCTGCCCGGTCCCGAAGCCCAGCAGCTCGCCATCTACATCGGCTGGCTCCTTCACCGGACCCCCGGCGGCCTCGCCGCGGGCATCCTGTTCGTGATCCCCGGGTTTCTTTCCATCCTGGCCCTCTCGATACTCTATGCCGGATACCAGCACACGGCGTTCGTCGCCGCGCTGTTCTTCGGGCTGAAGCCAGCGGTGCTGGCGATCGTCGTCGAGGCCGTCTTCCGCATCGGCCGGCGGGCGCTCAAAACCAACTTCCTCCTGGCGATGGCTGGCGCGGCCTTCATCGGGATCTTCTTTCTGGACATCCCGTTTCCGGTGATCGTCGCCTCCGCGGGGCTCATCGGCTGGCTCGGCGGGCGCTGGCTGCCCGAGCAGTTCCCCGCATCCCAGCCGCCCGCGCCCGCCAACTCCCAGGAGGCCCTGAACGTGCCGGTGGTGGATGCCCAGGCGCACCGCGTCCGGCCCTCCCTGGGGCGCTCGGTCCGCGTCCTCGCGATCGGCTTGACGCTTTGGCTTGTCCCTTTGCTCGTGCTGACGGCCGTCTTCGGCCGGGAGAACGTCCTGGTGCAGCAAGGGGTCTTCTTCAGCAAGGCGGCGGTGGTCACCTTCGGCGGCGCCTACGCGGTGCTCGCCTACGTCGGCCAGCAGGCGGTGGAGACCTATGGGTGGCTTCGGCCAGGCGAGATGCTGGACGGCCTGGGCATGGCCGAGACCACCCCGGGGCCGCTCATCATGGTGCTCCAGTTCGTCGGCTTCATGGGAGCCTACCGTCTGTTTGACGGGCTCGATCCGATGATGGCCGGAGTCCTGGGCTCGATCGTGACGACCTGGGTCACGTTCGTCCCATGCTTCCTCTGGATCTTTCTGGGTGCCCCTTACGTCGAGCTTCTGCGCGGCAACCGCTCGCTGAGCACCGCCCTTACCGGCATCACGGCGGCCGTCGTGGGAGTCGTTTTGAATCTTGGCGTCTGGTTCTCCCTCCATACCGTCTTCGGCGAGGTGAACGAAGTCCGCCAGTCGGGCGTTCGCCTGCTGGTGCCTGTCTGGAGCACCCTCAACCCGGCGGCCCTGGTGATCGCGGCCTTTGCCTTCCTTGCCCTGTTCCGGTGGAAGATCGGCATGCTGAAGACCCTCGCCGCAAGCGCCGCGGCGGGGATGCTCTGGTTCCTGGGTACGGTCCCGGTCTCAGTTCACGTACCCGAGAGACCGCAGCCGGCGCGACAGCTCGGGATCCTCGACCGGCGTCTCGGTGCCCATCGGCCTCTTCAAGGGCCGGGCACGGACGGTCCGCGGCGGATGTCTCCGCAGAAACTCAGGGTCCAGGATCTCCGTCGCCAGACGTCCTTCCAGGTCGTCCGGGATCGGCTGGCCGGCGAGGTAGAAGAGAAGCGGCGCGATGTCGAGCACGTGGAGCCGGCTCCTCTCCTCCCGATGGCGGATGGGGCCGCCGGCCGCAAGAAAGAACGCCGTGGGATGGTGAGCGCCCGTGAACTCCTCAATGTGGGCAAGCGCACCGCAAGGCACCGCGCCGCCCATCGTCTTGATCGCCTCCTGGGGGCAGACGCGTTCAAGAAGCTCCCGGTTCGGCAGGGCCAGGACGAAGCCGAAGGCGGACGGCGTGCGTTCCACGAGCTCCGTGAAGGTCTTCGACAGGCTCCCGGAGCTCCCGGAGCTCCCGGAGAATGCCGCGCCGCCGGGTCCGTTTCGAGCCGTCTCCACCTGGAACAGCGGAGCGCCCGCGGAGTCCGTCGCCGAGGCGAACAGCTTCTGCAGCCTGGTGAGCACCGCTTCGGCGTCTGGGCCGGGATCGATGCGGAGGATGACGTTCTGCCAATCGTTGACCACGAGGAACCGATCCCGCTCCGGATCGAGTCCGGCCAGCGGCAGCCAGCGACTCAGATGGAACGACCAGCGCCGCCGCACCTCGGGCGCGGCCTGGAAGCCGTGGTCCGACGCGAAGATCACCGCCGTCTCCGGCCCCAGGGTTTCGAGGATCTCTCCCATGGCCACATCCATGCCCAGCGCAGTGTCGCGGACGGCGGAGCGCTGGCGCACGTCGGCCGGCTTCCAGAAGCGGTGGGAGATGAGGTCGAACGAATAGAAGGTCACCGCGCCCACGTCGAGCGAGAACGCCTGCACGAGGCGGTTCCAGCGAGGCGGTTTTTCATTCAGCTCCCGCTGGGCGTTGGCGATGGCCGAGCCCGCGGTGGCGAGCCGCGCGACCGAGTAGGCGTACGGCGTGACCCCTGCCCGGGAGAAGGCGTCGGGAGGCGTGACCGCGTCGTCGAGCCGGGTCCAGCCGGGGATCACGAAGCCGCGATCCAGCCTCCGCGGCGGCCAGGTAATCAGGTAGTCGTAGAGCCCCACGCGAACGCCCTGCTCCGCCAGCCTCTCCCACACCGTGGGCACGCGGATGAAGTCCGAAGTGGCATAGAAGTTGGTGACGCCGTGAGCCTCGGGCCGCCGACCGGTCGCGATCGTGGTCCAGTTCGTGGGGGAGTCGACCGGCTCGACCGTGCCGAGCTCAGCCGTGACGCCGCGCCGCCGCACCCCGTCGAGATGGGGGAGGACGCCTTCCTCGAAGAGCGGATCGAGGACGTCCCACGAGGCGCCGTCGAGCCCGATCAGGACGACCTTGGGATGCGGGGCTTCCACCCGGGAGCAGCCGCAAACGGCCAGGAGCAACAACACGGCGATTCTACGGATTGGCATGGCCAGCGCAGGATATCCGACGCCGCCAGGTACAGGCCGGGTATAGGATTCCAACCCTGAACGCAGGTCAACCCCGGAGAGTTCTCCATGCCGCACATCAAGCTGCCCGACAACGTCCCCGGCATCGTCGCCCCGATGATGGCCTACCCCGAGACCGAGAAGCACCTGAACGGCCTCGCCGAGGTGCTCCTGCGAGGAGAGTCTTCGCTCACCCCCGCCGAGCGCGAAACGATCGCCGCCTACGTCTCCAACGGCAACGAGTGCTTCTTCTGCACGAACGCCCACGCCGCCGTAGCCCGGGTGCACTACGGCGAGGAGGGAGCCGGGGTCGTGGATCAGGTGCTGGGAGACGTGGCCACCGCCCCCGTGAGCCCCAAGATGAGAGCCCTGCTGGCGATCGCCGACAAGGTGAGGAAGGACGGCCGCTCGGTGACCACCGAGGACGTGGAGAAGGCGAGAGCCGCAGGAGCCGACGACCGGGCCCTCCACGACACCGTCCTGATCGCCGCCGCCTTCTGCATGTTCAACCGCTACGTCGACGGCCTCGCCACCTGGGCGCCGAAGGACATGGAGCTGTACAAGGGGATCGGGCAGATGCTGGCCACAGCGGGGTATGCCAGGAGCATCCAGGCGGTGCAGGAGATGGACGCCTGAGTGTCCCCCCTGACCGCCCAAGAAAGGTGTTGCGCCAGGAGAGGGACTGCCTTACAATGCCCCCCGCTTCGGGGCGCAAGCCTCTAGGTTCCCTCCCAAGCCGACGTAGCTCAGTGGTAGAGCAGCTGATTCGTAATCAGCAGGTCCCCGGTTCAAATCCGGGCGTCGGCTCCAGATGCCTAGCTAGTTCGCCTAAATCCAACGGAATGTAGTTGTGCTCGGTCTGGATCTCATTACCAGCGTACCCGCCACATACCTCCTCCCGTGCAAGTGCCACAGTGCTGGAGTACCTGCCAATCGGTGCGCCCTTTCTCCAACTTGGCTATCCCTTTCTTGGCCTTATCGGCAGCATGTGCGTTCTGCCATCTATTATGACTACAATCGCTCACTCGAACCATGAGGTCATGATTAGGAGCGGAGAACTTCTTCTTGTAATACCTAATTTCGTCGTAGGCTGGCGCTGAATCTTCGTCAGTCTCTGCTCCTGGGTCGGGCGCGATTTCGTCGGTATCGGGCATTTGCTGCGTCGTTGCCCCCCTAGCTGCCCGCAAATGTGACAGTAGGGCTGTGCGTTCGCTCTCGAGCCTCGCTACGCTGATCTGGAGTTCATCAACTCTGATTGTGAGATCCGTATTGGTGGCTAATAGTTGGTCATTGTTCTTTGCGTACATCTCGGCCAAATCAGCATAGTCCTGCACCGATGTAGCTCGGTCCTTAAACTCAGCGAATGCTCTTCGGCTGGCGCTTCCGCGAATGTCGTCGATTTCTCGAGGCCGAACTACGCTTAGCGCGGCTGCGTGCATCACGATAGATCGTAGTTGTCTCCGAAATCGATCACTGGTGACTTCGAGGTCAGTTCCTGCTGAAAGTAAGCGGGAAACAGTCCATAGAGGGTGCCGATGTGGATCTTCGGCGAATGAAAATCTCGGCCAATATAGTCGTACGGCTCCCGAGTGGCAGGAGAGGCTTGGTCCTAGGTAGTCTGTTAAAGCCCAGGTAGCGTCTGAGTCGAGCACAACTACATTTGCAATGCCGGAAAGGTCGAAACTAAGAGTCTTATCCAGGTCGGGAATTGCTATTCCCTGATTCCCCTCAGAAATTACAATAAACGGTACAGTTCGGTCGGGATGTTTGATTTCCTCTGCGAGGCCTTCCCCCGCCTCGAAGCCTCTAAGCTGGCGAAGTCTCCGAAGTTCGGTAAAGCCGTGGTGCCATCGTACCGGGCTATGCAGAAACGTGCGAACAATCTTGGGACATTTTGGGTCAAAATCAAATGGGCTTACTTGGGTGACGTCGGAGCCAACCTCAAGCGTTATATAGACAGAGACCTTATCACTCCCATTCGTGATGGACACCGCCGCCAAGAATCGACGACCCTCGTTTGTCACTTCTTGGAGGCGAGCCATCCACCACGTACGATTATGATCTGCCGCCTCTTCGATGGAGAATGTGGCTTGGCTCCCGTCCTCAGCATGATAGGCCCCTGCAGGAGCAATTTCTGATGCGCCCTTCGACTGAAGCCAGCTTTCCACGAGCTTTCTGAGTTTTAGTGCTTCTGAAGTTCGCGCCTCGGACCAACTCATTCCGTCGTAGCGTTCCATTAGGTACGCGGCAACCTTCTGCATTTCTCCCCCTGTCTATTCAGTTTACGGGCAGGGAAGTTACATTTTGAACGCAGTGATATAGCTGCTCCATCGATTCACATCATACCATTAGCTACTGCTTCCCTTTGGTGGTTTGATGCCAGCACTCGCTGTATATATAGTCGAATCGCGATAGAGCAAGCAGCATTGAGATGATGATCATCATGCTCGGCCATGAACCAGGCTAGATCGATGACCCGAATCGGCTGGTTCAGGCGGGGATGGAGGCTGACTGGCCGATGTGCTCCTGGATCGACCAGGTGTCGCCCTCCCGGCGCATCAAGTCGAGGGGTAGATCGCGGACCTTGTCCTCGATCCTCGGAGCGGTTCTGCTGAGGCGCTCCACGGCGTACGGGAAGATCCCTACCGGGAGGTCAAAGTGGACAGTGCGGGCCGTCCGCGCCCCTTGTTTCGTTGTACTACAAAACTGTAGCGCAACAGATTTGTTGTGACAAGGCTCCTACGCCGTCGCCCGCTGCAACTCGGGCTGGACCTTCTCCATCTGCACAGACACCAGCTTCGAGACCCCCTTCTCTTCGTAACTCCTCGCCCTACCCCGTCTGGTGAAGGCGTGGCCGCTGGTGCATCGTATTGCGTCGAAAGGAGAGCGCACGATGCAAGATCAAGCTCAGCGGTTCAAGTCGTTGGTACGGCAGTTGATGGGTGGCCGTCAGGGTCGGGGCGTCCGCTACCCGCAGGCGGTTCGCGAGGAGGCGGTCTCGTTGGCGCATGCGGAGTTGGCCTCGGGGGCGAGCCTTGCTGACATCGCCGCGGCTCTGGGGATCGGCGAGATGACGCTGTCGCGCTGGCTTGAGCCGGCGCGAGTCGGGCTGCGTGAGGTGGAGATCCTGGCGGCCGAGCCGGCGGCGAGGCTGGCAGCGAGGCCGGCATCGGCTGGCTTCGTGCTGGTCAGCCCGAGCGGGTTGCGGGTCGAGGGGCTGGAGTTGCCTCAGGTGGCCGAGTTGCTGAGGGCGCTGGGATGATCGGCAGCACACGACAGGTGTCGGTCTACGCCTACGGTGCCCCGGTCGACATGCGCAAGGGGTTTGACGGTCTCAGCAGCCTGGCGGAGCGGGAGTTGGGGCGAGATCCCTTGTCCGGTGACCTGTTCCTGTTCGTCAGCCGCAATCGCCGAATGGCCAAGGTCGTGTTCTGGGACGGCACCGGTTTGTGCGTCTACAGCAAGCGCCTTGAGCAGGGGCAGTTCGCCTGCTTGTGGCGTGAGCCGGCAGGGCAGCGGCTTCGGTTGACGGTCAACGAGCTGCAGTTGTTCTTGGAGGGCAGCAAACTGGTCGGCAAAGTGGAGTTGAGCCCGCCTGTATTCGTGCGCAAAAATGTTGCCTTCGCAAGCCGGGCGTGTTAGCTTCGTCGCGTGATTCAGATCGAGAAAGAGCAGAATATCGAGATTCTGCGACAGGTCGCCTCGCTGCTCTTTCGTGAAAATCAAACCCTTCGCCAGCGCATCCAATCCCTTCAAAGCGAGATCGCCCGCCTCAGCGGCGCCGACACGTCGGCGTTGCAGTTGGAGCTGACGCAGCTGCAGGAGCTTCTGGCGCAGCGCGAGAAGGCTCTTTTCGGCGACTCTTCGGAGAAGCGTCCGCGTCCGAGCGCCACGGAGCCGGCCGCCGAGCCGGCCGTGCAGCGCGGCCATGGCCCACGTCCTCAGCCCCAGTTGCCCCTGATCGAGCGGCTGCACGAGTTGCCGGCCGATCAGAGCCAGTGCCCGCAGTGTGGCGGTGGACTCAAGGCCATGGGGGATCAGAGCGAGGATTGCGAGGAGGTGTCGGTCGTCGAACGGCGCTTCGTTGTGGTGCGCCATCGGCGCAAGAAGTACCGCTGCTGCTGCAACGCGGCCGTGGTGACGGCCCCGGGCCCGCGCAAACTGATCGCCGGAGGCCGGTATTCGCCGGAGTTTGCGGTGGAAGTGGCGGCCAGCAAGTACCTCGATCACCTGCCTTTGGAGCGTCAGGTGCGGATCATGGACCGCGAGGGCCTGGTGATCGACTCGCAGACGCTGTGGAACCAGATCGATGCCCTCGCGCGGCACCTGGAGCCCAGCTATCAGGCCTTGAAGCAGAGGGTGCTTTCGGCGCCGCTGGTGCATGCTGATGAAACCTACTGGCGGCTGATGGATGGCTCGTCGTCGCGCTGGTGGGCATGGTGTACGGCCAGCATGGAAGCGGTCTGCTATCAGATTTTCAGCAGCCGTTCGCAACAGGCGGCTCGCTCGGTGCTGTCCGGCTATCGAGGCGTCGTCATGGCCGACGGCTACGGAGTGTATGAAGCTCTTGCCCGAGCGGGTCCGAATTTCACCATGGCGCACTGCTGGGCGCACGTACGACGTAAATTTCTCGAGTCCGAGGAGAACTACCCTGTGCCTTGCAGGGAGGTGCTTGCCTTGATCGGGCAACTCTACGCCGTGGAGCGATTGGTGCCCCGCAAGGAGGATTGGGAATTACCCGAGACGCTTGCTTTGCGGACTCGACTCCGCGAGGAGCGATCCCGTGGCGTGGTAGCTCAGATCCGTCAATGGGCTGAGCAGCAGAGACCCTTGCCGCAGAGCGGCCTGGGCAAGGCCATCCAATATATGGTCGGTCTGTGGCCGGGCCTGACCCGGTTCCTCGACGATGCGTGCATTCCGCTCGACAACAACGGGGCCGAGCGGGCGCTGCGCGGAATGGTGGTGGGGCGCAAGAACCACTACGGCTCGCGTTCCAAGCGGGGCACCGAAGTCGCCGCTGTGTTTTACAGCCTTTTCGAGTCGGCCAAACTCGCAGGCGTGGAACCGAAGCGCTATGTGCTCCAGGCCACCTATGCCGCCTTGGACAAGCCGGGAACCGCCACGCTTCCCGGCAACCCTTCCAAGCCCTCGTAACCGCGTCCGACCGTTAAGAAGATCCTGGGGGGCGACTCGCCGCCCCTGTGGCCGGGCAGCCGGACGGCTAGCCATCATTCCAGATCACTTCAACCAGCTCAAGACGGGGCAGAGCGAGGACTTACTTCTCTTCCATGGTCACGCCGTAGAGGGTGCCGGCGACTTCCATGGTGAGCTTGTTGTGGGTGATGACGATGAACTGGGTGTTCGCCGAGGGCTGCCGCCCCCCCCCTCCCACCCGGCACCCTCCCACCCCCCTTGGAAAACGCTGCGCGTTTCCCACAGCCCACCGGCCACGACGGCGAGCTCGTGAGGAAGAGGAATGCACAGTTCTAATTGTCGCCGCCGCACAGAGATAGTTGACGCCGTCCAGCGCCCCGGAACTCTGCGGATGGAAGGGGCCGGCGGGCCGGCTCCGGTGCCCGGTGGTAAGATCGGGCAAGAGCCATGGTCTGGAGAGCATCCCCAGGCTCGTGTTCAGGAGGTCTCACAGTGGCAACGCACCAGATCGAAGTGATGATTCCGGAGGATCGGCGACTCGTGGTCGAGGTTCCTGATATCGTCCGTTCGGGACCCGCGACCTTGATTCTCGTGACTGCCTCTGTGGGGCCGACCGGAGCCGAAGAGCTGCCGGAGAGCACTCGGATCGAAGCGCGGAACCGCTGGCAGGCGGCGAGAGCTGAGCTGGCTCGGGATTCACGTCCTTTCCGCCAGCTCTCTCCCGAGGAGCGGCGCGACCGCTTGCGCCGGCTGCAAGGAATCGGCCGCGGTCTTCTCTCGTCCAGCGAGGAATTCGCACGGCGCAAGGCCGAAGAGGTCGAGATCGAGGAGAGGAAGTTTGCCCGCTGAAGCGGTCTACGTCTTCGATGCCTGTGCCGTGGTGGCGCTCCTGCAAGGCGAAGAAGGTGCATCCGTAGTAAGCGGCCTCCTGGTCGTTGTGGCCTGCCAGGTCTTGCGGTTCTGCATGTCCGCGGGGCGAAGCACCTCGGCTCCGGCCTCGTAGTCGTCGAGGCGGGCGAGGGAACATCCCGGGCTGGATGTCGCACCGGAAGGCGCGGTCCGTCCAGCGCAGGAAGGGACCGCCGTCCTACGCCGTCGCCCTTTGCAACTCGGGCTGGACCTCCTCCATCTGCACGGACACCAGCTTCGAGACGCCCTTCTCTTCCATGGTCACGCCGTAGAGGGTGCCGGCGACTTCCATGGAGAGCTTGTTGTGGGTGATGACGATGAACTGGGTGTTCGCCGACATCTCCCTCAGCACGTCCACGAAGCGGGTGGTGTTCACGTCGTCGAGCGGCGCGTCCACCTCGTCCAGGATGCAGAAGGGCGAGGGCTTGGTCTTGAAGAGGGCGAAGAGGAGCGCGATCGCGGTCAGGGCCTTCTCGCCTCCGGACATGAGCATGAGGTTCTGGAGGCGCTTGCCCGGGGGCCGGGCCAGAATTTCAATACCGCTCTCCAGGAGATCCTCCTCGTCGAGGAGGCGCATCTCGGCCTCGCCGCCTCGGAAGAGGCGGGCGAAGGTGTCTCCGAAGTTCTTGTTGACCTCCTCGAAGGTGGTCTTGAACATCTCGCCCGAGGCCTCGTTGATCTCCTTGATCGTCCGGCGCAGGCTGTCCACCGAGGTCGCCACGTCGGCTCGCTGCGTGGTGAGGAACTTGAACCGCTCCTCCTGCTCGTCGTGCTCCTGCACGGCCAGGAGGTTCACCGGCCCGAGGCGCTCCAGGGCGGCCTTGGTGCGCGCCAGCTCGGCTTCGGTCTCCGCGAGATCGATCGGCGGCTCGGTGGGCAGCTCTTCGACCGGCGGGAGCGGCTTCTCGAACTGCTCGACGAAGGCGGTGGAGAGGTGCTCGGCGTCCTGGCGCAGGGCGGCGTGGGCGATGCGGTGCTCCTCGACCTCGGCGCGCACGGAGTCGCGGCCTCCGCGGGTCTGCTGGATGCGCTCCTCCAACCCCTGAATCTCCTCGCGCCGGTCGTCGAGCTTCTGCTGCTGCTCCAGCACGCCGTCCTCCGCGGAGGAGCGCCGCTCCAGGGCGGATTGCAGCTCCTCTTCGGCCTTGACGATGGCGGCTTCGAGCTCGCGCCTCCGGTTGCCGAGCTTGTCCGCATCCTCGCGCCAGAGCGCGACCTGCCGCGTGCCGCGGTCGATCTCGGCGGCGAGGCGCGATTCCTCGCGGTCGTGGGATTCGAGCCGCTCGTCGAGCAGCTCCAGGCGCCCGCGCCGGCCGGCGCTCGCCGTGCGCAGCGCCTCGCGGGAGCCCTTGGAGGCCTCCAGCTCGGCCTGGGCGCGGTCGAAGGCCTCCTGGAGCGAGGCGTTGCGCTCGTCCGCGGCGGTCAGCTCGTCCTGCGCGAGCTGCCGGCGCTGGGTGACGCGCTCGATCTCCTGCGCGACCTGCTGCTGCTCAGTGCTGAGCTTCTCCTGCTCGCCGGTCAGGCGACGGTGGCGCGCGGCCACGTCCTCCTGGCGGGCGCGGTGGACGGCCAGCTCCTGCCGGTGCTGGGCAATTTCTCCCTGAAGCCGGTTGGACTCCTTCGCGAGATTGGCGCGCTCGCCGATCAGCCGGGTCAGATCGTCGGTCGACTCCCGGAGCTGGCGCTCCAGCTCGGGGATGGCTTTCCCGAGGTTCACCAGCTCGCTCTCGCGCTCCAGCACACCCGGCGTGGCCACCTCGCCCTCGACATGGAACGTCCCGGCCTGGACCCAGATGCCCTCGCGGCTCAGGAAGGCGCAGCCGGGATGGAGACGGGCCAGCCGCTCGGCGTCCGCGGCCGTCCGCACCAGGAAGGCCGGCGGCAGCGATGCGGCCAGCTCCTCGGGCAGGGCCAGGGCCTCGCCCAGGGAGAGGACGACCGCGGGATCGTCGATCACCGGCAGCACGTCCGCCCCTTCGGCGGGGGAGGGATGGCGCTCGATGATCACCGCCGCTGATCGGCCGGCGAGCGCCTTCGCGAGATCGCGGGCGGAGGCGCCGGGCGCGAGCACGACCGCGTCCGCGAGCGTGCCGAGATAGACGTCCAGGCTGCGCTCCCAGCCTTCGAGCGCCTGCGCCTGTCCGGCCAGATAGACCGGATTCTCGAGACCGGCGGCGGTCAGGGCTTTCTCCAGGGCGGCGCGGCGCTGGGCGTGGGCCCGCGACAGCTCGGCGAGGATGCGCTGCCGCTGTTTCGAGCCGGAGAGCTGGTTCTCCAGGTCGCGCTTGCGCTCCGAGGCCTCGGCCTCGCGGCGGAGGGTGATCTCCAGGGCGCTCGCGACTTTCTCCTGATCGATGCTCTTCGCGGCGAGCGCGGTCTCGGACTGCAGAACCCGGTCCTGGGCCATCGCGAGCGCCTCGGCCGCCTGCTTCAGCTCGTGGGTGCGCTGGGCCAGCTCCTGGTCGAGGTGGTGGCGGCGGAAGTTGCCGCGCTCCAGCTCCATCTGGGACTGCTGGACCTTCTGGCGGAAGGCGTTGATCTCGTTGACCGCGGCGGAGAGCTGGGCGCGCACGGCTTCGACGCGGGCCGCCACCTGCTGGAGATCGCGCTCGGCCGAGGCGATCTGGCGCTCGTCGGCCTCCACGGCCTGGGCGGCCAGGGTGCGCTCGTCCACCAGCTCGCGGCGGCGGTCGCGCAGCGCTTCGAGGGCGTCGAGGTGGGCCTGGATCTCCGCCTCGCGGCGCTCGGCCATGCCGCGGTCCTGCTCGGCGCGCTCGCCGATCTCCCGGACGGTCTGGCGGTTGGCCTTGAGGAACTCCTGCCGGCCCTCGATGGTGGCGGCCAGCTCGGCGACCTTCTGGTGGCGCTCGGCCATGGCGCGGGCGAGCTCGTCCAGGCGCTGCCGGCCCTGGGCGAGCGCGGCCTCGTCGCGGTGGAGGTCGGCGGCGAGCCCGGCCTCACGGGTGCTGGCGGTGTCGATCTTGGCGCGCAGGTCGCGCAGCCGGGCGGTGAGCACGGCCCAGCGGCCGGTGAGCACCTTCTCCAGCAGCTCCCGGTACTCGACCTCTTTCTCCTGATAGCGCCGCGCCGCGCCGGCCTGACGCTTGAGGGAGCGCAGGGCGCGCTCGACCTCGGAGATCACGTCGTCGAGACGGAGGAGGTTCGCGGTGGCCTCCTGGAGCTTGACCTCGGCCACGGTCTTGCGCGCCTTGTAGCGCGTGATGCCGGCCGCTTCTTCGATGAGCTTGCGGCGCTCCTGCGGCTTGCCGGAGAGGATCATGCCGATCTTCCCCTGCTCGATCACCGAGTAGGCGCGGATGCCTAAGCCGGTGTCCATGAGGAGATCCTTGATCTCCTTGAGGCGCACGAGCTTGCCGTTCAGCCGGTACTGGCTGTCGCCGCCCCGGAAGACGCGCCGGCCGAGCGTGATCTTGCCGTCGTCCGAGCCGGGAATGGAGGTGTCCGTCTCCAGCGTGAGGGTGCATTCGGCCATGCCGAGCGGCTTGCGCTGCTCGGAGCCGTTGAAGATCACGTCCTCCATCGTGCCGCCGCGCAGCGTCTTGGCGCTCTGCTCGCCGAGCACCCAGGTCATGGCCTCCGACAGATTGCTCTTGCCGCAGCCGTTGGGGCCGACGATGGCCGTGATGCCGCCCGCGAAGTCCACGCGGACCGGGTCGACGAACGATTTGAAGCCGGAGATTTCGAGGCGTTTTACTTTCAGCATGTCGTGCGTATCCCTACAGCGGGCTCCATGAAGACGAAGGGCAGGATACCAGAGGCTCCAGAGCCGCTACAAGGTGTGGTGGAGACTGGTCAGGGGCCACAACATGTGGTAGGAGCCCCACCCCCGACTCCTATAAACTTGAGGCTGCGTCATCGGGTCAACCCCGCCAATGGAAGAGGTTCGAAAAAGCGCAAGCCAGGATAAGACCGCGAGTTGACTTGGTGAGCATACTGCCTTCCGTCAGGTGAGGGCCTCCAGCTCAAGTCGGCGTGCTTCGGCAAGGCAGATACTGAAACTCCCGGGGACAGGAAGGGTGCATGGGGTCCCGGGGAGCTGGGCGAAGCCTTTCCATGGCCGCTGGCGACGAAGCCTCCGCGAGTGACGGAGGCGGGGTCCAACCCCTTTCACGGAGGTGAGCTATGAAGAAAGCAATGCTGCTTCTGGCTTTGTGCGTCGCTGTGGCCGCCATCGTGCCGGCCGTCCGCGTCGCCCAGGCCGACTCGCCGGACGACGGCAATGCCATGGTCGCGCGGCCGGCCTCGGCCCTTTTCGACCCGCTGAGCACGGATGCCGATGTCGTCTACCTCATCGCCAACTCCTCGCTGGTGTTCGGCCCCGATCCGAAAGGCCGTAGCGAGGAGGTGACGTTCGTCGGTCCGGTGACGGTCCCCAAGTGGCCCATGAAGGGCTACGGCCGCCGAGTTTTGCCGGACGGCCGGCAACAGATCGACATGGAGCTGACGCAGTCCGAGCTGACGGGTGAGAGCTATGTGCTCGGCGGTCCCGTGATGCTGGGTGAGCATCCGGACCTGCGGTCCCTCGGCACCATCACGGAGCGCCCGCGGACGGGCATCGCCCTGGCCTCCAACAAGACGACCTCCGGTGACAAGGCCGCCGCGAGCGGGTCGTCCGCCACCGCCGACGGTTCCGCCTCCAACTCCATGACTCCGACCCGCGATGAGGACGCCGAAGCCGAAGAGGTTCCGGCCGACTTCGTCGTCGAGCGCAAGGTTCTGATCACGACCGCCAAGGGCATCCTCTACAACGAGACCGCGGTCCCGGTGCGGGGCCGGATCGACGCGATCCCGCCGGTCCGCTTCGAGGGCACGCCCACGGGCGTCAATGTCTTCCGCGGCATGGAGCTGCCGGTCGCGCTCCTCGACAAGGATGGCAACGTCAACGGCTGGTTCTACAGCAAGGCCCACATGGCCTACGCCGTGAAGCCGGCGGCCATCGAGCGTTCGTTCCTCAAGGGCAGCGTGTCTCTCCGCTCCGGCGACAAGACGGAGAAGGTCGAGCTCAGCGGTCCGGTGGAAATCCACCACCTGACCGCCGGCAACAGCCGGACGGACATGGAAATCATCGTCCTCGCGCTGCGTGGCCGGAGTGAGCTGCTCGGCGGCGACATCATGGTGTCGGAAACCTTCAGCGACCGCGACCGCTTCTCCCGCGGGGTTCTGGACTGGCGCGGCAAGACCAGCGCCGACTCGAAGCTCGACCTGTTCCTCGACATCTACACTCCGTCGGCCAAGCTCTCCAACCGTGAGCCGGTGTCCCTGGCCGGCAAGCTCGAGGACTGCAAGGTCAACGGCCATCTGGAGAAGGGCAAGCTCAACCTGGCCCTGATGAGCGGCAGGGGCCGCTTCGCCTCGAACGGCACCCGGGTGCTGTATGACGAGGCCGAGAAGGCGGTGGTGGACGTGGTCAATCTGGAGCTCGACCTGAGCGAGCGGATGTAAAACCGCTCCAGAGCTGCCCAAGTATGCTGGATCGGTGCATCACGGCGCGGTGGAGAGGAGCCCGAGGCTCCCTCCACCCGTTTTGCGTCCGGGCGGCTGCGCTGGGACTGCTCCTCCTCTGCGGGCCGCCGATCGGGGCGCAACCGTCGAGCCTGGAGTCGAGCGTGGACACCCTCGCGGGCGGCGGTCCGGTCGGCGACGGCGGTCCGGCGCACCTGGCCCGGTTCAACCTGCCGGGCGGTGTCACGGTCTCCCCCGAAGGCGACCTGATCATCGTCGACTTTGGCAATCACCGCGTCCGGCGGGTCGACCACCGGACTGGCGTCATCGAGACCCTGGCGGGGACTGGCGAGGCAGGCTACAACGGCGATGGCATCCCTGCCTCGCAGGCGCAGCTCGCCCGCCCGGAGTACGCCGTCTACGGCCCTGCCGGCGACCTGTTCATCGCCGACTCCTACAACAACCGGGTCCGGAGGATCGATCCCCGGACCGGGCTGATCAGCACCGTCGCAGGCACCGGCGAGCGCGGCGGGTCAGGAGACGGCGGACCTGCCGTGCAGGCGGAGTTGCACTTCCCGGAAGGGATCGCCGTGGACGCGGCAGGCAACCTGTTCATCTCGGATACGGTGAACCGCCGCATCCGGCGGGTCGACGCCCGGACCGGCATCATCTCCGCCTACGCCGGGATCGGCGGGGTCGGCGGGGTCGGGCTGAATGCGGAGGGCACACCGGCTCCCGAAGCGCGCTTCCTGCGCCTCGCCCGCATCGCCGTAGACACCCACGGCAACATCTTCATCGCGGACAGCCCGTCGCACTGCATCCTCGTGATCGATGCAGCGACGCGCACGGTGCGGACCTTCGCGGGTTCGGGGCGGCAGGGCTACGGCGGGGATGGCGGCCCCGCCACGCAGGCGCGGCTGAGCTTTCCCGAAGGGGTCGTGGTGGCGCCCAACGGCGATGTCTACCTGGCCGACGTCGGGAACCACAGGGTGCGCAAGGTCGAAGCCCGCACGGGCATCATCCGCACGGTGGCGGGTACGGGAGAGAAAGGTTTTTCCGGAGATGGAGGCCCGGCGGTCCAGGCGCGTCTCTGGAGCCCCGGACGGGTATGGGTCGACGAAGCCGGCGACCTCTTCATCGCCGATATCCTGAACGCGCGCATCCGCCGCGTCGCCGCGGTGACCGGGCTCATCGACACGGTCGCCGGGCGCGGCGACTGGGGGGATGGAGGTCCCGCCAGGGAAGCCCTGCTGTCGGTGCCCGGCGACGTCGTGTTTGCGGCCGGCAAGGTCTACATCGCGGACTACGGCACCCGCCGCATCCGCTGCGTAGACATGGCCAGCGGTGTGATCACGACGGTGGCCGGCGGGGGCACGCGGAGCGGCGACGGAATCCCCGCCGTCGAGGCTGACCTGCTGCTGCCGGAGGGAATCGCGGTTGACGGGACGAAAGCCCTTTACATCGCCGACAACGTGTCGAGCCGGGTGTGGAAGGTGGACCTCGCAACCGGCATCCTTCACGCCTTTGCGGGGACTGGAGAGCCTGGGGACACTGGAGACGGAGGTCCTGCCAGGGAAGCCCGCCTGCGCCTCCCCGGCGCCGTTGCGGTGGGGGAGGACGGGACGGTGTACATCGCCGACTTCGGCAACCGGCGGGTGCGCGCGGTCGAGCCCGGCACGGGGATCATCCGCACCCTGCACGCCGCCGCCTCCGGAGGAGGGGCCGACCCGCTCGCCCTCGGGATCACCAGCCTGGAGGCGCGGTCCGAGGGGCTCTACCATCTCGTGCACGAGAGCGACGAGGTGCGCCTCTTCGATCCGGACAATCCGCGCGGCCCGCTCGACCCGCTCGACCCGCTCAAGACCGCTCAGCCGGGCCTGCGCATCAGCGGCCTGCCTCCGGCTCCGTCCGGCGACTCGCAGGTGATCGACATGGCGGTGCGCCAGCCCTACGTCTACCTGGCCGACGCGCTCGCTCACCGCATCCTGCGTCTCGACCTGAGAAGCGCGGAAACGGCGGTCGTGGCCGGCGACGGAATCCAGGGTTTCAAGGGCGACGGCGGTCCGGCCGCCCAGGCTTCGTTCTTCCAGCCCGGCGGCGTGGCCGTGAGCGGCGACGGCCGTGAGCTGTACATCGCCGACAGCAAGAACCACCGCGTCCGGCGCGTGCGGTTCCCGCAGCCGGAAGTGGAGCCCGGGAGAGAAGGCCTGTCGGGCCATGGAATCACCCGTTTCCAACTCCCCAACGGCCTCGCCCTGGCCGTTGCGGTCCGGCCGGAGCTGCGCCTCGCAGCGGTCAACCTCACGGTGGATCTCGGCTCGATCGACGATCCTCAGAGCCAATCGGGGATGGCGCATCTGCTGGAGCACGTCACCCTCCAGGGCTCTGCCACCCTGGGCACGCTCGACGCGGCGGCGGAGGCGGCGGCGCTCACCGAGCTGGATCGGGCCGTGCGGGCGCTCGAACGGGAGCGCCTCAAGCCAGAGCCCGAGCCGGGTGCGTTGATCGGCCTGGAGCGGTGGTTCGAGCAGGCGCAGAAGGCTGCGCAGCGAACGAGCGAGCCGGGCGAAATCCTCGGGGGCCGGCTGGAAGCCCGCGGCGCCATCGGCCTCAACGCCACCACCACGGCTGACGCGACGCAGTTCTTCACCTGGATCCCCGTGGAGGATCTCGAGTACTGGGTCTCTCTGGAGGCCGACCGCCTGCGCCAGCCGGTGTTCCGGCGCTTCTACAGCGAGCGCAATGTCGTGTTGCGCGAGATCGCCGGGTTGACCGGCGGCAAGCCGACGCCCCAGGAGCGCTTCCTTGAGGAGCTGTTCCCCGGCGCTCCCGAAGCGCAGCCGCGCGCGGGCGATCCAGACGAGATCCGTGCGATCGACCGGCCGATCGCGCTCGCCCATTTCAACCGCTTCTACCGGCCGGAGAATCTGGCCATTGCCGTGGTGGGGGATGTCGACCCCCAGCAGGTCTACCGCCTGTGTCTGCGCTATTTCGGTGACTGGGAGCCCGAGGGGCCGGCGGAGCCGCCGCCGTCGCGCCAATCGCGTCCGGCGCCGCCCGCGGCGCCGCGGGTGAGGACGTTCAACCGCACGCGCAGCCCGCTGGTCTTCCTGGCATTCCCGCGGGCCGACGGCCCGCGGGAGGCCGCTGCGCTCGAAGTGCTGGCCGAGTTGGTGAATTCACGGGATCTCTCTCCGTTGAAGCTCCGCATGGAGCAGGAGCAGCCGCTCGCCTGGAGCGTGGGGGCGGCACCCAGCTATCCCTCGGAGAAGCAGACCTCGATCTTTCTGGTGCATGTCTATGGCAATCCCGGGGTCCGGCACGAGACTCTCGTTCAAGAGGTCTCGGCGCTCCTCAAGGCGCTTGGCCAGGCGCCGGACGTGGACGTGGAAGGGGCGATCCTGCAGGCCGAAATGAGGCTCTCGGCGCAGCTCGACGATCCGCCGGCCCTGGCCGCGCTCCTCGGCCTGCACGAGGCGATTCACGACGACGCCGAGGTGCCGTTCGCCCGGTTGGACGAACTGCGCCGGCTCACGCCCGAGGACGTCCGGGGGGTTGCCCGGCGGATGTTCAGCGTGCAGCCCGTCGCGGCCGCTGCCATCGCCGGACCGGGAGGACATTGAGGGTGCGGCGACGGGCTCTCTGCTGCGCCGTCCTTGCCGTCTGGGCTGCGCAGGCGGGTGGGTCGAACGCCGCAGCAGAGATCACCCCGCCACCCGGCCTGGAGCGGTTTCAGCAGACCGACCTGCCCAACGGGCTGCGCATCCTGCTCGGGAAGCCGCAGCGGACGGCGCTCTTCAGTGAGGTCCTGCTGGTCGTGCGCGCCGGCACTGGCACGGCCGGGCCGAACCGCGAGGAGGTCGCGCGGGTGGCGGCTGCGGCGCTCACCGCCGGCCGGCTGGGCGCGGAGGAGCCGCCGATCCAACTCCAGCTTGCCCACCTCGGCGTCGTCCTCGACTCGACGGTCGGCCGCGAGGTCGCCGTCTTCCGGTTCGCCGTGCCCACCCGCAACACGATCCGCTTCCTGCGCCTCCTGGCGGATCTGTTGGCTCGCAACACTCTGCCGGAGGAGACCTGGATGGAGGCGGTCGCCCAACGAAGCGGCCTCGCGGCGCGTGAGCAGATCGACCCCTGGCGAATGGCCACCGCGGAGCTCGACCGGCTCGCCTGGCTCGCCTCGGAAGGCGGACCGGCTCCGGCCGCCCCTGTGGCTTCCTCCATCGAGCGGGAAGCGCTCGCCCGATTCTGGTCGAGCGGCTACACCCCGGAACGGATGGTCCTCTCGGTCTGGGGGGAGCTGCCGATGGAGCCGACGGAGCCGACGGAGCCGACGGAGGACATTGCCTCCGTTCTGCGGCGGGACTTCGGGCGACTGGATGCAGGCAGAGCCGCCGATGGCTCCGCCGCGGCGGCCTTCGAGAGGGCGCCTGTCGAGCCGTCCCGGGCCCCGGGGGCCGGCCTGAGCTGCCTGCGTGAAGAGGGAGCGGTGCCGCCGGCCCTGCTGGTCGGCCTCGGCACCGAGGTGGAGGACGACACCGCTTTCTATGGCTGGCAGCTCGTCGCCCACATCCTCGGGGCGAGCTACAACTCGCGGCTTCAGCGCCGGCTGCGCACCGAATCCCAGGTCGTCTATACCGTCGAGGCCGCCTGCCTGCCGGTCGGCACGCGCGGCCTGACGTTGCGCATCGCTTGCCAGACCGACCAGGTGGAGACCGCCCGCAAGGTGATCCTCGAGGAGCTGCAGCGGCTGGTGAGGGAGCCCGTGGCCCAGGAGGAGCTCGACCTGGCGCGGGCGCTGCTGCGCAGCCGGCTGCAACTCGACCAGGCGTCTTTCCGCGATCAGTTCTACCGCCGCTCTCTCGCTCTGCTTGCGATCCGGGGCATCCGCGACCCGGGTACCGCCGAGCCTGTGCTGGCCGGCCTCACTCCCACCAGCCTGCTCGAGCTGATGCGCAAGACGCTGCGGCCGGGCGAGGCGTCGACCGTCCTCCTCTCGGCCGAGGCGGAGCCCCTGTGCGAGGTGGGCCTTGCCGGGAGGTGACCAGCCCGTAAGGCTCGCGCTCGGATTGGCGCTGGCCGTCGTGGCAGCCGCGGCTCTCCGCGCCAGTCCCCCTGAAGCTCCGTGGTTCCCCGCGCCGGTACCGGCAGGCCTGCCGGCCGTGCCGGTACCGGCCGACAACCCGCTGACGCCGGACAAGGTCGCGCTCGGCGAGAAGCTCTTCTTCGAGCAGGCCCTGTCGGCCGATGGGAAGATCCATTGCGGGAGCTGCCACCATCCGGACCGCTACTTCACCGACGGCGCTGCGCTCTCGACCGGCATCGGCGGCCAACTCGGCGAGCACAATGCCGGATCCGTGGTAAATGCAGCCTACGCCGGCCACCTGCTCTGGGACGGCCGCTCGCTGAGCCTCGAGGACCAGGCCCTCTACCCGGTGACCCACCCGCGTGAGATGAACAACACGCAGGAAAAAGTGGTGGCGGCGCTTGGAGCCAACCCCGCCTATCCGCCCCTCTTCGCGCGCGCTTTCGGGGACGCGGGGATCACCTGGCCCCGAGTCGCTCAGGCCCTTGCCTCGTTCGAACGGACGATCCTCTCCGGAGACTCTCCGTTCGACCGGTACATGGCGGGTGAGACGGCAGCTCTGTCAACTGTGGCACGGAACGGGCTCGAGATCTTCCGCGGCAAGGCGGGGTGCGTCCGCTGCCACACGCACACGCCGGAGAGCCCGTTCTTCTCCGACTTCGCGTTCCACAATACGGGCGTGGGCTGGGCGGATGGTCCTGATCTCGGCCGCTATCACGTCACCAAGGAGCGCGAGGACAAAGGCGCGTTTCGCACGCCGAGCCTGCGCAACGTGGCGAAGACGGCGCCCTACATGCACGACGGCAAGCTGGCGACACTCCAGGAGGTCGTGGCCTTCTACGGGAAGGGCGGCGGGGCGAACCCGTTCCTGGACGAGAGGATCCAGCCGCTCGCTCTCACTCCGACGGAGGTCGCGGAGCTGATCGCCTTTCTCGAGTCGCTCACCGGCGACATCACCTACCGCAGGTCTGGGAGCCCGGTGGCGAGCGAAGTCCAGCCGGACCGGGCATCCCAAGGAGGCAAGCCATGACCAGAACGCAGCGCGTGCGGCGGACGATCGTCTTCGTCGGCCTGGCGGGGAGCCTGCTCGCCGCCACGGGAGGGACCGGCAGCCCCGCCGAGCCCACCCCGCCCGCCCCGTCGATCCCGCCCAGGGCCAACGTCACCTTCAGCCATATCGAGGTCATCGCCGGAGGCGGCGATGCCGGAGACGGCGGCAAGGCCATCGACGCCCTCTTCGTGGGCGTCGGCGGCCTCGCCGTCGATGCGAAGGGCAACGCCTACGTCGCCGACTCGGGCGCCAATCGCGTGCGCAGGATCGACGGCCAGACCGGCGTCATCAGCACCATTGCCGGAACGGGCCTGCTGTTCAGTGCCGCGGAATCGAGGATCGCGAAGGAGCACCCCCTTCAAGGCCCGGCGCCGCTCGCTCTGGACGCCGAAGGCCGGTTCCTCTACGTCGGCGAGATCGTCAGCCGCAAGGTCAAGCGGATCGATCTCGCCCAGGGCACAATTGAGGATCTGGGGGCGCCCCAGGGGAATTTCGGCAAGCCCGGCGGCCTCGTCTGGACCCCCGGCGGTCTGCTGGTCGCGGACGCTCCCCGCGGACAGATCTGGAAGCTGGGCGGCGACGGTCACTGGACGGCGCTGCTGCCCGATGCATCCCGGCTCCGCGGCGGCGTCCGTGCCCTGGCCCAGGACAGTCAGGGTCGAACCTACGCCGTCGAGTACTTCGGTCACAGGGTCGTGCGCTGGGATCCGCGGACCGCGGACCTTTCGACTGCGGTCGGGACGGGCGAGTCCGGCCGGATGGCGGACGGCGCGCGCGCTTCGCAGTCTCCGGTGCGCACGCCCGACGGCATCGTCCTCGACCGCGAGGGCAACCTGCTGCTCGCGGACATGGGAAATCACCGGATCTGCCGTGTCGACGCCACCACCGGCCGCCTCCGCACGCTCTACAAATCGGGGCCGCAGGGGAGCGAGAGCCGGTGGTCGCCCGGTTCGCTGGCGCTCGACGCCGCCGGCAACCTCTGGGTCGGCGACATCCATCGCAACCGGGTCCTGCGTTTCGCGCCCGGCAAGGCCGAGCCGGTGGTGATCGCCGGCAATGGCACGATCGGGGAAGAGGGACCCGCCCTGGCGGCGCGGCTCGCCCATCCGGGCAGCGTGGTCTCCGACGACAGGGGGAACATCTACGTCTCCGACACGCTCCATCACAAGGTGCGGCGGATCGACCCGGCGGGACGGATCCATACCGTCGCCGGCACCGGAGTCCCCGGATTCAACGGCGACGGCGGTCCGGCGACCCGGGCCTCGCTCGGCTATCCGGCGGAGGTGCAGGTGGACGGCGGTGGTCGCCTCTACATTGGCGACTATTACAACAACCGCGTGCGGGCCGTCGATCCGGCGACCGGCGTGATTTCGACGATCGCCGGCAACGGGTACGTCGGCGAGGATGGCGACGGCGGCCCGGCCTCGGAGGCGCCGCTGCTCAACCCGCACGCCATCCTGCTCGAGGACGACCGCTCCCTTCTCATCGCGAGCGCCGTCTCCTCGAGGCTGAGGCAGGTCGATCTCACGAGCGGCAGGATCAGCTCGGTCCCCCTGGGGGAAGGCGTTTCCGAGAACCTCATCTTTCACGGCATCGCGCGCTGGAACGGCCACCTGGTGCTGGCCCTGCCGCGGCCAGGCGCCATCGAGATTCTCGAGAACGGCAGGATGAGAGAGCTGCTCGGCAAAAAGGAGGTGACGTTCCCGCAGGATGTCGCGGTATCGCCCTCCGGCGAGCTGTACATCTGCGAGACCGGCCGCAACCGGGTTGTCAAATGGACCGGGAAGCAGCTGGAGGTGGTAGTTGAAAACCTTGGCCGTCCGCGCGCCATCAGCTTCGACGCCAAAGGCAACCTGCTGATCGCGGACACGTTTCACAACCGCGTGCTGCGGGTGCGTCTGGGGCCCGAGCCGGGCTTCCTCGTGGCGAGCGTCGCGAGCGTCCAGCCTTGAACCGGCTCCGCCGCTGGGCCCGCCTGCCGCTTGCCCGCCCCCGCCTCACGGTGGGGGTGTTCCTCCTGCTGAGCTGCGCCTGGCTGCCGCCGCTGTCGGAGCTGCGGCTGGAGACCGACGGCCGCGATCTCTTCGCACCGGACCATCCGGCGGTAGTCTTCCAGAAGGCCGTCGACGACACCTTCGCGAGCTCGGACTTCCTCGTCGTCGGCATCGAGCCTGCCGCCCCTGGCTCCGGCCTGTTCGCTCCCGCGCCGCTCAACGCGGTGCTGCATCTGACGCGGCGGATCTCCAGCCTTCCGGGCGTCCGGTCCGAGGAGGTGCGGAGCCTGGCGACCGAGCCCTCGGCCGAGCGCTCCGGCGGCCTGCTGGACCTCGCGCCGCCCCTCGTCGAGACCGTGCGCGGACCCGAGCCCGCCGCGGCTGTCCGGACAGCTGCTTTGCGGGAGCCTGCCTTCCGCGGCGTCCTGCTCTCGGCCGACGGCCGCTCCACCGCGATCTACGCCCCCTTGGACCGCCGCGCCGACCGCCGCGCCCTCGTTGCGCAGGTCTCCCGCCTGATTGCAGACGAGTGGGCGCGGGATCCGGGGCTGCGCGGCTACCGCGCGCATCTGGTCGGGCCCGCGGCCGCCGAGTCTCAGCTCGGCGATCACGTGCTGACGGATCTCGCCCGGCTCCTCCCGTTGGCTCTCGGCCTGGTGGCGCTCAGCCTCTGGACCTGGTTCCGCCGCCTGTCCCTGGTGCTGGTCGGCCTGGGAGAGGGCGTCACCGTCGTGCTCTGGACGCTCGGCCTCATGGGCCTCCTTGGCCAGCCGCTCTCCCTGGTGACGGTGGTCATGCCGGTGATCCTGTCCACCTACTGCGTTGCCGATACGATTCACATGGCGCAACACTTCAGCGCTCATTGCCGGACCGCCCGATCCCGCCGGGAGGCCATGGAGAAGACCCTCGACGAGGTTCTGTCGCCGGTCCTCTTCACCTCGCTGACGACCGCCGTGGGCTTTCTTTCGTTCGCGCTCAGCCCCATCCCTCCGCTGCGCGACTTTGGGCTCTTCTCCGCCTTCGGCGTCCTCTCCGCGCTCGCCGTGTCGGTCTTCGTGGTACCGGCCGGCCTGCTGCTCTCGCGCCTGGGCGAGGTCGATGGGGGCGTATTGGCGCGTGCCGGCCACCCCCGCGCCACCGCTCTGCTGGAGCGCCTCGGGATCGCCGCGGCCGCCGCGCCGTGGCGGGTTCTCGCGCTGACCGCCCTTGTTACGGCCCTGATCGGCGCCGGAGCCTTCCGTGTGCGGATCCAGGACAGTTGGGTGCAGAACTTCAACGCCGCAAGCCCGCTGGTGGTCTCCGACCGCTGGTTCAATCGATCGTTCCACGGCAGCAACCTGCTCAACGTCGTGATCCGCCCGGCCGGCGGTACGGTTCACGACCCCGGCTTCCTGCGCGAGCTGCAACGGCTGCAGACCCGGTTGGCCGCGCTGCCCGAGGTCGGGGGAGGCCTGTCGCTCGTGGATTCGCTGCGCTCGGTGAGCCGCGCGCTGGAAGGTTCGGAGCGCCTGCCGCGCGTTCCGCGGGAAAGCCACGAATGGTGCCTCCTCTACCGCATGGCTGGCGGCGGCCAGAGCCTCGATCCCTACCTGTCCCCCGACGGGACGGCGGTCAACCTTTGGGTCTTCCTGAATCGCGCCGACTCCGAGAAGACCGCCGCGGTGGCGAGCGAGGCCGGCCGGTTCGACTGGCAGCTGCCCGCGGGGAAGCCCGACGTCCGCCTGGCTGGCGACGCCTGGCTGGGACATCTGCTCGTCGACTCCATCGCCCGCAGCCAGCGCTCCAGCGCGCTGGCCGGCCTGGCGGCCACCTTCCTGACGGTGCTGTGGATGCTGCGATCCACCTCCTCTGCGGCGCTCGCGGTGCTCCCGGTCACGCTCTCGGTGCTCTGGAACTTCGGGTTCATGGGGTGGATCGGGCTGCCCCTCGGCGTGGCGACCTCCACGTTCTGCGCGATTGCGTTCGGGATCGGCGTCGACTTTGCGCTCCACTGGATCGCCCGCCTCCGCCTCGGGCTGGCTCGCGGCCTGGAGTGGAACGAGGCGATCCGCTTTACGGGCGCGAGCACGGGGGGCGCCATCCTGCTGCAAGGCCTGGTGGTCCTTCTCGGCTTCGCCGTCCTCCTCGCCTCGAGCGTCCCTCCCAACCGCCACCTCGCGCTCGTCCTCTCGGTGAACCTGGCGGCCAGCCTGGCGGCCAGCCTGATCCTGCTGCCCGCCGTCGCGACTCTCCTGCGGCGCCGGTTCGAGCTACGGCAGCCGGCCACGGCATCGGCTGCCCTCGAGGAGCTGCCGATATGAAAGGCGCCCGGTCCGCTCTGTTGCTGAGTGTCTGCGCCGCGGCTCTGGCCGCGGCGCAGACAGCCGCGTCCGCTCCCCGGACGCTTCCGCCGGGAGACGAGGTCATGCGCCGGGTCAACGCCCGGACGCGCGGGGAGGACAGCCGGATGCGCCTGGAGATGACGCTGCACGATGCTCGCCGCGGCGACTTCCGCAAGAGTATCTCGATGCAGCGCAAGCGCTTTCCGGCCGGCTATCGGACCGCCTACTGGATCACCGCGCCGGAACACGAGATGGGGATCGGCCTGCTCGTTTCGGAAGGCGCTCCGCGCAGTGCGATGTGGATGTATTTCCCGGGCTCCAGGCAGCTCGTCGGCGTGAAGTCCCGCGGGCTCTCCGCTCTCGCCAGCGATTTCAGTTGTGAAGATCTCCTGGTCGAGGTCCCGCTGGCCGACTACGACCTGCGGACCCTCGGCCGGGAGCGTCTCGGCGAGGGTTTCGCGTTGAAGGTCGAGATGACCCCGCGCACCGAGCGATTGCGCAGCGAGCTCGGATTCTCCAAGTCGGTCGGCTGGGTCCGGGAGGATCTCTGGGTGATCGTCCAGGCCGACTATCACGACGAAGAGGGCAAGGTCTTCAAGCGCTTCCGGGCGGAGGAGATCACGAAGGTCGAAGGGATCTGGACGGTGCGGCGCTTCGCGATGCAGAACCTTCGCGCCCAGCACGGCACGGAAGTCAGGGTGGCGGACGTCGACTATTCCGTGGGTCTGGCGGATGAGCTGTTCACCCCCGAGCGGCTCGACCGCAGTGGCTCCTGATCACCGCCTGGCGAGTGTTGCAGCCGCTCGGCGAGCCGCACGATCAGCCGGCGGGTCCGCTCCTCGCGCCCGGCACGCAGCAGGTGATACTCCGTGTCGAAGAAATCCTCCAGTGGGAAGAACATCTCCGCGGGGCGGTCGAGAACGGGGATCGTCGTGCGGCCATAGATCGCCTCCTCGATCGCGCGCACCGCCGGGGTGTCCTCCGTGTAGTACGCGGGCAGGGGAGGGTGAGAGAGGAACACCCGCACGCCGCGCGCCCGGCAGTCGGCGTCGAACCGGTCGAGCGAGCGGAGGGCGCCGTGATCGACGCGTCCGGTCTTCCAGGTCTCCTCCAACGTGCGCGGGATCCTGTTGCCGCGCGGCCGCTTGTCCAGGTGAAGCACGGCGTCGCCGCGCTCTTCGAAGGCCGCCGCGCTGTAGACGCCCTGGATCCTCTGGCGGTGCAGATCCTTCCGGGCGCTCACGAAGACCCAGTGGAAGAAGGAGAAGCCGCGGTCGAGCAGGGCCGCGACGTTACCCGCACCCAGGAACGCGGTGCTCGCCGGGCGCTGCTCGATCACACGGGCGAGCGAGAACACCTGGCCGCTGCGCCAACCCAGGAACTCCTGCGCTTCGAACGACAGAACCACGACGTCGCCGCGGCGCAACGGACCGCGGACCTCGCGCAGCAGGAAATCCATCCCCAGCAGGGCGTCCAGCCCCATGTTCACCGCATGGAAGGGGAGCGCCGCCTCCACCTGGGTGGAATCGAGGCTGAAAGCGAGATTCGAGCCGCCCACGAAGATCAGGCGCGGCCCGGGGGCGTCGCGCAGCCGCTGGTTCTTGGTCAAGGTGCTCGCCCAGAAGAGCTCCGGGTTGGGGCGGTAGGGCGCGACGACCCAGGCGATCACCGCGAGTTGCAACAGGCAGAAGAGCAGTCCACGGAGAACGATCCTGCGCATCGCGTCCTCTCCTCCTGGAGCTGTCCTAGAACTGGAAGTAGATGAACTCACGCCCGGTGGCGGCGGCGAGCTGGCAGACGACCAGGACTGCCAAGGTATAGAGAGCCCAGCGGAGGCTCCGCGAAGGACCGAGGAAGACGAGCGGATGGAGGTGCGTGCGCCGCGACCATTCGAGCCCGATGAAGATCAGGAGGCCGATCAGCGCCACCTTGCCGCCGACCATCGTCTCCCAGAGGCTCTGCCAGGCGCCGAGGCTGGCCGACTCCGTCGCCATGCGTCGGAAGATCAGCCACGCGTCCGCGAGCGACGGGGCGCGGAAGAGAACCCAGCCCAGGCAGATGAACGTGAAGGTCGCCACGATTCCGGCGAGGGAGCGCAGCCCCAGCCCGCCAGCGCCGCCGGGTACCTCATCGACCGGTCGGCTGCCTCGCCGCCGCAGCCAGGTCTCGGAGACCACGCCCGCTCCATTCAACCCTCCCCAGAGCACGTATTGCCACGCCGCCCCGTGCCAGAGGCCGCTCAGCAGGAAGGTGGCGACCAGGTTGAATCGCCACCTCGCCATCCCTCGTTGGTTGCCCCCCAGCGGGATGTAGACGTAGTCGCGGAACCAGGTTGACAGCGAGATGTGCCAGCGCTGCCAGAACTCGGTCAGGCTGCGGGAGAAGTAGGGATAGGCGAAGTTTCTCATCAGCCGGATGCCGAACAGGTTCGAGCAGCCCATCGCGATGTCGGAATAGGCGGAAAAGTCGCAGTAGATCTGAAAGGCGAAGCAGACGGTGCCGAGAGCGAGCTGCGGGCCCGACTGCGTGGCGGGGGAGGCGTAGACGCGGTCGACGAGCACGGCGAGGTTGTCGGCGATGACGATCTTCTTGAGGACGCCCCAGAGCATCTGCCTGCAACCGTCGGCGGCGAGCTCGGCGTCGAAACGGCGGGGCGAGGTGATCTGCGGCAGCAGGTTGCCCGCCCGCTCGATCGGTCCGGCCACGAGCTGCGGAAAGAACGAAACGAAAGCGAGAAAATCGATCAGATTGCGCGTCGGCGCGAGATCGCGCCGATAGACGTCGATGGCATAGCCGAGAGTCTGGAACGAATAGAAGCTGATCCCGACGGGCAGCAGGACGTGGAGGGTCGCTGGCGAGATCTCCACGCCGAGCGAACGGCCCAGGGCGGCGAGACTCTCCGCGAAGAAATCGTAATATTTGAAGAAACCGAGCAGGCCCAGGTTCCCGCAGATGCTGAGCAGCAGCAGGCCCTTCCTCAAGCGCGGCGCATCGACCCGTGCCAGCGCGAGCCCCACGGCATAGTCGAGCAGGCTGGAGACCAGCATCAACGAGCAGAATCGGTAATCCCACCAGCCATAGAAGACGTAGCTCGACAGGGCCAGCAGGAAGTTCTGGGGTTCCTTTTTCCCCAGAGCCCAGTACAGCGACCAGACGGTCAGGAAAAAGACCAGGAACGTCATGCTGGTGAAGGTCAAGCCGCTGCCTCGGTCGCCGGCGATCGGCTGCCGGATGGGAGAGGGTTGGGGGCGCCGAGGTCGGCGGTGTCCGAGGTCGGCGTGCGGAAGCGTTCCTTGAGACGCAGGCACGGAGCCTCGACCGCGCGATACAGGAACCACGCAAGCAGCCAGGATCCGGCGACACCGAAGGCCCACCAGAAGAAGCGCTCGGCGATCTGCCACCGGGTCAGAGCGAGCACGGTCTTATAGGCCACCGGGAGCACGGCGGTGAACAGGACCAGGTGGAAGAGGTAGATGCCGTAAGAGACCTTGCCCAGGGCGACGAGCGGCGAGCTGCGGAGTGGGCGAAGGACGGGCGGGTCCCCGGTGAGAGCGGCGCCCAGCAGCCCCGCTCCGGCGACGGCCAGAAGGGAATAGCCGACGACCTGGAAGGCTGCCCCGGTCCGGGGATCGCCGTCTTCCCAGAGGATCCAGACGGCGGCGGCCGGTAGCGCGAGCGCGACGGCGCCGCGCAGGAGCCATCGCCACGTGCGTGCCTGGAATCCCGGCGAGCGCAGATAGGCGGCGACCCATCCGCCCGCCGCGAGAGCATCCATCCGGCAGGGCGTGACGAGCGCTGCCGTCAGCCAGCCCGCGTCGAGCCAGACGACGAAGGCGCGGGCCGCGATCGCGGCGGCGAAGACGAAGCCGATCGCCCGCGGCAGCCACCGCGGCGGGCAGACCAGGATGAGCCAGGGCCACAGGAGGTAGAACTGCTCTTCGACCGCCAGGCTCCAGGTCAGGCTGTTGCTCCATCCGGCGGGGAATCGATCGGCGAGGGCCATCCAGTAGTTCGAGACGAAGAGCGCGTACCAGGGCCAGTGGGCGGCGTCGGCCCGGTTGCCGAAGCTCGGGCGTTGGCTCAGGCCGAGGTGATCGAACCAGAGCGGAAGCAGAACGAGACTGACCACCAGGAACAGGGTGTAGAGGGGGAGGATGCGCAGCGCCCGGCGCGCAAAGAAGTTGCGCAGAAAATTGGGCCTGGCCCGCGAGTCGATGAGCAGACCCGTGATCAGGAACCCGCTGAGCACGAAGAACAGGTCCACACCGGTCCAGCCGGCGCGCGCCGTGCGGGTGATCGCCATGCCGAGGGCGGTCCGGGTCTCCGGTCTCCACAGGTGAACCGTGAGGACCAGGAGGATCGCCAATCCCCGCAGACCGTCGAGGCTCTGGATGTGGCCTCGGAAGATCGGCCGCTCGCCCGGCTCTGCGCCGAGGGGCGCCGATCCCTGCACCTGGAGCTTCCTCATCCCGTCCTCCTGTGCCGCGAGAGACGCCTCCAAGGTAGAGGAGCTGCCGGACCGTGTCTTCTCCGAGATTGCGCAAACGGGGATAAGACAAAACGGAAGAGAAAGAGGTACCCTTTACAGAGCCTTTCTCTCTTCCGGAGGTTGCACCATTCGACGCCGCCTTCCGTTCGCTCTCCTGCCCTGGATCGGGGTGCTCGCCCTCGCCGCCGCGCCCGCCGTGCGTCCATGGCCCGACCTCCAAACCGGTCAGATCCTCACGGTGGCGGGCGGGCAGCCCCTCCCGGCCTCGTTCGCCCCCAGGGATGTCAGCTTCTTCGGCGCCGCCGGGCTCGCCGCGGACCGCCACGGCGCCGTGTATCTGGTGGACAAGGGACGCAGCCTGGTCTTCCGGATCGAGCCGAACGGCGCGGCCGTGACCCCCTACGCCGGAGCTCTGTCGGCCGGGTTCGACGGCGACGGCCGGACGGCCCGTGAGACCGCGTTGCACGTTCCGTCCGCCTTGGCGCTCGATCCCGTGAGTGGCGAGCTGCTCATCGCGGATACTCAGAACCACCGCGTTCGCGCGGTTTCCGCAGACGGCTCCCAGGTGCGCACCGTGGCCGGGATCGGCCGGCGTGGAGTGCCGCCGGATCAGCTTGGGACCGAGTTCCCGACTCTCGAAGGGTTCGCCGCCGGCCGCTTCAGCGGCGACGGCGGACCGGCGGCGGAGGCGGAGCTCAATCTACCCTCCGGGATCGCCGCAGACGGGGCCGGCCTGCTCTATATCGCCGACTCCGGCAACCACCGGATCCGTGCGGTGAACCGCGGCGCCGCTCCGTTGAGAGCGGCCGGGGTGACGATCGCACCGGGAGAGATTCGCAGCGTGGCGGGCGACGGCACTCTCGGTTTTGCCGGCGACGGCGGGCCGGCCACGGCAGCCCGCCTGGCCTATCCCGCCGAGCTCGAGCTCGACGGCGCGGGCAACCTTCTGGTGGTCGACACCTTCAATCAACGGGTGCGCCGCATCGACCTGCGGACGGGCGCGATCAGCACCCTGATCCACGGCAGGCGTTCGGGTCTCGATCCGAGGGAGGCCGCTACAAGGTGGGCGGTGTCGATCGTCGGGCTGGGGGTGACCCCCTCCCGGGACATCGTCTATACGGACCGCGTCGATCGCTCGCTCCACCTCCTCAGCCCCCAGGGAGAGGACAGCATCCTCTACACGGCCCGGGCCGGCGAGGCCGGGCTGGGCAGCGTGGCCGTGGGCCCCGGCGGCGAAATCTACGTGGCGGACGTGTACCGCAATCTCGTGCTTCGGGTGACGCCTGCCGCCTCCCCGGCTGCCGCCTCCGTCGCCGTCCTCGCCGGCAACGCGCCGGTGCCCCGCCGAGTCCCTCTCGACCAGGCGACGTTCTCGGTGCTCGGGCCCGTCTCGGCCGACGCCGAAGGGAACCTCTATCTGCCGGACGTGTTCCACTACGCCGTACGCCGGATCGTCCCGCGTCAGGGCATCGTCGAAACCTTCTTCGGCCACGGCGTGCTTGGCAACCGCGGCGACGGCGGCCCGCCGGAAGAGGCCGAGCTTCTCCATCCCACCGATGTGCTGATCGACGGCGGGCGGGCCGTCTACGTTGCGGACCAGTATGCGGATCGGATCCGGAGGGTTACCTTCGGACCGGACGGCGGGCTCGTCGACACCGTTGCAGGCGGGCGGGGCGAGCGTCTCGGCCTGCCGGTGGCGCTCGCCCGCCATCCGCGGACGAACGAGGTCTACGTCGCGTGCCAGGAGACGGGCACCATCCGCAGGATCGACCGCGAGGGGAGGATCCTCACGGTCGCCGGGACCGGCACGCCGGGCTTTTCCGGAGACGGCGCCGCTGCCCTGCAGGCGCAGCTCAACTGGCCTTCGGCCTTGGCGTTCGATCGCGCCGGCACGCTGTACGTCTCGGACATGCAGAACCAGCGCATCCGCACGATCACCGCCGATGGAACGATCCGGACCTATGCCGGCACGGGCCGCAAAGGGTTCTCGGGCGACGGCGGACCGGCGGTGCAGGCGGCTCTCGATGGTCCCGGCGGCCTCGCGTTCGACGCCGCCGGCAATCTCTATGTCTCCGATACGAACAACCACCGCGTCCGCCGTATCGACGTCCGGCCTGAGCACCGGATCGTCACCGTCGCGGGCACCGGACGCCGTGGCTTCTCCGGGGACGGCGGCCCCGCCTCCGCAGCCCAGCTCAACCTTCCCCGCGGCCTGGCGTTCGGCCCCGGTGGCGTCCTCTACATCGTGGACAGCTTCAACCGCCGCCTGCGCGCCATGAAACCGAGCCCGTGAGCGCAGCCATCCCTGGTGGGGCAGAAGTTGGTCAGGCGAGCCCGAGCTGGCCCCGGCGCATCCTCCGTGCCGCGGGGCTCCACCATCCCCCTTTCTTCATCGTCGCCGTGACGGTCACCCTCGGCCTCGGCATTGGCGCCAACGCCTCCCTGTTCAGCGTGCTCCAGAGCGTCTTGCTCCGCCCTCTTCCCTATCGCGACGCCGACCGTCTGGTCATGATCTGGGAGAGCCATGCGGAGAAAGGCCTGACCGAGGCGACGGCCTCCTACCCAAACCTCCAGGACTGGCAGCGCTCGAGCAAGTCTCTGGAAGCGGTTGGCGGCTATCAGTTCATGCCCTTCGATCTCACCGGGGTGGAGCAGCCCGAGCGCATCTGGGGTGCGCGAGTGACCACCGGCCTCCTGCCTCTCCTTGGAGTCCCGCCATACCTCGGGAGCCTTCCGGAAGACAAGGAAGACAGGGAAGGGAAGGGAGCGCACGGTCCGGTCGCCGTGGTGTCCGACAGCCTCTGGCGGCGCCTGGGTGGCGAGGCCTCCCTGATCGGCCGGCCCCTGCGGCTCAGCGGGCGAAGCTACACGGTCGTCGCCGTCATGCCGCCGCGGTTCCAGTTCCCGCCACCGCTCCAGGTCCGGGGCCAGACCATGTCGGTGCCCGTCGAGGTGTGGATTCCGGTGACTCCGGGTGCTGCCGAACGGGACCGCAGCTCGCGCCTCTTCTTCCCCGTCGGCCGGCTCGCGCCGCTGGAGACGGTGCAGCAGGCGCAGGCGGAGCTGTCGATGGTGGCCGAGAGGCTTGCGAGAAGCCATCCGGAGGACAACAGCGGCTGGGGGATTCGCGTCGTGCCGCTGCGGGAGCAGATGGTCCGCCATGTTCGGGCTGCCTTCCGGGTCATGCTCGCCACGGCTGCGTTCGTGCTCCTCATGGCCTGCGGCAACGTCGCCTTCCTCCTGCTCGTGCGCTACAGCGCTCGACGCCAGGAGCTCGCGCTTCGCGTGGCGCTCGGCGCCGGCCGCCTTCGCCTGGCCGGATTGCTCCTCGGCGAAACGCTGGCGCTCGGCGTGCTCGGCGGCGCCCTGGGGCTGCTGCTGGCCCGGGCCGGCCTGGGCCTGATCACGACTCTGGCTCCTCGGGACATTCCCCGGCTGGATGAAGTCTCGCTCGACGGCCCGGCACTGGCCTTCACCCTGGCCCTCTCCATGACGGCGGTCCTCGCCGCGGGCTTCCTGCCGGCGGTCCGGGCGATCCGCGCCGCCTCCGGCCTGCGGTTTCGAGTTGAGGGCTCCGCAGCCGACGGCGCGGAGGCGATCGCCGGCCGCCACCTCCTGGTCGTCGCCGAGATCGCCCTGGCCCTGGTCCTCGTCGTCGCCGTCGGTCTCATGGGGCGCAGCTTCCTTCGCCTGGTCGAGGTCGACCTGGGGTTCGTCCCCCGGGGGCTCATCGCCCTCGAGCTTCAGCTCCCTCCGGGCGGCTACAGCGAAGAGCAACGGGTGCTGGCGTTCCAGCGCGAGGCGGTGCGCCGGATCGCCGGACTGCCCGGTGTCGGAGAGGTCGGGGTCATCAACTTCCCCCCGATGAGCGGCTTCAAGCTCCAGACGACCGTCACGCTGACGGATCGTCCCCTGCCCGTGGCTGCGGACCGGCCGATGGCCGAGTACCGCGTGCTCACTCCCGAGGCCGCCAATGCGCTCCGGCTTCCTGTGGTGGCCGGCCGGGGTTTCACCGAGGGCGACGACGAGACCGCCGACGGCGTCGCCCTGGTGAGCCGCTCTTTCGCACGGCGGTATTGGCCTGATGGGCCGGATGGAAGACCCGTCGGACGGACGCTTGCCCTCAGCCCCCTGGCCGGTGCCCTGCGCGGCCAGGTCACTCCCGAGGCGCAATCGTTTCGAATCGTCGGCGTCGTCGGCGACGCGGTCCAGGTCTCCCTGGAGGCAGAGCCGCCGCCCGTGGTCTATGTCCCCTATGCACAAGACCCCTGGCCGTTCTTCTCGATCCTGGTGCGCACGCAGCGGGAGCCTGCAGGCATCGGCGGGGAGATCCGGCGGGAGGTTGCGGCGCTCGACCGCAATCTGGCGGTGGGCAATCTTCGCGCCGTGGACGAGAATGTGGCCGCCTCCCTGGCCCGGCCGCGTTTCCTGCTTGCGCTCCTCGCCGCCTTTTCCGCTCTGGCTCTGGCCCTGGCGGCGGTCGGCGTTTTCGGCCTGATCGCGGCTTTGATGAGCCGGCGCAACCGGGAGGTTGCCCTCCGGATCGCGCTCGGAGCGCGCGGCGGCGATCTCTGCTCCATGGTCCTGCGCGATGTGCTGCCCGCGCTCGGCGCCGGCCTCGCCGGAGGGCTCGCCGCTGCCTTCGGATTCACGCGCTGGATGTCGGCCGTGCTCTTCGAGACCAGCCCGGTCGATCTCCCCACCTACGCGGCCGCAGCGCTGGTCGTGGCCCTGGTCAGCCTGCTCGCCGCCTGCCTTCCTGTTCTCCGGGCGCTGCGCAGCGCCCCCATGGACCGCCTCAAGAGTCTGTGAGACTCTTCGCTGATCAAGGAGCCCGCCGATCAAGGAGCCCAGCGTGACGGAAGAAAGCGGTTTGCGATTCGCATCTGACGGCAACGTAGCGATCCACGTGACCGACCTCGACAAGGCGAAGGCCTTCTACGGCGGGACGCTGGGCTTTCGCCTGGTCGAGGAACGTCCGGAGCAGCTCGTGTTCCACACCGGGGTGTTGACTCTCTTCGTCAATCAGGACGATCAGGTACGCCCATTCGTGCCGGCGCTCGCGGTGGCGTCCTACGAGACCGCGCGCGCAGAGCTGGTCGAGAGCGGCTGCCGGATTCTCCGGGAATGGCCGGAATACCGGGCCCTCTATTTCGAGGACCCGTTCGGCATCGTCATCGACATCATCGAGAAAAAGACCTAGCTAGCGGGACGAAGGCTTGGCCGCCGGGCGCGGCGGAATGGGGAACCGCGGCCGGATGCCGCCGGGCGCGCCCTGCACGTAGATCTGCGCCGCTCCGCCTTCCACCCGCAACACGCGGTTGTCGAAGAGGTCCGCGGTGTAGATCTCGCCCCTCGGTCCGATGGCCACGCTGCCGAGCACGGGCTCCTTCGGCTTCATCGTGAACACGACGCTGTCTTCGCCGCCGCGGGAGACGCTGTGGATCGAGCCCGTCACGCGATCCACCCAGAGGACCTCCTGGGTCGTGGCCACGGCCAGCCCGGCGATCGACGTCGACCAGTGGAGCAGCGCCTCGTAGGGATCGATGCCGGCCAACTCGCCGCGCGCGATCGTGTGGATGACCCCGGACTGCCGGTCGATCTTGCGGATGCACTGATTGAGCGTGTCGTGCACGAACAGATTGCCGGAGGCGTCCACCTGCAACTCGGCCGGGTAGGCGAGACGCGCCTCGGCCGCCTTGCCGCCGTCCCCCGAGAAGCCGAGCTCGCCTGTGCCCGCGATGGTCACGATCGCTCCCGCGTCGATCTCGACTCCCATCAGGAACACGGGTGACGTCCCGCGATTGACCGCCCGCACCCGGTGATTCCCGGAGTCGGCGATGAACAGGATGCCGATCGGATCCGCCGCGACGCCGGAAGGGAGATTGAGCTCCGCGTCCGTGGCAGGCCCGCCCTCGCCGCTGAAATGGCCGCGGGCCACCCTCTCCACGGTGGGGAAGTCCGGAGGCGTTTCCTCCGGCGCCACGCCGCGAAGGCCCACGCCGGCCACCGTCGTCACCCGGCCGTCCGGCGAGATGACACGGACTCGATAGTTGTAGGTGTCGGCCACGAACAGCTCGTCCGTGCGCAAGTCCACCGAGAACGCGGTCGGGACACGGAACTGGGTCTCCAGGGCCGGGCCGTCGCCGTTGAAGCCGGCGCCGGCGCCGCCGGCGAACAGCGTCGGCGCGCCGCCGGGCTCGATCCGGAAGATCGCGCTCCGCTTCTTGTCGAGCAGGTAGAGCCGGCCGTTCCCGGGGTCGAGGCTGAGCCCCGCGATCCCGGCGAAGAGCTGCGCCGCCGGCTGGGCGGCCAGCTGGGAGGCCGTCTGGGAGGACAATTGTGCGGCCTCGCCGGCCGTCAGGAGAGTCGGCCCGGCGAGCAGCGCGGAGAGGGCAAGCAGCGAGAGCGTTCTGTTCATGGGGTCTCTCCCAGGAAATAGGCCTCCTTCATAGCGCGATTGCGCGGGAACTTCTTATCCGCGCTTGCTCGGCCTCGCATTTGCGCAAGGTAGGAGAAGACGGACGGGCCGTCGCCGGCCTAGAGTAACGGATCAGAAATTGGGGGAAGGAGGACACGATGAGGAAGTCCCTGTGGAACGTAGCGTCGGTGCTCGGAGTCATCGCCCTTCTGTCCGGCTCCGCCCTTGCGGAAAACCTGGCGGGCAGCGAGCAGGAATGGGCCCAGCGTCTCGCCGGTATCGACGCGCAGCTGCGGCAGGCGCAGTGGGAGCCCGCGCGGAAAGAGGCGGCGACGCTCTCCGAGTCCCTCGCGCAACGCAGCGGCGGGACTCTCGGTGATCACCGGGCGACGGCCGACGCGCTGGGAGGGGCGATGGCCGATCCAACTCCCGCGTCGGAGATGAAGGCCCTTGCGCGGTCGTCTGCCTACCAGGCCGTCGCAGAAGCGGCGCTGGGCCACCAGGAAGAAGCGCGCTGGCACTGGTACGTGGCGCAGAACCTGGACCGCAACTTCCGCACGATGGACCTCTCGCCCTACGGCAAGGCCGGCGCCTTTCTGACGGCGAACATCCTGCGCGACGCTGACGATCAGCATGACGAGATCACCGACGTGCTCGACCCCGTGCGGCCAGAGAGGGACGGCAGCGGTTTCCGGGAGCCGGTCCGCACCAAAGCGGTCTATCCGCGACGCCCCCACGACCTTCGGGACCGCGACCGGTTCTCGCACGTGGTCTTCGTGCAACTCACGGTAGAAAAGGACGGCCGCGTGACGCAGCCCATGGTCATGGATGCCGGCTTCTATCCAGGGTTGATCTATCGCGCCTTCGACGCGCTCCGCGAATGGCGTTACGAGCCGGCGTCCTTGAACGGAAAGCCCATTGACTTCCGGTACGTCGTACCGGTGGTGTTCAGCGACGACCGGCCCGAGCAGTCGGCGGTCTTCTTCCAGCAGTGAGGACCGCAGCCCGTCGGTTCGCCTTCGCCGGTTTCCTTGAAGCTAGAGGTGCGACCTCTTCTCAGGTCCAGGGAGGGTAGATCGTGAATGAGGCCATGGAGATCTTTGGCGGTGATCGGGAGAGCAGCCATCGGAAAGCCGTTGAACGGGTCATCCTGTCGATGCACGACTGCCTTGGCGAGGATCTGTCCCTGGAAGACATGTCGCGCCAGGCGTTCATCAGTCCGTTCCATTTCAATCGCATCTTCCGGAGAGTGGTGGGGATTCCGCCCATCCATTTCTTGAGCGCGCTACGCATCCAGGCGGCGAAGCGCATGCTCGCGGCGACCGAGGAACGGATCATCGACATCTGTTTCGAGGTTGGTTTCACCAGCCCCGGCACCTTCTCCCGCCGCTTCAAAGAGCTGGTCGGCCTGTGCCCCCTCCAATTCCGCCGGCTCGCGGGTCTCAATGGAGAGGCCATGCCACCGACGGCGCTGCCCGCCGTCTCGCCGCGAGGGCGGAGCGAAGGAGACCTCCTGGGCGAAATTGACGCTCCCCCTGGCTTTTCAGGGGTGATCTTCGCGGGCCTCTTCCAGACCGCCCTTCCACACAGCCGCCCCGCCTCCTGCTGTGTGCTCAGGGGGGCCGGAACCTTCCACCTCAAGGAGGTCCCGGACGGAAAATACTACCTGCTGGCCCTGGGCTTTCCGGACAACGTGCCGCCGCGCCAGCTCCTGCTCGGCGACGGTGCGTTGCGAGCCGGGTCGACGAGGCAGCCGATCCTGATTCGTGAGAGCCGGCCCGTCGGCGACCTGCATCTGTCACTGCGGGCTTCGGAGATCACCGATCCACCGATTCTGATCACGGTTCCCTGGTTGTTGTTCTGCGCCATGGGGGAGATGTCGGCATGGCTTTGGGTGTTCGCGGTCGTCAACTTTCCGTGCTTGTCGATTTTTATCGAATTCGGGGTGGCCTGAGGAAAGACTGTTCGCGTTGGCGGGCTGATGTCCTAAGGCCGGATCTCCACCGCGATCCCGGCGTCGATCGCCGCCCATCTAGACATTGGGTGCCTGGTCCAGGCTCTACCCTTCGCCCACATTCTTCAGGATTTCGTAGAGCTGCGAGCGGCTGATTCCTGCGCGGTCGGCGGCCATTTCCTTGTTGCCGTTCGTTTCGGCCAGTAGCGCGCGGAAGTAACGCGCCCGCAACCGGTCGTTGACCTGGCGCCAGGTCTCGCGAGCCGGGTCGAATCGAACGCTATGATCCGGCTCCACCTGAGGTGACTGTCGCTGGGCCGATTCGAGGAGATGGAGGGCGCTGATCATTCCGTCGGGGCTGGCGGCGTAGGCGGCCGCCTGCCGCACGGCGAGGCGGAGCTCTCGCACATTGCCCGGCCAGGTGTGGCGAAAGAGGGAGTCGAGCACACCGACCGGAACCTTCCGAGCTCCCGAGTACTCGTGGTTGTACTCGTCAAGGAATCGCTGCACCAGCAAGGGGAGGTCGGCCCTCCGATCGCGCAGCGGGGGCAGGCGCAACGTAAAGCCGCGCAGCCGCTCGTAGAGGTCACGGCGGAACTGTTCCTCCGAAGCAGTCTCCAGATCCCGGCGAGTCGCCAGCACGAGCCGGGCGCGCACCGGTTCCCATCGGTTACCACCCACAGGCCGAACCTTGCGCTCTTCAAGAACCCGTAAGAGCTTGGCCTGGGCCGTCGGGGTCAAGTCGCCGATCTCGTCGAGAAAGAAGGTTCCTTCTCCCGCGGCGACGAGCAGGCCCGTACGCTGCTTCTCGGCACCCGAGAAGGCGCCGCGTTCGTGGCCGAACAATTCACTGGCAAGCAGCTCCGCTGTGAACTCCGCGCTATTGACCGCCATCAAGTCTCCGGGCCGGCCGCTCCGGCGGTGGATCTCCTGGGCTACTCGCTCCTTGCCCGTTCCCGTCTCGCCCAGAATGAGGACCGTCTCGTGAAGAGGCGCCACCGTCTCGATCTGTCGATAGAGTTCCTGCAGCACTGCCGTGCCGCCCCACAGTTCACCACAACGATACGGCGTCACTTCGCCAGCCAGAATGAGCTCCCCCAGCACCCGTTCGGCCACGGCTTGCCCATCCCAGCTCCGGGGGGCCACCAAGACGGACGCACCGCATTCGAGGACCGCCCGGCGGTCGATCGGGGTCAATTGCGGGCAGCACACGAGCAGCGGGATCTCAGTGCCTAAGGCTTCGCGTAACTGGGCCACTTCTTCGCCAAGATCCACGACCTCAAACCCGGGGAGAACCAGGACCGCCTGCTCGATCCCTCTCGGGAGACGCAGGGGCACACCGGTGCAGAGCGGCAGCACCGCAGCATCCAGGCCACAGCGGGCAAGCTCCCGTGCTGTGGCCGCGCTGTCGAAGGAGGTGGGGGCGGTGACGAGGATCTTCATCTTCTTCCCCGCGCATAATATGCCCTTGGCGTAGCCTTGACGGTCCGTACTCCACGGAATGCCCCGGCGCCCGACTCAAAGGCTTCGAGGATGACCTGCCTGCTCGTCCCAAGGGTGAAAATGGCCTTGAGCACTGCGGCCGCGAGGTGCCAACCCTTGTCGGACTCGACTTTGCCCTCGAAGCCGATGGCGACACCGGCGCCGGACTGGGCGAAGACTTTGGCGATCTCATGCGAATCACAGGTCAGGAAGAGTACCAGCCGCAGGTCGCATTGCTTGAAGCATTCAACCCAGCGCTCTTGGGTCACATCCATGCCCGGGATCTGGAGACCGGAGCTCGCAGAGTCGTGTCCCATGTGAATCCACACATTGGGCTGAGGGTTGCTCTTCAGGGCCTGCACCAGCCTCTCAGGTTGGATCACCAACTCGACCTGTTGTTCAAGAGCGTGCGGCAATACGCGGAGGAGCCTGCCCACCTCTCCGGCCGCAGCCAGCCACTGGGGCTTCTCTTCATCATCAGAGCTGAAGGCACTGGTGAACAGTAAGGAGGGGAACTGCCGGACGGGCTGCAGGATCGACTCGGGCTGGGCATGGACAGCGTGGATTGAGCTGGCACCGTGGACAGAGGGGGGAAACCATTGGCGCAGCTGGTTGAGTTGAAGCAGGAAATACCAGAGCTCGAGCTCGCCACGAAAATCCAAAGGGGGAGCGAGACGCTGCTCTTTGCAGAAACCCGAGAGTGCGTCGGAGGGAACCCGGTTGACCGTCGCGACCAGGCAATTTCGGTGCATGGGGTCATCAGTATAAGTATAGGCATTCAATCCCTCAACGGAGAGGATCTCATCGGTGACGACGAGCAGCATGTTGGAATGGCCTCTCTCACTGGGGGCGCCGATCACCAATGGTTCGAGAAGCTCGCTGACCAAAGCCCTGCCTTCGTACTGCGCTGTAAGGAAAGCGCATCGCCACTCTCGGTGGTCGGCCATGGCGTATAGGAACTGTTGCCTTTTTTGTGCCTTGATGGCGGCATTCCGCAGAGCCTTGAGGAGAGGTTCCTGGTTCTCGGCGGCATAGCTGTGCGGGACTTGCACCAGATCGGTGACTCCCTGCCTCAGCAACGCTGTCATCCAATCTCCAAGGCTTTCCATGATCGGGTATAGATCTCTGGAGATCTTCAGAGGCGGTACTACGAAGAACAGCCGCGCTCCCCAGATCCGCTTACGCGCCTGGTCGAGAAGGTCTTCGAGGGCCGACAGCTGGAGCCCGTCCGGAAACTCCTCTTCGTCGAAAAGGAGAAAGACGTTGAAGAGGGGGGTGGTACTGTCCTCCCCGCGCCGATCGCTTCTGGCCCTGGCTTCCTCGACAAATTTTAGACAGAGATCCTCCCACTGCCTCTTCTGGACTTCTGGATCTGATCCGATCCACCAGGAGATGAGAGGCTCGAAATCCCCCTCCGGCTGAACGATGACGTAAGACATGTTGGCCCAACGCTCAACGAGCCGGGAGCTGAAGAACAAAACGGTGCCCGAAGTCTCCAGGGATTGCGTCGGAGTCCTCAACCAGGGAACCTCCAACAGTCTCTGCCAGGATTCTTGCCAGGAAGAGTCCTAAACGGCGCCCCTTCAGGGCTTCGTCGGCCCCAAGACTGTCCTCTTTCGGGGCTGGGAGAGAGATGAATGGAGTGAATAGAGAGTCTCGCAGCCGCTTTGGCATCCGCCTGCTCGCATGCTCTTCGAAGAGGACGTAGGCTCTTCCTCCATCGTCATCAAGTCGGCAATAGAGTGCCAACGGCTCTTCCTCCTTGCGGGGTAACCGAGTGAGACGCCACCCCAGCCAATAAAGAACCTGCGAGACCAGCTTTTCCACTTCGACCCTCGGCGCTTCTGCTGAGCATTTCTCTTCGATTTGGAGAGTCATGGGCAAACGAAAATGAAGTGAGTGGATAACGGCCCATTGGCTCTTCAAGAGTTCTGCCATTTCGAGCCTTTGGGAACGTGCTTCCGTAGTCGTCTCATTTGCAAGGGAGTCCACCTGTGCCAGCATCTCACCGGCACCTCGTAGATCCTGAGCAACCGAGTGAAGCTTTCCAAGCCGTACCATTCCCTTCTCCCTCCCTTCTTCCTCAGCCTGCTGGAGCAACGACTCAAGTTCTTGCCCCTGGTAAAGGCAGAAGTCGCTGGTTGCCCTCAACAGCGTGCGGCGCTCCATGTCCATCGCAGCCCACAACCCAGTGAGTTCCAACCAGTGGGTTATTACTGTAGGATTCAGATAACGCCCAAGGATTCTGGCCAAATCAACAGTGGATTCAGCGGTAGAAGAATTATCGGGTATCAAGCCTAAAGTCAGGCGACATGCTTTTGCTGCCCCCAAAGGGACGAAGGCAGTGCAGTTGAGTTGGCTGAGGGATCTTCTCGCTTGTTTATACTCTTCTGTAGACAGATCGCGAACCCATGACGGATCTCCCGCCTCAAGTACTAAGGGCCCCACCTCCCCAATCCTGCCATGTACGGCCGCCTGGATCCGTTCGAGCAACTCGGGGGCATCAAGTGCTAGTGGGGTTTCCGTAAAGCAGATCCTTCCGCGAGATCCTGCAATAAGTAGTATGTAATTATTTCCAAAGGCTTCTTTAAGCTCCACGCTCAAGAGGTCGCTGCAGAACCGCTCAAGCGCATCCTCTAGGCTCTGGCTGGTCCGAGCTATCGCCTGGATTTGCTCGGCCATCCCTGGCCGGTCGCTCCGCAACGCTCGCCGCAGTGCCAAGGCCTTCACATGATGAGATATATGGTCAATGCTCACTGGCCTGGGCGTAACGGGATCGCACGGATCGCCGCCGAGTTTTCCCTTCTGTAAGTAGGCTGCTGCGCCAAGCCGGATGGCAGTCTGGTAGTAATTTGGTTTATCGTGAGCGGAGAAGATCAGAAACTCGGGGAGTGATCGACCCTTCTGGATCCACTCCTCCCTAAGTCTCATTCCAAAGTCGAGACCATTCCCTCCCGCACCCAACTCGACGTCGAGCAGCACAACGTCGAGGTTGGCGCCCAACTCTCTGCTTCTCTCCGCTGCGTCGTTTTCATCGACAGCGCTGGAAACAAGAAAACCCCGCTTTTCGAGGCCGCTTTGCAGCAAGCCGCGGAGCGCCGGGCGATCTTCCACAATCAAGACGTTCTTATCGTTCATGAGAACTGCTCCTTGGAAAAACTATGGTCATCCGGGTGACCACCCCTTCAGGCGGTTGGTCAGCGATGGCTAGACTTCCTTTGTGTCGAATAAGAGCACGCTGGGCAAGGGGGAGTCCGTGGCCGCTACCACCTGGTTTTGTTGAATTGCCGAGTCCAAAAGACCACTTCTGCTTGTCCTTGGGAATACCGCAGCCGTCATCATCGACATGGCAGAGCACTGCTTCGTCGGTACACTCCGTCAGGATTGTGATATTTCCCCTCATTGTGTCCTTCGTCTCTAAAATTGCATCCTGGGAATTACCTACCAGGCTCATCAGCACCAAGTAGGCTACATGGAAGGGAACTTCGATCATCCATTCTGCGTCCTCATCCCACAACAGCTTGATTGCTCGTGCTGCTAGGCGCTTTCGGTAGAAGCGGACCACTGCCTCCAGAACCTCGTTGAGGGGAACAGAATGACGGCGATCCTGAGAGGAGGGCTTGACGACAGAGCGGGCAAGCTCCAGAAACTGGTTGGCCGAGTTTTTCAAGGTTTGGAGTGTCTCCAGTTTGGGATCGCCGGCCTCCAATTGTCCGTCTTGGCGAAACGTATCCTGGAGCCATTCAACACCGAGTGCAAATTCTTGCGCAGGGCTTCGGAGCTCGTGGACGAGAAGGTCGTTCATTTCGAACCGGATCGCCTCAGTTTCCAATTCTATAGCTCGGATACGGACCAAGGTCAGGTCGGCCGCTGCCGCGAAGCGCTCTAGAAATGTTCCCCACGGGAGTTCTTCAGCGAGCTCCGCCTCGAAGCTGGTGCGCGCGATTCCCAAATAGAGCTCAATCCCTGAAGCAGTGAGTGGCAGCTCAAGGCACCTTTCAACTGTTCCGCTGGAAGAACGATGATTCCGCAACCGGTATCGACCGGTTGCCAAAGGTGGCGGCTCAAGAGCCCGAGAAAAGTCGATCCTTCCATCGCCATCTGCAAGCCAGTCGCGAGATCCTGGAATCTTATCGGGATCAAATCGAAGCCAGAGCAGGCCAAATTCCTTGGCGGCATCTTGGAGTGCAGCCCACCAATCCTGATAGGAGGAAAGATCAAGGGACCCCAAGCGCTGGTGTAAACGATTCATGACACGCCCGAAGTGAACTCGATACTGGTCGATGATCGCATCCTTGACCAAGGCCGCGATCGCGTCCAGTTGCCGCTCGTCTTCTGTCAGGGAGGGGCTATCCAAAGGATCGTTTCTTTCTATAGCCAAGAAGAGCTTTCCCACTTGGTCTTGCTTGGATTGGCAGAGGAAAATTTCTACACAGGTATCATCTGGCCCCAGGAGAGCCTTAAAAGTGGCCTCAAGTTTTTGCTGCTCTGACTCTTGCAGGAGACTTGGAGGAAGATTATGGCCTCCGCATACAGCAGCTTGATA
>JANMTS010000053.1:0-6460 GCA_031390755.1 Holophagales bacterium
GGTCCGGGCGGGTCCGGCGGCATGGGGTCGAGCCCCGCGGCGCAGATCCCCCTCGGGCAGCTCGGCCAGTTCAAGGCCACCATGGGGCCACCGATGATCAAGAGCGAAGGGGGGCTCCTCACGGGCTGGGTGTACGTGGACGTCACGGACAGGGACATCGGCGGGTACGTGAAGAAAGCGAAGGAAAAGGTCGACCGGGAGCTGAAGCTCGAGCCCGGCACTTTTTTGAAGTGGACGGGGCAGTACGAGTTCCTGGAGCGCATCCAGGCCCGCATGAAGATCGTCGTGCCGCTCACGCTGCTCCTCATCTTCGTGATCCTCTACCTGAACTTCCACGGGCTGACCCAGGCGCTGATCGTCATGCTCTCGGTGCCCTTCGCCGCGATCGGCTCCATCTGGCTGATGTACGCGATGGGCTTCAACACCTCCATGGCGGTGTGGGTCGGCATGATCGCGCTCCTGGGCATCGCCACCGAGACCGCCTCGATCATGATGGTGTACCTCGACCAGGGCTACGAGACCTGGCGCAAGGAGGGGCGCCTCCGGTCTCTGAGCGACCTGATCGACATGACCGTGGAGTCGGCCACGTTGAGGGTCAGGCCGCTCGTCATGACCGTGGGCATGAACATCGTGGGCCTCGTGCCCGTGATGATCGACACCGGCGTAGGCTCGGACGTGGCCAAGCGGGTGGCGGCGCCGCTCTGGGGCGGGCTCATCTCGCTCACCATCCTTACGCTGGCGGTGATTCCCGCGTTCTACGTCATCTGGCGGGGGTGGCAGCTCCGCCGTGAGCCGCCCCTCCCCGCAGGCGCCGCATGAGCGTCGCCCCTCCACGAAAAAGGATTGATATATCTCTTGGTCGCGGGGCTCGGCCGGCAGGCTCGACCGGTTCGTCAGCTACGACGAGCCTCTGGTGGCGTGGGCAGCCTCGTGGCGGCTCTCTTGCATGGAAGTGCAGTCGAAGTGACGCTCGATCTCCTGCTGTTCTTTCATCGACCATGAACGTTGTCTGATCCAAGGAGCTCCGCAAGATGGCTACGACCGAAGCCGACCTTGTCAGGACCGGTGTCAGCGGTCTCGACCAGATTCTTTCTGGTGGAATTCCGCGCGGCAATATCATCCTGCTCGAGGGAGAGATCGGCACCGGCAAGACGACGCTGGGAACCGAGTTCGCGTACCGGGGGGCCAAAGAGTTCGGCGAACCTGCGGTCATCGTGGTGTTCGAGGTGTCCCCCGACAAGCTGGCGCGCGACGCCGCCGGCCTGGGCTGGGACCTGCCAGAGTTGGAGCGCCAGGAGCGCCTGAAGATCGTTTTCACCACCCGCGAGATCTTCCTCCAGGAGCTGCAGCAAGCCGACAGCCTGCTCATCGAGGAAGCGAACAAGATCGGCGCCCGACGGATCTTCATCGACGGCACGGCAGGCCCGAGCCCTTTCGACGGGCAGAATTCCCGCGATACGTTTCATGTCCTGGTGCAGAGCCTGCAGCGCGAGAACCTGACCGCCATCATGGCCTTCGAGGCGGACGCGATGCGCGGCGGCGATTCCGCCTCGCCCTACGAGGCCGCGATTGCCGATACGGTCATCAGGCTCAGAATGGAGGACAACCAACGCGCATCGAGCCGGTCGATCGAGATCGTGAAGTCGCGCGGGCATGATTTTCAGATGGGGCGCCATTCCTTCAGGATCGTGAATGGACACGGGATCGAGGTGTATCGTCGGGTTCAAGCGCCCCGTGCCGCGAACCGCGAACGGGCGGCGGCGTTCGATCCATCGACGCGGGTGTCAACCGGCGTTCCGGGACTGGACGAATTGGTCAATGGCGGCTACTTCCTGGGCAGCACGACCGTGGTGGCCGGGATCTCGGGCGTCGGCAAGAGCGTCATGGCGCTGCATTACATGGCCGAAGGCGCTCGACGCGGTGAGCGCAGCCTGATGCTGTCGCTCGACGAACAGGTGCCCCAGATTTTGCGAAATGGGCTCAGCATCGGGATCGACCTGCAGCCGGCGATCGATCGCGGCGTCGTTCGGCTCCAGTACGATGCGCCCCAGGAAATCGAGATCGACCACCACTTTCATCGAATCGAACAGATCGTGGAAGAGTTTAAACCGAAGCGCGTGGTGATCGACAGCATCTCCACCTACGGTTCCAGCCTCGGCACCGAGGGCCGTTTGTTCCGCGACTTTTTTCATGCGCTGGTGGCGCTGATGAAGGAGCACCAGATCGCGGCCATCTACAACCACGAGAACCCGGAGATGCTCGGCATGTCCAGGATGATGGGAGGCCTCGCCATGAGCTCCCTCGTCGACAACATCCTGCTCTTGAACTTCATCGAGCTCGGGGACACCTTCCGGCTTGGGCTGACCGTGGCGAAGATGCGGTCAAACCCCGTGATTCGGGTGACTCGCGAGTGCGAAGTCGTGAACGGCCAGGGTCTGCGGGTGCTGCCTCGGCAATTGCCGCTACCGAAGACGGCTTTTTCCGGCTATTACGGCCTGATCTCGCGCTCGCCCGAACGCCGGCCGCCGGAAGCGGAAGAGAAAGAATAGGTAGCCGCGTGGACGACAAGCTCTTCACCTCGGCCCTCTGGAAGCCGGTCTTGGAGAAATACACCGCGGTGACCGGGCTCACCGTCGAGCTTTTTGATCTTGACGGGCGAGTCGCGTTGGGCTCCATCCATCCCACGCCGCTCTACGCGTTGTTCCAGGAGTACGAATACGAGCCCGGTTTGTTTTCCGATTGCGCTCGCCGTTGCCTGAGGCAAACCGATGCCCGGCCGGCGGTGGTCGGCACCGACTCCCACGGCTTGACCGTCATCGGCACCTCGCTGGTTCTCGACAACGCGATCGTGGGCGCCGCGGTCACCGGGTACGCGCTCACGAAATTCTCTCAGGTTGTCGCGGTCCAGCGCTGGGCCCAATCCGCCAGGCTTCCGTTCAATCGGCTCTGGGACATCACGCGGCGGCAGCCGCCGATGCCCGAGCGGCGCCTCAAACTGTATGGCGAGCTGCTTCAGGTCCTCGGGGACGCTCTGCTCCAGGAGAACCTTCGGACGCGCCAATACGAGGAGATGGCGGTACAGTTGAAGATGGCGGGCGCGGCGAAGGACGAGTTTCTGGCGGTGCTCTCCCATGAGCTGCGCACTCCGCTCACGCCGATCCTTGGCTGGGCAAGCATCCTCAAAAACCATGAAGGCTCGGAGCAGGTGCGCAGAGCTGCCGAGGTCATCGAGCGCAATGCCCTGCTGCAAAGCCGGATGATCGAAGATCTCCTCGACATAAACCTGATCTCGCACGGAACGGTGAGGCTCGATCTCCAGATTCACGATGTACCGGCATTGGTTCGTGCGGCCCTCGAAACGTGCGCTCAGGACGTGGAGAAGAAAGCGATCCGCGTGGAGTTGATCGACGCCAGTGAGCCATTGCGCGTGAAGGGCGATACCGGCCGGCTGCAACAGATCTTCAGGAACATCCTGACCAACGCCGTGAAGTTTACGACCGCCGGCGGCAGCATTCGCGTCACGCTCACGCGGGAAGCGAACGATGCGATCGTCGTCGTGGCCGACACTGGAAAGGGAATCGCGCCCGAGTTCCTGCCGTTCGTGTTCGACATTTTCCGGCAGCAAGAGCACGGCACGCGCCGGGAGCACGAAGGCCTCGGGATCGGCCTCGCCCTGGTAAAACGGCTCACCGAGCTTCACCAAGGAACGGTGGACGTCTCCAGCGGGGGCGAGGGTCGTGGCACCGAAGTGGCGGTCCGGCTCCCTCTCGCGTACGAAAGTTCGGATGTCGATGGCGCGCCGTCGCCAGTCGCGGACCCTTCCACCGCTGAGCTCGCGGGCCTGTCTATTCTCGTGGTCGAGGATTCCGATGATGCGCGCGACTCCCTGAGTACCCTTCTCCAGCTTCTCGGCGCAACGGTGACGACCGCATACGATGGCCGCGATGCGTTGGACGTCATTCAGGGCGCTGCCCCTGACCTGGTGCTCTGCGACCTGCGAATGCCTCGGATGGATGGGTACGAGCTCATCCACGAATTGCTGCGCGAGCCTTCGACGGCCCATCTGCCAGTCGTGGCCATGTCCGGATTGGTGTGCGAAGCGGACCGCCAGCGCACGCTGGAAGCCGGCTTCAAGGCTCATCTCGCGAAGCCATTCGATGAAGCCGCCATTGTTGCGGCGGTGAGATCGGTCATCAGTGATCGTAAGGAACGCCGACTACCGGGCTTCGGTCTGGGAGGGCGCCGGATTGATGCTTTACGGGATGCTCCGTGAGCACCGCCCCTTCCGCAGTCCCTGAAGCCATGGCGACCCCGGCGGGGCTGAGCAGCGCCGAGGCCAGGCGCCGCCTCGCCGAGCATGGCCCGAACGAGATCCACCGCGAAGAAGCAGCCTCGCCATGGGCAATCCTTGCGGCTCAGCTCAAGGGCGCGATGCTCTGGCTCCTGCTCGGCGCGTGTGTCGTGTCGGCCGCCCTGGGCGAGGTGGTGGACGCTGTAGCCATCGGCGCCGTCGTCGTGCTCAATGCGCTCGTGGGCTTCTTCCAGGAATACCGGGCGGAACGGGCGGTGCAGGCGCTCCGGTCGATGACCTCGCCACGGGCCCGCGTGCTGCGCGACGGGATGTCCGCCATCATCACCGCGACGGACGTGGTGGTCGGTGACGCGCTGGTCCTGGAGGCCGGAGACATCGTGCCCGCCGACGCCCGGCTCGGTCTGGCTCACACCCTGAGGATCAATGAGGCGCCGCTGACCGGGGAGAGCGCGCCCGTCCAGAAGCGGACCGCGCCCGTGGCCGCGGATGCCCACCTGGCGGACCGCACCGACTGCGTTTTCATGGGGACCTCGGTGAGCGCAGGGACGGGCACAGCCGAGGTGATCGCGACGGGCATGGGCACGGAGCTGGGCAAGATCGCCCACCTGCTGGCGGCCGTGAAGCAGGAGGCGACGCCGCTCCAGCGGCGGCTGGAGAGCGTCGGCCGGACCCTGCTCTACCTCTGCCTTGGCATCGTGGCGCTGGTGGCGATTCTCGGCTTCTTGAGGGGGCTCGCTGGGATGGAGATCCTGCTGTCGTCGGTCTCCCTTGCCGTGGCCGCGGTGCCCGAGGGCCTCGCGACCGTGGTCACGATCGCCCTGGCCCTCGGGGTCCAGCGCATGGCTTCGCGCCACGTCCTCATCCGCACGCTACCCTCGGTGGAAACCCTCGGCTGTGCCACTGTCATCTGCACCGACAAGACCGGTACCCTCACGACCGGCGTCATGGTGGTGCGCGAGATGTGGGGGAGTGATCACAAAGCCCTCCTCTTCGGTGGCGCCGCCTGCTCCGATGCGGAGCTCGCCGCGGATGGACGAACCGGGACGGGAGATCCCACGGAGCTGGCCATCTTGATGGCCGCCGCCCGGCGCGGGATCGATCGTAAGGCGATCGAGAGCGAGCGCCCGCGGGTAGCGGTCGAGCCGTTCGATGCGGACACCAAGCGCATGTCCATCCGCCGTGGCGACGGCAAGCTCTACGTGAAGGGAGCCGTCGAAGTCGTTCTCCCCGTCTGCGCGTCCGGCACCGAGAACGCCGTCGAAGCCAACGCGGGCATGGCGCGGCAGGGCCTCCGCGTCCTGGCGGTCGCCGTGGGGGAGGGTTCCGGAGAGGAGAGCCTCACCCTGCTGGGGCTTGTCGGCATCGCCGATCCCCCGCGCACCGAAGCCATCGCAGCCGTCGCTCTCGCCCGTGCGGCGGGCATCAAGACGGTCATGATCACCGGAGACCACCCGGTGACGGCGGAGGCGATCGGCCGTGAGCTGGGCATCCTGACGCCCGCCGACGACCCCGCCGAGGTCGTCCACGCCCGGGCCACTCCGGAGGACAAGCTCCGCATCGTACGGGAATGGAAAGCTCGCGGTGACGTCGTCGCGATGACGGGGGACGGCGTGAACGACGCGCCCGCTTTGCGGGAAGCACACATCGGCATCGCGATGGGGCAAACGGGCACCGAGGTGACGCGCGAGGCCTCGGACATGATCCTCACCGACGATAACTTCGCTAGCATCGTAGCGGCCGTGCAAGAGGGTCGCGGCATCTACGACAACATCCAGAAGACCCTCGTGTATCTGCTGGCTGGCAACGTCGGCGAGCTCACCGTGATGCTGGGGGCCGCCGCCGTTGGTCTGCCGTTTCCGCTCCTCCCGCTCCAGCTCTTGTGGATCAACCTGGTCACCGACGGGCTTCCCGCGCTGGCCCTGGTCGGGGATCCTATCTCGGACGACCTGCTGCGCCGGCCCCCCAGAAAGTCGGCCGAGCCCATGCTGGGGCGGCCGCAGTGGACCACCGTCATCGTGACGGGATTGCTGGAGGCCGCGGTCACGCTGTCCGTTTTCGTGTGGGCGCTCAACTCGCGGGGGCTCGGCGAGGCCAGGGACCTGGCGTTCTCCGTACTCGTATTCGGGGAGTTGTTCCGCGCCTTCGCTG
>JANMTS010000054.1:0-46074 GCA_031390755.1 Holophagales bacterium
GGGGCATGACCACTGGCTCCTCTTGAGCTTCTAGGGCTCCAGAACGTCCGAAAACGAGCCACTCCTCTCCAACTACAACTCTCAACCAGCCCGGGGGCTGAGCTCCCGCTCAGTCCCCGGGTAAGGCGACAGGCTCCTAGCTTCAGGCTTCCCGAGTCGAGCTGGAACGCCGAGCGCGCGTCGCCCCAGGGCATCCGGAACAGCTTGCCGTCGGCTCCGGTCAGGCGCGCCTCCGCCTTGATCCGGGCTCCGGCGAGCGCGGGCACCTTGAGGTCCAGGATTCCCGGGATCGGCAGGAGCACCCGGCCGGCATGGCCCGGCGCGGTCACGGCGAGGCTCACCGTGGCCGTGCCGTTCGCCTTCAGGAGCAGCTCCCAGGCGCCGGGGGCCACGCTGGCGATGCGCACGCGGCCGTTCTCCCCCACCGGGTAGCTCGCCGCGGCCACCACCTTGCCGGCGGCGTCGAGCACCGCGCTCTGCACGGCTTCGGGCGCGCGGCCCGAGGCGAGCAGCACGTCGAGCGTCACCCCTTCCGTGGCCTGGAGCGGGATCTCCAGATCGTCCACCGGGGAGCCGGTCAGCTGCAGCCCCACCTCGCCCGGCGCATAGCCCGCCAGCATCGCCCGCACCCGCCAGCTCCCGTTCGGCACGTCAGGGAGCCGGAACTCCCCCTTCGAGTCGGTGACGGCTTCGAGCGCCAGGTAGGAAGACGCGCTCCTCTCCCCCTCCGGAGCCAGCAGGGTGACGCGCACGCCCTGGACCGGGCTCTTGTCCGCCGAGTCCACGGTCCGGCCCACGAGGGAGACAGTGTTGAGCTCGACGAGGACATCGAGGTCGCCGTCCAGCGCCACGCTCTCCTTGTGGTTGGCCTGGCCCCGCCGGTCCATGACCTCCAGATCGTAGGTGCCGGGCTCCAGCCCTTCGAAGCGGAAGCGGCCTTCGTGGTCGGACTTGCTCCAGCGGCCCGCGACGCCGGGGCCGTTGAGGATCACGTGCTCGCCGCGGGCGGCCTCGCCGTTGCGCAGAATGCGGCCGGAAAGGAGGTGGCCTTCCTTGAATTCCAGGTCGAGCCGCGCCTCGCGCTCGCCCGGCTTGAGGGTGACCTTGCCCTCGGCCTGGCGCGCGCCGCGCACCGACGCCACGATCCGGCGCTCCCCGGGCTCGACGTTCTCGATGCGGTAGCTGCCGTCCGGCGACACGCGGCCCGACTGGGACTCGTTGTCGACCCAGACGCCCACCTGGGACAGCTCGGTGAAGTCGAGCCCTGAGAGCTGGCCCACGACCGCACCGCCGCGGCTCAGCTCGACCTCGACGCCGCTCACCGCCACGCCGGAGACCGCCAGCTCCTCGCCTTCGGAGCTTCGCGCATAGCCTTCCTTTTCGGCGGCGATGGCGTAGGTACCGTCGGCCACGCCGGAGAGGGTGAACGAGCCGTCCGGAGCGCTCACCGCGTTGGGCAGGTTCCAGGAATTCCAGCCCTCGCGCAGGACGACCAGGGCGGCGCCGACCGCGAGGCCGTCGTCGTCCACCACTCGGCCGGAGATCTCGACGCCGCCCTCCAGGTTGAAATCGAGGTCGTTGCCCCCGGGCTTCACCTCCAGCTCGCGCCCGCCCTTGCGGAAGCCCTTCGCCGTCACCTGGAAGGTCCGGGTCCCGGGAGCGACGCCGTCGACGCGGTAGTAGCCGTCGCCGTCGGCGGTGGCCTCCGTCGAGTTGGAGGAGAAGCTGATGCCGGAGGACCGGGGCACCACCATCTCCACCCGGGCGCCGGGGACGGGCCGGCCGCTCGCGAGCACGCGCCCCTCCACGATCGCCCCCGGCGCCATGACGACCTCGACGCCCGTGAGATCCTGGCCGCTGCGCACCTCGATGTTGGTCATCTCCGTGGGCTGCCGGCCGGAGGCCGAGGCGTTCAGCTCGAACGAGCCCGCGGGCACGTCCTCCATCCGGAATTGACCGTCCTCCCCGGAGACCGCGTCCCTCACGGATTCCGACGTGAAGACGAAGGTTCCGGCCCCCATGGCCGTCGGTCCCGTGGGCATGATGAAGATCCGGGTGCCGGACACGGGCTTGCCGTCCGGGTCGACGGTGCGCCCTTCGACGGCCGAGGTGGGCTTGAGGACGATGCGCAACGGCTCCTTGGCGGGCACCACGACGCCGGGGGCGCCGCCGGGCGCGAAGCCGGAGCGCAGAACCTCGACGTCCACGGTCTCGCCGGCGCGCCGGTCCTCGATGCGGAAGAAGCCGTCCTGCCCGCTGATCGCCGCGGGCGCCGCGTCCGGCTCTCCCATCCTGGCGAAGGGGTCATCGGTCGTTTCGGAAACCAGGATCCGGGCGCCCTGCACGGGCTTGCCGCTGCTGGTGACATACCCTTCGAGCGCCACGCCCTGCATCAGCACGACGGTGCCGAGATCGACGCTGCCGCCGCCCTCCGGGACGGTCAGGCCGGGCACGGTGATCGGGGCATGGCCGGAGCCCGAGGCGGTGAGCTTGAAGCTGCCGGCCGGGAGATCCGGGATCTCGAACCGGCCGTTCGCGTCCGACGCCGCTTCGAGCGACTCGGCCTCCTCCCCCATGCGGCTCATGCGGAGCATCATGCTCCCTCCCGACAGGTCGGGCTCGAGCACGAGGCGCGCGCCGGCCACGGGCTCGTCGGCCGCGGTGACGACGCGGCCGAACGCGGTGCGGCCCTTGCGAAGAACCACGCGCAGCGGAGCCGCCGGGCGGCCCGGCTGCAGAGGCGCCAACTCCTCGGTGGCCGGCGCGTAGCCCTGGCGGGTGAACCGCACCTCGTGGGCGATGCCTGGGTAGAGGGTGGAGATGCGGAATGCTCCCGTAGCGCCGGAGAGAGCATTGCCGCCGCTGCCCCAGGCGCCAGGGGTCGTGGGGCGGCTGCCGGGCTTGAGGCCGGCCTTGATCGCGACGCCAGCGACCGGAGCGCCCTGCTCGTCGACGACGGTGCCGGACACCGAGAACGCCGGCTCCAGGGTGAGGGTCGGCCCCCGGCGCTCTCCCGGCCTCACCGGCCACGAGACCTGCTCGTCGAAGAAGCCCGGAGCCGCCGCGGCCAGCGTCAGCTCTCGACCCGTGATCCCGTCGAGCGTGTAGGAGCCGTCCGCGCCCGTCCGCCGGAACGCCCCGGGGTCGCTCGACCACATCAGGGCGCCGGCGACAGGACGGCCGTCCGCCATGGAGACGACGCGCCCCGAGACGGTCTGCACCGCCGGCAGGCGCAGCTCCAGGGTACCGGTCTCGGTATTCTGGGGGGGCCGTGTGGGCTCCAGGAAGACGGAGACGCTGCGCACATCTCCGACTCCTCCGGCGTCGACCGTCACCGCCGTCTTGGCCTTGCCCTGAAGAGGAACGGCCAGCAGGCCGTCCTTCCCCGTCGTCCCGGCCACCCAGCCGGACTCGACGAAGCTCACGAAAGCGCCCTCGACGGGCTTGCCCAGCGCGTCCACCACCCGCACCGTCCGGCTCGGACCCGCCGCGACGCTCAGGGTGACCGACGCCGAGCGGACATCCTTGCGCTCCGCGAAGGGAAGCCCCGCCACGCCCGCCCGCACCACCAGCCCCTCGTCCGCCGAGCGGGGCAGCACGGCGACACCCTGGGCATCCGCGACGGCAACGCGCGACGCCACCTGCCACCCTTGCCGCCGGAAGACCGACACCGAGGCCGACGCCGACACCCGGGCCCCGGGAAGAGGCCGGCCGTCCGGCCCCGTCACCCGGACCTCCAGTTTCTGGTCCCGTTCGAGCCGCACCACCGGCAGGTCGGTCTCCTGAACCAGCGGGACGAGCCGATGCGCCCGAGGCACGAATCCGGGAGCCTGGACCACCACCTTCCAGACCCCGGTGTCCGGAACGGAGATGCGGAACGCCCCATCGGCCGCCACCGGCACGGTCACGACCGGCTCGGCCTCTGCCTTCCCAATCAGATCAAGCCGCATGTCCTCGGCCTTCGTCGGGACGGGAAACAGGAGAGCCTTCGCCTCCTTGGGGATCACCCCACCCGGAACCGAGATCTGTCCGTTGACGGGAATCGGAGCGGCGTTGGCGAGGGAGACGGACGCGGCGAGAGCGATCAGGAGGGCAGGCAAGTAGGCTCGGACGGGCACGGGATCTCCTTTGGACGAGTCCTACCTATCTTATGGTGAGAAGAGTCTAAAATTCGCAGCCTTCCAGAATCAAGCCGCCGGCCGCAGTGTGAAGAGGGTGATCTCCGGCCGGGCGTTGAACCGGACCTGAAGCAAGTGCCCGAGGCCGCGGTTGATGTACAGACGGCGGCCGTCCGCCAGCGGAATCTCGCCTTCGGAGTACCGCCGGTTCCGAACCGGCAGGAGAGGCGCTGGGAGGAAAGGAGGCTTGCACTGACCGCCATGGGTATGGCCGGCCAGGATCCACCCCTGGTACCCACCCCAGGGAAGAGTGTCCAGCGTGTCCGGATTGTGGCAGAGGACGATGGCCGCGCCGTTCGCCTCGCCACTCCGCCCCGCCAGGGCGCGAACCGGATCGGCCTGTCCGGACCACAGATCGTCGACGCCAACAAAGTCGAGCCCCTCGACCGTCACGCAGGAATTCCGCAGCACTCGGATTCCCGCACTCTCCGCCACGTCCGCGACCTTCTCCGCCACCGCCGGCTCGGACCAGGCCCGGCCATAGTCATGGTTGCCCAGAATGCCCAGCGTCGCCAGCCGCCCCTGGGGGAGGTGGGCCAGCACATCCCGGAGCTGGCCGAACTGAGCTTCTCCCTGCGGATGGCTGTAGGTAAGGAAGTCCCCCGTGAACACGAGAATGTCCGGCCGGAGCGCCGCAACCGTCTCCAGGCACTCGACCAGATACTCGTCGCTCACCTTGGGACCGACATGAAGGTCACTGATCTGCACGAGCCGCCCCCCGGCCAGCGCCGCGGGAAGGCACCGCACGGGAAGCTCCCGCTCGACCACGGTCACCCAATGGGGCTCGATCCCGAAGGTATACAGCCCGACCCCACAGGCTCCAAGCCCGCTCAAGCGGAGAAAGTCTCGGCGGTTCACGGGAGGTTTACGGGGGCAGGAGTGGGGGTGTTTAGCCGGTCGAGGACGTTTCTGAGCGGCTCGATGAGTTTGACCAGCGTCTCGTTGGTCTTCACGAAGGTCTCGTCGACATTGTCGAGAGTCTCGTCGGCTTGATGGGATGCTCGTCAAGGTCGATCAGACCCTCAACGAGGCTGACGAACGGCTCGATGAAGTCGGCGAGAGGCTCGACGGGGGCGACGAAGGGCTCGACGCCACAACGAGCGGCGTGTCAGGGTCGATGGGCGGCCCGGTAGGCTCGATGAGAGACTCGGCGGCCTTGACGAATGGCTCGCGAGGTCCCACAAAACTCATACATCTCTCAAACCTGGATGCCCGCTCTTCAGTGCAGGATCGGTAGCACTGCTCTCTTGATTGGCCTGATCCCACACGCTGCGCACAAGTGTGAGTTCTCTTGCAGGCCAAGGCTCCAGCCGCTCGGGAGCGTGTCGGAAGTGTCGCAGGGAACCATGGTCGTAGTACCGCACTGGTTACACTTGAAACGGCGGAACCGCTGATAGTCTTGATTGTCGAATTTTGTCTGGATCCATTGCATCTTCGATCTCCTCAATTATCCGTGCTTAGACGCACGGCGGCACGCTGGTGCTCGCGGTGGGCTCCCCTGAGCATAGGCTCAGGCGTAGGATTCGAAGAAATCCAAGGGCGTCGACTGCTTGCCAGACGTAGCATCGTCTTGCTGATCGACGGGAAGATTTGCAGTCATCCAGAGCTTATCTAAGGCCCGAGTAAAGAAGAGCGGACAGAGGTCGCGGTTGCGCGCATCGAGCCTCCCCTCACGCGTATACGCTTCCATACGGCAGCCGCCGCTACAGACATAGCGCATCGGGCAGGTTGGGCAGTCCTCTAGAAGATCGACGGTCATGTTGCGGAGAGAGTGAAGAAGACCCGAGGTATCAAGAACCTCGCTAAGGCTTGTCTCAAATACATTTCCGCAGCGCAGTTCCGGTGAATGCATCGTCTGGCATGGGTAAAGGTCGCCATTCGAGTCGACGCTTACAAGGCCGTTGCCGACTCCACACTGGGTTCGACGAAGGCTGTTCCTGGAGACTATTGGCGGTTGTTCCAACGCCTTACGATTCTGAAACTTCTTCTGGGAGTCATAGACTTTCCACATGTCCTCAGAGGAGAGCATGTGCTCCTTTGCACCCCACTTGCCCGTAGGATCGGGCACGTCCATCCCTGTGGGAGCAAGAGTTACCTTCTGGGCTTTGAGCTCGTCCCAGGCAAACTCCAGAAACTCAACGATGGAGTCCCGATTCACTGGCGTAACAACTGAGTTCAGGTGCAGGAACTGCAAGCCGGCCGCGCGAAGGAGCCGAATGGCTTGCAGCACCTTCTCCCAGGTGTCCTGGCCACGAACCACGTCGTGTTCCTCAGGGTGGGCACTGTCAAGACTGAGAGAAACCGAGGTCACTACCTCGACTATCTCATGAGCATTGCTTTCGTCGATTAAAGTGCCATTTGTAAGCAAGTTAACGTAGAGTCCTTTGCTGCGTGCGTAGCGGGCAAGGCGCAGGGTGTCCCGATTCAAGAGTGCCTCGCCGCCTGTAAACTTGACCTCTCGGAAGCCAAGCTCTGCAGCTTCGGCAATTAGATCAGCGAACTGCTCATAGCTACCGATTGGGGAGTTCCAGAGGTGAGACCGATTGTCCTGATTATAGCAATAGGGGCACTTCAAATTGCACCGGGCTGTCATATGGAGGTAAAGAATGAAGGGCACTTTGGCGATGCCCGAGTGGAATGTCTGGAGCTGATACTCGCCCTGGTGCAGAAAGCCAAGCTGTACGAGTTGCTCAACAGCACGTTGAGTATACACTTGAGCCGCTCTAAAGGTCGCATTCGCGCGCTGGGCCACTTCACGAGCTGCAGATTGCAGACTTCCATCCAGTGAAAGCCCATCAATGACCGCCTTACCCAGTCGGTCGGTCTGAAACCAGATGAAGTTAACGGGGTCGAAGAAGAGGAAGCGATCCGCGCGCTGAAACTCGTGCATCTCATGGGGCAGTGAGTATCGAGGCATTTCGGTAGGTACGCGTACTTCTTTCTCCACGCTGATCCCTCCTTATGCTTTGATCTTGATCAAAGAGCCTTGAGGAGCAGGCGGCGTTCCGCCCACCAGGGCGAAACGCCGCGAACCGCTCTACGCACCTGCTCCGGTCGAAGTGCCGCAACCGCAGTCTCCGCCTGCCCCAGCCCCATTGGCTGAACCGCAGCTACAGCCGGGCTGAACCACTTCAGCACCTGATGCTGTGGTCAGAATCAGGGGGTTACCCCCTGCCACGCTGTCAAGTTCAAGGTCATCGAGTTCTGTGGCCTCCTCTCCTTCCTGCCTCTCCGATTCCAGGGCCAAATCTTCGGGTTTGGAAGTATCTCGTTCCACGTTGACCTCCGAGTTCTCCATGTCCCCCCTCCATTGGGGAGAGATGCGACCCTAACTACCAGGGGCGACCAACCAAATCAACTCTCGAGCAACTCGATGGCACCGGTAAGTTCGGGAAGTAGCCTTGCCGTATGTAAGACTACTCCAATTCAATGAGTTGTCAAGACCATGCCGAACTGCTTAGGTAGGCGGCCACCTCTCTACTCAAAGAGGAGTGACGCTGCCTGCAGTGCAAGCTGGTCCAGATTGGTAAACTCGAAGAGAGTCCTCGACGCCAGGCCCTTCCTAGGGTGGTCGACGCGCTCCCCTATCAGATCGGGATCGATTCTTGAGGCTCCCCAACTCGGCAGGAGTCAGTGATGGTGCCTAAAACTCAGCTCACCATAACCCGCTTGACCATCCGGTCGAACCGCTCCCCCGCCAGATACACCCCGTCCAGCACGTTCGGGTCCAACTCGTCGCCCTCGTCTTCCTCCTCAAAGTCCGAGTCGGAGCCGTAGCCCAGCGCCCGGTGGCGTTCGCGGACCGTGGTGGAGAGATAGATCGCCAGCGCCCGATAAAACCGTGCCGCGAAGCCGGGGTCGACCTGGAGCTTGGCTCCCAGGATGGCTTTGGAGAGGCCGAAGACGGTCGATTCCTCCAGGGCTTTCACGGTGGCGGAGGGCGGACGGGCGTCCACGAAGGACATCTCTCCGACGATCTCTCCGGCGTTCAGGCGGGCGATCTCCTTCTCCGGGCCTCTTCGGGGCTTGAGCCAGACGGCGAGCTTCCCTTCCAGGAGGATGAAGAGATCCTCGACCGGCACCCCTTGCTGGATGATCACGTCGCCTTCCCGGACGGCCTGCTTGCGGCCGGCCCGGAGCATCCACTCGATGTCGTCGTCGTTGAGCTGGCCGAAGAGGAAGAGGACTTTTCTCATGATGGACTCCTTGGGGGTCAGGCGGGGGTTCAGGCGATCTGCCTCTCGGCGAGCCGGGCGAAGGGGCCTCCGCGACGGATGAGGTCGTCGTAGCGGCCCTCCTCCACCACGCGGCCGCCTTCCATGACGAAGATGCGGTCGGCGTTCTGGATGGTGCTCAGGCGGTGGGCGATGACGACGCGGGTGGACTTCAGGCGCTCCAGGCTGCGGCTCACGATCTCCTGGGTGCGATTGTCGAGGGCGCTGGTGGCCTCGTCGAAGAGCATGATGCGGGGCCGGTTCACGAGCGCTCTCGCGATCAGGATGCGCTGCTTCTGGCCCCCCGAGAAGGTCTCGGCCCCCTCGCTGATGACGGTGTGCATGCCCATGGGCATGGACTTGATGTCGTCTTCGAGGCCGGCGAGGCGCGCGGACTCCCAGGCGGCGTCGATTCCCAGGTTCGCGCTGCCGAGGATGTTCGAGACGAGGCTTCCGGCCATGGGCCGGCCGCTCTGGAGAACCACGCCGATCTGCCTCCGCACCGAGCGCACCGCCAGGGAGGCGACGTCCTGGCCGTCGTAGTAGATCGAGCCGGAGGTCGGCTTCTCGAAGCCCAGGATCAGCCGCAGGCAGGTGGACTTGCCCGCTCCAGAGGGTCCGACGAGCGCGATGAACTCTCCGGGTTTTGCCCGGAAGGAGACGTCGTCCAGGATCAGCGGGCCGTCGTCCTGATAGCGGAAGGAGACGTGGCTGAACTCGATCTCACCGGCCAGCTCGCCGGGCTCGGCCTTGGATTCGTCCACCTCCGGGATGGTTTCGAGGATCGGCGACAGCCGCTCGTAGACGGGCACCAGGGCGAGCACCGTGGAGAGCACGCCGATCATCGACAGCGCCGCGGCGAGGAACTGGCCGAAAGCGGCGTTGAAGGCCAGGAACTCTCCCAACGGCAGGGTCGACGCGGAGGAGAAGCCGGCCACGGCGAAGATCGCCATGGAGGTGCCGACGCCGTAGACGGCGTTGAAGGCGGCCTGGGCGTTGGCGACGCGCTGCGCGGAGAGCGTGCGGCGGCGCTGCTCGGCGAAGCCCTCGGCCCAGCGCGCATAGGCGCGGGGCTCGGCTCCGGCCACGCGCAGCTTGGAGATGCCGTTGATCAACCCGAAGACCAGGCTGGACATCTTCCCCTGGGCTGCCAGGATCGCTCTCTGGTGCCGGAGCTGGAGCCAGGCCATCGCCAGAGTCACGCCTCCCAGGACCACCACCAGGGCGGTTCCCAGCAGCGCCAGGCGCCAGCTGTAATAGAAGAGGAGCGCGAAGCTGAACACGGAGAAGACCGCCGCCAGCAGCGAGGTCAGGACGTTGCCCGTGAGCATGTCCCGGATGGAGTCGATCCCCATGGCACGGCTCGCGAGGTCGCCCACGGTGTAGCGCCGGAAGAAGGAGACCGGGAGCGACAGCAGGCGGTCCCAGACCGCGGACTGGACGGCGCCGTCCACCTTCCCGCCCAGCCTCAGGACGGCGATGCTGCGGGTGACCTGGAAGGCGGCCGAGGAGAGCGCGGACACGATCAGGGCGAGCGTGATCTGGACGAGCTGGCCGCGGGCCGCGCCCGGGATGACGCTGCCGAAGACCTGGCCGGTCAGGATCGGCACGAACAGGGCCAGGAGCCCGCCGCACACGCCCATGAGGAGGATGGTGCCGAGGTCGTCGCGCCGGTCGCGCAGGGCCATGGCGAGGAGGTCCATCTTCCCCACCGCCCTCTCGGGCAGGGGCGGATAGAACATGAAGGCGTCGCCGCTCAGGCTCTCGGCCACGGCGGCGTCGACCGGCTTTCGCGTGCGGGCGATGGGGTCGACCAGCTCGTAGGCACGGGCCGAGGTCGGGAGCAGCGCCACGGGCTCCTTGGCTTTCGGATCGCTCCCCTCCACGGTCCGGAAGGCGACCAGCGGGCCGTTGTCGCGGCGCCACCAGTCTTCCCGCAGGATGACCCGGCGGGCACGGACGCGCGAGGCGTCGCAGATGCGGGCCAGGAGGTCGCCCTGGCGCACGCCGCCCTCGGTTTCGGGGCGGGAACGGATCTCGATCCCCTGCGCCTGCCCCACCATCCGGCACGCTGCGAGGAGAGGGTCCGTGGTCTCGGCCAGGGGGGCCGCGCCGCCGGCCTGCGGCTCCAGCACGGAAGCGAGCCGGGCGTAGGCGCCGCGCAGGGTCGCCCGGTCCAGGCTGCCCTTGCGCTCCAGGCGCTCCCGCTCCTGACCGGCGGCCCGGTCGAGCTGGAGCCGGACATAGGAAAGGAAGAGGCCATGGAAACGATCCAGGCCTTCCCGAAGCTCACCGGACTGGAGAAGATCCGCGGTCGACGAGGCGGCGAGGCGGGCCTCGCCGGCGCTCACGAGCCAGGAGCCCATGGGAAGGGCCGAGACGCCGTCCCGCAGGACCAGCGACTCCTCGCCCAGGAAGCGCGACTCGCCTTCCAGATGGCGGACCCAGATCACCTGCTGAGGAGCCCGGGCGGCGCGATCGGATTGGGGGGCGGCTTCGGCTAGGTGGGTCTCGGCTCCGGGGCGCAGCTCTTCGAAGACCCGGGGCGGCGCGCCGCGGAGCACGCCTCCGAGGAGACTGGAGATCCAGCCGTCGATCGCCGCGGGAGGGACCGCGTCCAGGGCCAGGCGAAGCAGCCGGGTGCCGGGAGTCCCGACGGCCAGCAGGCCGAGCGGATGGCCGACAGCTCCGCAAAGGAGCTGGCCGACGGCTCCGCAGAGGAGCTGGCCCGGTCCCACGGTGCAGAGATGGCTCCTGGCTCCCTCGCCCTGAGCGGCCTTCGCGACCACGAAGATCTCCGCCGCGCCCTCCTGGACGATCCACGCGGTGCCGGCTTCGTCCAGAACGAGCGGCGCGTTCGCGGTCAGGAGGATCTCTTCGCCGGTCATCCGTTCCAATCCTTCATTCCGCACTGATGAGCCGGGCGTAGGGGCCTTCGATGGCCTTCAGCTCGTCGTGGGTGCCGCGCTGGACGACCTTGCCCTTCTCCAGGACGAGGATCTCGTCCGCGTCCCGGATCGTGCTCAGGCGATGGGCGACGATCAGGCAGGTGCAGCCGCGGCGCCGAAGGGCTTCGTCGATGAGCTTCTCGGTGGTCGGGTCGAGGGCGCTCGTGGCTTCGTCGAGCACCAGGATCGAGGGCCGGCCGACCAGGGCGCGGGCGATCTCCAGCCGCTGTCTCTGGCCGCCGCTCCAGTTGGCGCCGCCCTCCTCGATCTGGCTGTCGTAGCCGCCCGGCCGCGCCGCCACCTCTTCGTGGATGCTGGCGTCGCGAGCCGCGGCGACGACTTCGGGCAGCGGCACGGTCGCGTCCCAGAGCGTCAGGTTGTCGCGCACGCTCCCCTCGAAGAGGAAGACGCTCTGGTCCACGGCCGCGAGCGAGTTGGAGAGCACGCGCGGCGGGATTTCCGGGCGGCTCCGGCCGTCGAAGAGGATCTCCCCGGACCACGGCCGGTAGAGGCCGGTGACGAGACGCGAGATCGTCGACTTGCCGCTGCCGGAGCCGCCCACGAGGGCGACCCGCGACCCGGGCTTGAGCGTCAGGCTCAAGTTCTCGATGAGCGGCGGATCGAGCCGGCTGTAGCCGAAGGAGACGTCGCGCAGCTCCAGGCGGCCGGCCAGCTTGACCGGCTCCCCCTCGGGCAGCGCTTCCGAGGAGCCGAGCACCGCGGACTCGTCGACGCGGTAGCGGAGCACGTCGTCGAGGCGGTTCATGTCCCCCTCGACCATCTGGAGCCGGCCGCCGAGGCTCACCAGCCGGTTGATCGGACCCATGAAGCTCGCCATGAGCACCTGGAAGGCCACGAGGCCGCCCAGGGTGAGCGAGCCGTTCATCACGCGCAGGCCGCCGATGCCCAGGATCAGCGCCGTGTTGACCGCTCCGAGCAGCGGCGGCACGGCGTCGAGGATCTGCGTGTAGCGCTCCAGCTCCTGGCGGCCGTTCACCACCTTGGCCTGGTAGCCGGACCAGCGGACGAACAGGTCCGACTCGCTGCCCGTGGCCTTGAGCGTCTCGATGGTCTGGAGGCCGCCGAGCGCCGTGCCCATCATCTTGCCCTGGTCCTGCTGGAGCCTCCGGTTGCCGTCAACCCGCCTGCGCGAGACGAAGCGCAGGGCCAGCACGTTGAGCGAGGCGATGGCGATCCCCACCACGGTGAGCAGCGGCTCGGTCCGGAAGAGGACCACGGCGAAGAAGACGACCATGAGCGCGCCCAGCGCGTTGGTCGCCAGGTCGCGCGACAGGAGCTGGGCCACGCGGTCGTTGATGCCAACCCGGGCGCTGACGTCGCCCGCGTAGCGCTGGCTGAAGAACTCGGTGGGCAGGCGCAGCACGTGCCAGAAGAAGCGGCTCGACGCGCCCACGGCGAGCCGGGTCTCCAGCCGCAGGAGATAGGTCTGCTGCAGCCAGGTGAGGAGACCGAGCGCGACCGCCGTGAGCCCCATGCCGAGCAGGAGCGGCGACAGCCACTCGCGGTGTCCTTCGAGGAGGATGCCGTCCACGAACACCTTGGAGAAGACCGGCACGGCGAGGCCCGGCAGGACCAGGCCCAGCCCGGCCAGGAGGACGAAGATCAGCGCGGCCCGCGAGCCGGCCAGGCGGCGGCGGAGCGCCGGGACCAGCTTCGGCGGATCGCCGCGGCGCTCGAAGCCGGGGCCGGGCTTGAAGGTCATGACCACGCCGGTGAAGGCCTGGTCCAGCTCCTCCTCGGTGACCAGCCGCGGCCCCACGGCCGGATCGTTCAGCCGGACCTTTCCCTTGTGGAAACCGTCGAGGACCACGAAGTGGTTGAAGTTCCAGTGCAGGATTGCCGGTGGATGGATGGCGCGCAGGGTCTGCGGCTCGCGCTTGAAGCCCTTGGCCTCCAGGCCGTACTCGCGGGCGGCCTTGACGACGTTGCTCGCCTTGCTGCCGTCGCGCGACACGCCGCAGGCGATGCGCAGCTCTTCGAGCGGCACCCAGCGGCCGAAGTGGGCGAGGACGATCGCCAGGGCCGCGGCGCCGCACTCGACGGCCTCCATCTGGAGGACGGTCGGGCTGCGCACCGCTTTCGGAGCCCCGGCCTGGCGCTTTAGAAGCAGGCGGAACATCAGAGCCCCAGCTTCTCCCGCACCTTGGGCAGGATCAGGCGGATCGGCCGCTCCCTCCGAACGATGACCGAGCCGCTGGCCAGGGTGCCGGAGCTGATGCTGAGGCTCGGACCGATCGACGACGACCATCGGTATCCTGTCGGAGTCGCGGCGTCGCGCTCCAGCTCGACGTTCACCTGGATCGGCGGTCCTTCCTCCATGAGCTTCATGACCAACGCTTCGTTGCCGAGCACCCTCACCATGCCCTTCTGGGTGGACGGGAACTCCGCCGCCCATACCACCTTGCCGAGCATGGAGCCGAACTCCTCCCGTTTGACGGTGCTGGGTGAGACTTGCACGGGCATGCCGGGCTGCACCCGCTTGCCCGCCGCGGCGGGGATGAAGAGGATGGCCATCAGGTCGCTCGACGTGACCTCAAGATTGAGGATCGGCGTGCCCGGCGCGACCACGTCGCCGCGGTCCGCGAGAATCTCCAGCACCCGGCCGTCGTGCGAGGAGACCACGCGCGCGCTCTCGCCGAGGCGGGCCTGGCGCTCCCGCAGCTCCAGCTCCAGCTCCCGGATGGACGCCAGCCGCGTCTCCAGCTGCTGCTCGACCTGCTGCGCGGACTCCAGGCGCTTCAGCTCCAGGCCGTTCAAGTCGAGGCGCGCTCCGGCCAGGCGGTCCTGGGCGTCGTTGAGGCGCTGCTCGGAGGCCAGGAAGGTCTGCTTGGTGACGAGGCCGTCCTTGAGCAGATCGCGCTCGGCCGTGACCCGCTCGCGGGCCAGCTCGACCTCCCGCTCCAGGGAACGGATGCTCTGCTCCAGGTTGGCCCGCTGCTGGGCGAGGCCGCGGTCGCGGAGCCTCTCCTGCTCGCCGGCATAGCGCAGCAGCTCGCTGTACTCGGAGCGCACGCTCGCGAGCCGGTCGCGGCTGTCCTGGATCTGGCGCAGCAGCTCTTCCTGGCGCACCCGGGCGACGACCTGCCCCTTCCGGATGGCGTCGCCGACGGAGACCAGAACCTCCTCGACCTGTCCGTTCTCCGCCGCCACCAGGTTGGTGACGCCGCCCTGGCGGATCAGGATGCCCTCCCCGCCCGCCTCCGTGGGGATGGAGCCAAGGATGGACCAGGCGAGCGCCGTGAGGAGGAGGGCCCCCATGGCTCCGAGCGCGAGCCAGCCGCGCGGGTTCGTCACCTGGAGGAGCTGGTCGAGCTGCTCGGGAGAGGACAGGCGCTCCAGCGCCACCTTGCGGAAGATCACGGGGTCGTCTCCTCCAGGAACGGTACGGTGGTGAAGCGTCCCGGCTCGATCTCCGCACCGCCCGGCCCCGCTTCGGGAACGAGCGTGCCGGTCTCGAAGCGCAGTCTCAGCAGGGCCACGGCCAGGGAGAGCCGGGTCGACACCTCGGACTGCCGGGCCGAGGTGAGCCGGTCGCGCTGGTTGATGAGGTCGATCAGCGTGGAGGTGCCGGCGCGCAGCTTCTTCTCCTCGTTGACCACGGCGCGCTCGAACAGGCGCACGGCCTCGGTGGCCCGTTCGAGCTGCTGGGCGAGGCGGGCGACGGCGTCGAGAGCCACGGGCACGTCCGCCGCGATCTGCCTCGCGACCAGCTCCTCGACGAGCGCGCTCTGCTCGCGGGACGCTTCGAGGCGGACCAGCTCGCCGCGCGCCTGGCTGTTGAAGGTCGGCCAGGCGAAGTTGAGGGTTACGGTGGCACCCGCTCCCGGCACGTTACGAAAAAGGGGCCCTATGTAATTATCAGGGCCGGAACCCTCGACGAGTCCGGTGTACTTCGGCGTCGCCACGAGGTCGAGCTGCGGCGCGAGGTTGACCTCCCCCGCCCGGCGGAGGATCTCGGCGGCGGCGCGCCGTTCGCGCGTGGCCTGAAGGTCGGCCCGGCGCTCCAGCGCCTCGTTCACGAAGAGGTCTTCGTCCCTCACTCCGGGAACGGCGGCCGCGGGCAGGTCCGGAAAGCCGTCCGACGGCAGGGGCAGGCCGGCGATGCCCCGGCGATCCAGGCCGATCTCGCGGCCGAGGCTCTGGCGGGCCTCGAAGAGGTCGCGCTCGCCGCCGATCCGCGCCGCCTCCTTGGCGGCCAGGTTCGCCTCCACCTGCACGAGCTCGGCGGCCGGCGTGACGTCGGCGTCGATGAGCTTGCGAGTGGTGTCGAGAAGCTCGCGGGCGCGGTCCTCGGTCTCCATCAGGATGTCCAGGTTGAGCAGGGCGGCGCGGGTGAGCCAGTACTGGGTGGCGACGGTCAGGACCCGCTCGGAGGTGACCTGCCGCAGGTCGAGAAACCCGGCCGCCACCTCGCGCTCGGCGGAAAGCTCGGGCGCGGCGACCGCGGTCCGTCCCCGTCCGCGCAGGAGCGGCTGGCGCAGGACGAGCGAGAACGTCCCGACGTTGACCGCGCCGGGGCCTTTCCCGTCCGTGCGCAGCAGCTCCAGGTTGGGCTCCAGGCCGAAACCGTTGCGGAAGCGCTTGCGGACGCCCAGGGTGGTTCCGGTCAGGCTCTGCTCCCGGACGGTCGATTCGGTGAGGGGATCGTTCGCCTCGGTCTCGCTCAGGCCGCTGTTGAGGACGGGATCGAACGGACCGCGGGCGATGAGCAAGGTGCCGCGGGCGGCGCGCAGGCGCGCCTCCTGCAGGCGCAGGTTGGGATCGTTTTCGAGGGTGAGACGGACCGCCTCGTTCAGCGTCAAGGCTTCCTGCGGGGCCGGGGACTGGGCGTACGAGCCGGCCGCTCCTCCCAGGATCAACCCGAGCGCGAGGGTGGCAGAGAGGAGGCCTGCCCGTGAGTGCATCGAGGCCGCTTCTTTCATCGTTTGCGATCGGAACAGGCTCGGGTAGGCTAGCACCGTGACCCACGAGACGCAAGACGACCTGTCGACCTATCTGGAGAACCCTTTCGACCTCGGATCGCTCGGCCCCGGGACGGTCTTCCCGCTCCCCGACGAGCCGTTCGTGGCGGTCTGGGAGCGCTGGGCCGAGGAGGCGCAGCAACCTGGTTCCGACGGAACTGGCGGGGCCTTCGCGGTGCTCGCCGAGCACCTGCCCCAGCTGCGCTTCCCCATCCGGGCGGGCATGAGCCAGACCGACGGCTATCGCGCGGCCGTCCGCCAGGGGGTGCCGCCCGCCGGGATCCCCGAGGCCACCGGCCTGGAGATCGAGCGGCCGGAGACGATCGAGCTGTCGATCCACGAGAGCCCGGCCGGCCGCATCCCGGTGATCATCGCGCGCCGCCGGGAGGAGTTCGTCGCCCTCCTGCGCGCACTCGGCAAGCGCAACGAGCCGGCGCCGGTGCCGGACTCGCAGGGCGCGCTCATGATCGGGGGATACAACAACTGGGAGAGACTGCGCGAGCGCCTCCGGCAGGGGGAGACGATGGACCGCATCCTGCCGCACAAGGAGCTCTACCAGGACCGGTTCATCCTCCTGAGCGACGGCCCCTACAGCGCCGTGCCCGCGGCCGACCTGGGGCTGGAGGACGGCGACTGGCGGCGGATCTCGCTCGCGATCCGGCGCGACCACGAGTGCGCCCACTACTTCACCCGCCGGCTCTTCGGCTCGATGCGCAACAACGTCCACGACGAGCTGATCGCCGACCACGCCGGCCTGGCGGCCGCGACCGGACGCTTCCACGCCTCGTGGTTCCTGCGCTTCCTGGGGATGGAGGACCATCCGCGCTACCGGCCGGGCGGCCGGCTCGATCTCTACCGCGGCGACCCGCCTCTCCCGGACGAGGCCTTCCTCCGGCTTCAGACGCTGATCCGGGCCGCGGCGGAGAACCTGGAGCGCTTCGACGAGCGCTTCGCTGGGCACCCCGGCCGGCAACGGACGCTGACGGAGCGCGCCCTTCTGATGTCCGCCCTGGCGTCGCTCCGGCTGGACGACCTCGGCGCCGCGGACGGCGTCGAGCGCCTCGACCGGGCGTTCGCCGAGGTGCGGCGCCGGGTGGAATAGTTTCCCAAAGACTCAGTGCGAGACTTCCCGCGCCTCGGCCAGCTCAACCTCCAGGACCGGAACGACCTGCCGGATCTCCTCTTCGATCCGGTCCAGGAGACGCTCCTGGGCCTCGTCGGCACGCCCGCTCTTTCCCCGGGTCTCCAGATCCTGCAGCAGACCGGCGAGCCGGAGCGCGCCGAGCTGCGCGCCGCCCCCCTTGAGCTTGTGGGCGGCGAAGACGAGAGCCTCCCAATGCTCTTCCGCGAGCGCGCGGCGAAGCTCGTCCAGCCGCTCGGGAACCTGTTCGAGGAAGCTTGCCAGGACGGGCCGCAGAAGCTCCCGGCCCGAATGCCGCTCGAGGTCGCGCAGGCGCTCCAGGAAGGCGGCGTCCAGCCGCGGCGGCTCCGGCTCGGATTCCGCGGATTCCGCGGATTCCGCGGTTGCTGCGGTCGGCGAGGTTGCTGCGGTCGGCGAGGCTGACGCGGCAGGATCCCGGGAGCGGGAGCTCGCACGGCACAGCGCGCGGCGGAAATCCTCGAGACTGAGCGGCTTGGTGAGGTAGTCGTCCATGCCGGCGTCCAGGCAGGCTTCCCGGTCGGTCCGCAGGGCGTTCGCGGTGATGGCCACGATCCACGGCCGGTCGAGCCGCTCGGACCGGATGCGGCGGGCCGCTTCCAGCCCGTCCATCTCCGGCATCTGGACATCCATGAAGACCAGGTCGTAGCGCTGGCGCTCCAGGGCCGCCAGCACCTCCAGCCCGTTGCCCGCGACGTCGGCCGAGTAGCCCAGCCTCTCCAGCATGAGCAGCGCGACGCGCTGGTTGACGGAGTTGTCCTCCGCCAGGAGGATGCGCAGCGGCTGGAGGCTCTCCGCGGGGGCCCGCACCGGCTCGGGCTCCGGAATCCCTCCCTGGGCTCCCTCCTCGACCTCGCAGGGGACGGCGAACGCGAAGGTGGAGCCCACCCCCGGCTTGCTGTCGACCCAGATCTGGCCGCCCAGGATCTCGGTGAGACGGCGGCAGATGGCCAGGCCCAGGCCGGTGCCGCCGTAGAGCCGCGTGGTGGACGAGTCGGCCTGGCTGAACGGCTTGAACAGCCGCTCCAGGCGCTCGGGCGCGATGCCGATGCCCGTGTCCCGAACCGCGAGCTCGAGCGTCACCTCGCCGTCCCGGAGCCCGCGTCCTCCGACCCCCACCGTCAACGAAACCTCGCCTTCGGAGGTGAACTTCACGGCGTTGCTCAACAGGTTGACCAGGATCTGGCGCAACCGGGTCATGTCGGTGCGGACCATGGCCGGGACGGCCTCGTCGACGTGCAGGGTGAGCGCGATCCCCTTGCGCGCCGCGGACGCGGCCAGGAGATCCACCGCGTCGGCCATGCAGCGCCGCAGATTGAACGTGAGCGGCTCGATCTCCATCATTCCGGCTTCGATCTTGGAGACGTCGAGCAGATCGTTGACCAGGGCCAGCAGCGCCTCGCCGCTGGTGCGGGCGGTCTCCACGTACTCCCGCTGCTCGCGCGTCAGCCCGGTGCCGCGCAGCAGGGTGGTCATGCCGAGGAAGGCGTTCATGGGGGTGCGGATCTCGTGGCTCATGGTGGCCAGGAACTCGCTCTTGGCGCGGCTCGCCCTCTCCGCCTCCTCCTTCGCCTTGAGGGCGCGCTCCTCGGATCGCCCGAGCTCGTCGATGGACGCCGCCAGGTGCTGGGTGCGTTCCTGCACCAGGGCCTCCAGACGGACGTTGCGCCGCCGCAGCGAGCGCAGCGCCCAGACGAGGCCGAGGATCACCAGCACGGCCGCCGCGGCATAGGCCAGCCAGGCCCAGACGCTGAGCCAGGGTGCAGACGCCACGCTGAAGGCGAGCGTGTCCGGCCCGGAGACCGCGCCCATCGCGTCCTGCGCCCAGACCCGGAAGGAGTAGTCCCCCGGCGGCAGGCGGGTGAACGAGCGCTGGACGTCCGGCGTCCAGGGCGGCGGAACCCCGTCGAACCCCACGAGCTGCGCCCGGTAGCGGACATCCTCCCCGCGGGCGTAGCTCAGCAGGGCGTATTCGATCTTGATGTCGCGCACCCGGTGGTCCAGGCTCAGCGGACCGTCCGCCTTCACCTCCTTGCCGTCCACCCTCACCCGCTCGATGTGCAGCGGCCGGCGCCCGCTCGCCACCGGCGCCGACGGGTCCAGGATTCCGACTCCGCCAAGGGTGCCGAACCAGAGGCGGCCGTTGCGGTCCACCATGGACGCCCCCTGGTTGCCCTCGTTGTGCGGCAGGCCGTCGCCCACGGTGAAGGTGCTGACGGTGAGGTCCGCCACGCTCCGGGGCCCTCGCGCCAGGGCCGGCCGCAGACCGACCCTCGCCACTCCGCGGTTGGTCAGGAGATAGGTGCGCCCCTGGCGGTCCTCCTCGATCCGGTAGACCATGTTGTTCGGCAGCGCCGGCTCGCTCCGGTCGTCCAGCACGATCCAATGCGGCTTCGGGCCCGACAGGTCGATCCGGGCCGCGCCCCCGTCCGTGCCGACCCACAGGGCACCGTCGCGGCTTCGGCGCACGCAGTTGACCCAGTTGTTGGGCAGGGGCGAGCGGGCGCGGTCGAGCACCGACCAGCGGCCGTCCTCGAAACGCACGAGGCCGCGCTTGCGGGTTCCGATCCAGAGCACCGGCCCCTTCAGCCCGGGCGTCTCTTCCAGGGCATAGATCTCGTCGTCGGGAAGGCCGGAGGGTTCCGAGGTCGACGTCATCCACGTTGTCCAGCCCCCCGCGGCCCAGCGCGCCAGACCGCCCCTGGTACCCACCCACAGCACCGGATCGGCCGCGCTTCCCGCGGCGAGCAGCGAGAGGATCTCATCGTGCGGCAGACCCGAGCCGCCGGCATGGCCGGCATGGAAGACCGTCCAGACGCCGCCCTCCAGGCGGGCGAGGCCGCGGCTCGTGCCGATCCAGACGGCTTCGTTTGTGACCGCGAGCGCGTTGACGCCGTCGCTGGGCAGCGGCGAGTTGCCCGTGTGGAAGCGGCTCCAGCGTCCGCCCTCCCAGACCGCCACGCCGCCGACCTCGGTGCCGAGCCAGACCTTCGGCCGGCCGGGGGCTCCGGACTGCGCCATGGCGTAGACGGCCGGAAAGGAAAGGCTGCTGTTGCGCGGATCGAGGATCGTCCACCCCTCGTTCGGGCTGACGGCGACGCCGCCGTCGCGCATGCCTACCCAGAGCATGGACGCGTTGCCCAGGGACAGGACCAGCAGGCTGCGGACCTGGTCGGAGGGAAGATCGGAGCTGGCGCGGTCGAGCACCTCCCACCGGCCGGCCTGCAGGCGCGCGAGGCCGCGCTCGGTGGCGGCCCAGAGAATCGGGCCCCGGATGTCCTGCTGGGAGGCGAGGCTCATGACCTTCCAGCCCGGCAGGGGTGAGGTGTCCGGGGAGATCGTGGTCCAGCTGCTGCCGTCGAACCGGCCGAGGCCGCCGCCCTCCGTTCCCGCCCACAGGACGGACCGTCCCCGGACCCGCGTCTCCAGCAGGCTGACCACCGGTCCGGGAGGCGGCCCCGAGGGGCCGGCCGGAAAGGCCGTCCAGCGTCCTCCCGCGAGCCGCGCCAGCCCCTTCCAGGTTCCCACCCAGAGGACCGAGCCCTGCTCTCCCCGGGTTTCCAGGACGCTCGATATCCGGTCATCCAGGAGCCCCGAGTTGCGCGCCGTCCACACCCTCCACGTCTCGTCCTTGTAGAAGGCCAGACCGCGGGCCGTGCCGGCCCAGAGAGCGGGCCCCCTGGCGGGCCCCTCGGAGGCACGCCCCGGCAGGAGACAGAGAACCTGGTCGTCCGGCAAGGCCGAGGTTCTGGAATCGAAGCGTTTCAGCGCGCCGCCGCGATGGCGGACCAGCCCGGCATCCGTGGCGAACCAGATGGCGCCGTCCGGAGTCCCCGCCACGGCGTGGACGGCGTTGGACTCCTTCCGGCGGGGCATGTCCACCCGGGTCCACGAGCGGCCGTTGAACACGGCCGCGCCGTCGTCGGTGCCCGCCCAGACATAGCCCTTCGCATCAATGGCAAGGCTTTCGACCGTGTTGACCGGCAGGCCGTGGTCGGAGGTGTAGGCGCGAAACCCGGGGCGGCCTTCCGGAAGCGCTTGAAGCGCCGGAAGCGGAGCTTCACCAGGAGCAGCGAGCGCGGGGAGGGCGGCGAGCAGAAACGCGAAAGGAATGCCCGAGACGCGAGCCATCCAGCATTTCCGACCCTCCGCTGTGCAGAAGAACGCCATGGTGTAATCCGATGCACCCATTGTGACACAGCTGTGACATGGCAGAAGGGCCGAGAGGGAGCCTCGGCACTCGGCGTCTCCGCAGTCCTCCGCCAGCGCCGCCGTTCGTGACCGCGGAGGCCGTCGGCCCTCCCTGACCTGGCAGAGAGCCGCGGCTGAGCTATCGATTGCTCAACTCTGGCGGCGCACCATCTCGTTGATCCAGATCGGGGCGAACGGAGAGGTGCAACCCTTGGAGACGGGATAGTCCCGATAGATTCCCAGTTTTTCTCCGATCGCCATGGCGCGCTTGCGATGCTCGGGGAAGTGAATTCCGATTCCGGCAAGACAGAAATTCATCGTCCATTGTGCTTCCGGAGCCGCGGTCCCCATCTCCGACTCGATTCGGTCCAGAAGCGCCGGCAGGTCGAGTCCGTCCGGCTTCTTGCCGATTCGCTCGGAGGTCAGGCTCCATCCGGCGCGGGCCGCCCAGGGATCCTCATCCTTCATCCACGCCTGGCGAAGGGACTCCTTGTCGGGATGGCTCCTGACGACGTAGGCGTTCAGCCAGTCTGCCACCTGCACGAAGTTGCCGGACCGCACCATCCGGTCCATCTCTTCGCGGGACAGGCTCTTGGGTTTGATGAGAAGGATGGCCAGGAGTTGGGCGTCAAGGATCCCGGTCTCCCAGAGAGCCCTGGCCAACGGATCGTCGGACTTGATCCTCGCGGCGACCTTTCGGATGTCGCCCAGCCGGGCGCCGAACTGATTCTCCCCGGCGCCAGCCTTCCTGTTGTGCGCACGGACCTTCTCGTCGCCGAGGGATTCCAGCTCGGCGAGAGTTTCTTCGAGAGTCATGGACATTCTGCTGGTGCTCCTTGTGTCGGCGATGCCCACCGCTCGCTCAGAACGGCGGCGTGTTCCAGGTGGTCTTGGAGAGCATCTTCTCGAAGTCCACCGTTACCGCGGGCTCTGGCCCAGTTTCACCGAAGCCGATGACTGTGCGGTCATAGTCGCTATTGTCGTGCTGCTCCACACCCCCGAAGACGGGGGTGATCATAGATACCGCGAAGCTCGTGTTCAGCGTTGTACAGCCGAGTTCCTGGCCTTGGATGCACAAAGGAAGTACCCGCCATGTGCCGGTCGTCAACTTTCCTTCCGGTGTCCAGGACAACTGAATCTCACCCGCAACACGGCCCCAGGGTGTGTTGCGGGCTCCTTCGAACGGAAAGATGTTGAACCGATAGGTGTACGGGTCCGTGCCACGGAAGATCGCACCTTTCCAGTCGAGTAGGCCGAAGCCTGCGACCCAGTAGCGGATCATTCTCGCCACCACTGCATGGCAAGGGCAAGGCCGTCGTAGAGTCCAACCGAGTTGCTGTAGCTGAAGAAGAGCCCCTTCGGCACCTGCGGATAGCCGTAGACTTCGTCCCCGGATTGAATCCGGGAGAGCAGTCGCTCCAGTTGGCGCTCGTTGCAGGCGACCTCCTCGGCGGTCAGAGGCTGGGTAAGCTCCGCGGCGTTGGCCGGGCGAGCGAAGAGAACCAGTAAGAGCAACAGGAGGGCGGGGCGCTTCTCCATGCTATTGGCGACCGGGTCAAAAGTCCGGTGAATTCCAGGTGGTGCCGGCCAGAAGCCTCTCGAGGTCCACTGTTCTAGCGGGACCGGGGCCGTCATCATTGAAATAAGTACCGTTGTCGTCCGCCACATCATTGCTGTAAAGCTCCTGCCCCCCGAAGAGCGGGGGAATCAGGAAGGTAATCGAAGACACATAGCCCTTCGAGCATCCGATGTCCTGGCCCTCTTGACACAGTGGCAGCATGCGCAGAACCCCCGTTGTCAGCTTCCCTTCCTCCGTCCAGGACAGGCGGAGCTCTCCGGCCAAACGGCCGAGCGCAGGATTGTCAGTGCCCGCGATCGGATAGAGGTTGAAACGGTAAATGTGGGGATCCTCCCCTCGAAAAACAGCTCCTTCGGAATCGAGCAGCCCGAGGTCTGGAGACCAGAAGCGGAGTGTTCTCTGCAGGATCGCAAAAACATGCCGGTCGAAGGCCGTGAGCTTTTCGTGGCACGCTGTTAGAAGGCCATCCTCACTCAGGCCTCGCCCAGGCTTGGTGCTGTTGGCGAGGAAGCCATTGTAGGGCTCACCCACGGCCGGGACTTCAAAGTTGTTGATCTCCAGAAGGTCGGGCTGAGGATTCCCGGGAAGGCTCGGATCGATGGTGACGAGGAGATCGAAGTAGCCTCCAGGGGCAACCAGGTTGGAATTGCTCTGTTCACGGCCGAGGCTAACCTGCCCCAGCTGCGGCCGTTCGGGGTTGACCAGGAGTGTTCGGATGCTGGGGTTGATGTTGAAAGCCAAGTAGCTTTCGTACGCTTCTACTGGCGGGCCCTGGCCGACGCTAAGACGCCAGCTTTGCATGGTAAACGAAAGTCCTTCGTAAAACCCTTGTGAGTTGCTATACGTCACCAGCACAGCCTTGGGAATGGACGGATACCGGATGACCTTATCTCCGGCTGCGAGACGGGAGAGCAGCCGCTCAAGCTGACGCTCGTTGCAGGCTACGTCGTCAGCCGTGAGCGGCTGAGTGAGTTCGGCGGATTCAACGATGGCGCCGCCGAACAGGAGGAGAATTGAGACTGCAAGACCGTGCTTGAAACGAACTGTTGGTATGCGCATTTCCTCTCCAACTACTCTCAACGTACGTTATACGCGTAGAACGAGAACGTCTGGCTACCGGACTGGACGGAATTACCAGTTACCCGAATTACAATCTGCTGAGCTAGCGGGAATGTGTTTGCGGGGATGAAGATGGCTTCTACCGTATTCACCGTATCATTTACACCAGGATCCCCACCAGCTATATAGGAATACGAGAAACCGTTGTCGACTCCGGCGACGTTCTCCATGAAGTTGTTGCCCCTCCAGAATTTGCCTCCAGGATAAGACTCAACGGTCAAACGCAAATCGTTGATGAGGCCTGGAGGGCTCAAGGCTGGTGACGCCACGTCGCTCCACGCCAAGACGATATGGGTGTCTAGCCCGGGGTTGTCGATTGTCAGCGTCCAAGTGCGCTCCTGGCCGGTGGCCACAGCCTGAGCTGGATCCTCGTTCACGTAGTAGCGGCGAACGCTGGTGTCCGTGGCTCGGTCGAGGCTCACCCTTCCCAAGCCGAAATCGTTGCTTGGGCGGTGGTCGCCTGCCACGTCAAGATCGTCCGAGGTAGCGATGAGGGCAGCCTTGAGAAGGCTGGGGGAGGGGTTCGTGAACGCATCAAGGAACCGCTTGCGCAGCAGCGCGGCGACCCCGGAGACGACAGGCGCCGCGAAGCTCGTTCCCTGAGCATACGAATGGTAATCGGTCGGCGGGAGAACGTCCGGCCAGTAGTCTCGACAGATCCCCTGGCAGACATACGTCGAGGTGGCGGCGTAGGGAACCGTGGAAAAAATTCGCCCCCCGGGCGCAACCAGGTCGGGCTTCACGCGGATGTTGTGGACAAGTTGGAAGTCCGGCCACGCCGCAAAGTACTTTCCTCTAGAGCTGAACGGGCTCACTTCTCCGATCTGGTTCGCTTCCGTGGTGAACTTCGCGGGTGCTGGCGGATCGCAGGTGTTCGGAGGAGCGGTGGGCTCTGTCGAGGGGCGGTAGTTCTGTGTCGCTCCCACTGTAATTACATTTTTAGCGGTTCCCGGGTTCAGGATAGTGCCTGCCGCATCGCCACTGTTCCCAGCCGTGACCACCATGAGCATTGGCTGGAGGCCCGCCCGGTTTGGATCGGCATCTACGGTCCGCTCGTCCATGAGCTTGGCGTGGTCGTCATAGTTCGTCAAGCCGGTATTCCAGCTATGGTTGGAGATAGACGCCTTGTCTCCGCCAGAAGCGGTCGTCCGGCTGAAGGTGATCGCGTTCCTGAGCTTCGTCAGCCCCGGGTTGGTGGCCTTGGTGATGATGTTGCTGATCGTGCAGTCCGCCCCCATCCTGGCCCAGATCTGCACGGCCACGATCTTCGCATCCGGGGCGATGCCAGTGCCGAGGTAGAAGCCCTGGGCGTCCTTGGTGCCGCTGCCGGCACCGTTGCCCACGATCACTCCCGCCACCATCGTGCCGTGGCCTTGCGCGTCGGTGGTGACGGCGGTCGGAGTGGCTGGGACATAGTTGGCATTATCGATGAGACGCTCGGGATTCTCCAAATCGGGATGATGGATGCCGGTTGGACCCGTCCCGTCGTCGTATCCCGTGTCGAACACGGCTACCGTCTGCTGGTTGCTCGCGGTGCGCAGGCCCCGATTGCTCAGCCAGGTCAGGTAGGAGGTGTAACCCGCGATACCGGGATACGGAGTGATCTGAGTGCCGTTGTGGCGGCCGGTGATGATCAGGCCCTGGCGTTCGTCCGAGAGGTGGGCTTCGCCGGACGGAGAGACGCCGAAGAGTCGGGTGCTTGTCTTCAGGAGAGCCTCCAACTCGGACCGGCGGGCGCGGACGGTGACAGAAAGGGTGTCGTCGCTGTCCCAGCGGCTGGTGCCGAGAACCTCCATGGCGGCCGGCAGCTCCGCGAGCGCCTCGTGCTCTTCGAGGCCGGGTAGAAAGCCGAGCGTCCAGGTGAGGATTTCGTCCCCGGCCTTGTCGAGCTCGCTCCGGTCGACCCGGTCGGTGGTCAGAGAGGAGCCGGCCCAGTCGAGGTAGGGGGCGATGCCGCAGCCTGAGATGGCCGAGAGTTTCCCGGCGCGGACGAGGAAGGTGCCGTCTCCCAGATAGAGAGGCCGTGAGCCGGCGCAGCCGGCGAGGGCTTCGGTCCAGTCCGCGTCGATGGGAAAGGCGAAGTGGACGACGTAGAGGCCGGAGACCGGGGCCGGCTGGAGGGTGGCGCCTTCCCAGCCCCTCGGGGCCGCGTCGGGCTCCCTTGGATCGAGCTCGCGGAAAGGCAAGCGGATCGGCGCGCCGGAGCCGAGCAGGACGCCGAAGCCCTCTTCGAGAGCCAGCTTCTTGAGCGCGGCGGCGGCTTCGGCGTCCAGCCGGGCGGCTGCGAAGCTCTTGTAGTCCACGAAGTCCGGGCCGAGCGCCTCCAGAATCGACGGAGGCAGCAGGCCGACGGGCTCGCCGCTGCCCGGGCGGGTCTTCTCGACGATCACCAGCTCCCGGCCAAGCCGGGGAGCGCGCCAGCTTTCGGCGGCGAGGCCGTTGGCGGTTAGAAGACAGACGAGGACGGCGGACAGGCTGGCCCAGGATAGGGCAGAGCCCCGGTTACGGCGTTCGGACATGTCGGCTCTCCAGAGGAATGGAATACGGCTTCACTCCAGACAGTGCAGCAGAGCGCCGAAGATGAGCCGTCGGCGAGTTGCCGGCGGACGCGTCCGGCACGACGCCGGAAGCAGCCGGAATAACGCCGGAGGGTCGAGCCGGGCACCGGAACCGCCGAGCACTTATTCTCGGGAAGGAAAGTTCCTGCAGAGTATCTCATTCAAACCGCAGGGGCCTGGTCGTCGGGAGGCCGGGATTTACCGCCGACCGCCCCATCGGGCTGGCGGAATAGGCAACCCAGGGAAAGGGGCTTTCCCCCGATCCGGCGTCATGCCGGATGCTTCCGTCGTCACGCCGGATGCGTCCGTGCTCACGCCGGAAGCTTCCGGCGGCTGACTTACCGATCCGGTGCCGCGCCGGATGCTTCCGCCTTCATGCCGGACGGTACGGCGCCGCGCCGGAAGCTTCAGTCGTCACGCCGGACGGTACGGCGCCGCGCCGGAAGCTTCAGTCGCCATGCCGTACGCGTCCGGGACCGCGCCGGAAGCTTCCGGCGGCCGACTTACCGATCCGGCGCCGTGCCTGATGCTTCCGCCGTCGCGCCGGACGGTACGGCGCCGCGCCGGAAGCTGCGGTCTCCACGCCGGACGCGTCCGTCTTCATGCCGGATGCGTCCGGGGCCACGCCGAAAGTCTTCGGCGCAGTCCTTATGAGCCAGGGTTAGTCCCCCTATGCGTCGGCACCCGCGGTTTGCTGTCCCTTCCCTCCTCCGGCCTTTGTTGTCCGTGCGGAACACCCCGTGGGCTCCGCGCGGACCATTGCGGTGACGTTACCTGGCCTCCAGGTAGCCTTACCTCATGGCGAGGCGGCCCTACGGTCTCCGGGGCAACTCACCTCGCCGCTGAGGAAACCCACCTCGCGGCGAGGGAAACTGACCTGCTCGCCAGGTATCTTTCCGGAACGCCAGGTGACTTGGCTCAAGGCGAGGGAATCTCCCCCAGCCCCTGGGTAACCCGGCGCTGCGGCGAGGTAACTCGCCCTGATCCGAGGCGAGCTTGCCTCGTGGCGAGGTGACGTCGCGGGACCACGGGGGAGCTTTACCTCGCAACGCGGTAACGTTGCCCAGCCGCGGGGAAGCCCACCCGGCGGCGAGGTGACGGCACCCGGCACCCGGGTGATCTCACCTCGCGGCGCGGTACTTTGCCGGACCGCTGGGGAAGCCTCCCTGCTGCCGGGTAACCTTGCTTTGTCGCGAGGGGATCTTCCCCCGTGGCGAGGTGAATCTCCCCTGCGCGCAGGCGGAGTGGAGCGCCGGAGAGTGAGCGAGCGAAAACCTTGCCGTTTGCGGTTGGTTCCGGCCGCTCGACCGCCTGGGCTGTCCCCCAGGGAGGTCAGGCGTCCGGGCTCGGTGCGCGCCTGGAGAACCAGGCGTGCATCAAGCCGGCCTGAAAGAACTGGACGGGGGTCTCAAAGCCGGCAGATTCGAGGATGGGTTCGACGAGCTTGGGCGACAGGATCGCCACGTCCTTCCCGAGGGGTCGACCGCGGTGAATCTCCAACCAGGGAAGGTCCGTGCGAGGTGAGCCAGTTCCGCGCCCGTGCCCACTCCGACACAGAGAATCCGCGCGTCGGGCGGCAAGCCGGCAAAGACGGATTCGAGAAGAAGATGCAGGCCGTCCCGGATGGGCGCCATTCTTGCCCATTGCTTGTCGTAGCCAGAGGCCTGCCGATCGAAAACAGCCTTGAGCTCTTCCTCTCGCATGGGTCGCCCTCTCGTTGCCGCCTCTAAGTGGGTGTTTGGAAAGTCCCTTTCCTCGGGCGTCCGCAGCCTGCGGCCCGGCCCCCGGGAGAGGGAGAGTGGCGACGCTCAACGCTGGCGCCATCAGGTGCCGCCTCGGTGCCGGCGAGACGCCGGCGTTCCCAGTGAAAAGAAGGAGCGGGAAAGGAGGGGAGGATCGCCGAACGGCCTCGTGCTCCCCTCTCCCGGCGGTCTCTCCCGGCGGTCTGGGTGTGCGGCTGGGAGAGGGGTCGGGGGTGAGGGACGCAGGCCTCGGAACCAGCCTTTCCAAACACCCTCTAAAAAATATCTCATTCAAACCGCAGGCCCTGGTCGTGGCGCGCCTGAAAGAGGAACCGTAAAACCTTGCGGGCCAGATCGGCCGAGGCCGCTTCCCTCCGCACGGCCTCGCCGAAGACCTTCAAGGCGGCCAGGGCTTCGCGGTGGACGCCTTTGGCCTCGAAGACCCTGGCCAGCTCCAGGGCGAGCGCCTTGACCTCCTCGGTGCGTCCCTCGTCCAGAAGCAGCGCGGCCTCTTCCAGCAGAGCCAGTGCTACGTCATAGAACATGTCTGCGGCGGCGAACCTCTCCCGCGCTTCGGCCAACAGCCGGAGGGCTTCGCTCCGGCGGCCCAGGCCGGCCTGGATGCGCCCTTCCAACCATGGAATTCTCGCGAGATCGAGTTGCCCAAGACCGGCGGGGCATCGCTTCACTTTATTGATCAGGTCCGCGGCTTCGTCATAACGGGAGGCGTGGACGAGGTTGCTCCCCAAGTTGAGGCACCACATATTCTTGAGTCGCGGATCATCCCGCCGGTCCAGGTAGGGCGCGGCCTTCTGGAGAGCCGCAATGGCCTGCTCGTGATCACCCATCGCATCGTAGGTGGCACCGGCCATGATCAAGGCTCGCTCCGGGAACCGGCTGATGGGCACAGCCTGTTCAAAACAGGAGAGCGCCTCAGCGAACCGGCGCTGAGCCTTGCGCAAAGACCCTTCCAGATCGAGCAGCCGGCCGGGATCGAGCAGGCTGGTCGGATCAGACCCGGCCAGCCAAAGCCCCTTCGCCTCTTCGAGCCGGCCATCCGCAGCCGTCAGATCTCCCCGCACCTTGAGCAGGTTGGCCCAGTGGCTCAACGCGTAGCCACGGCCCCGGCGACGCCACTCCTCCGATCCCCGTACCCATTTAGCGATCGCGAGCGCCAGGCGCGCCCAGGCAGCGGACTGCTTCAAGTCCTGCGAGCCTTCCTCCACCGCGGCCTCGCAACACGTCTCCATCAGCGCCCAGGTCTGATACTCCGGGTTGAGCCTCACGACGGCCAGCCGCAGACGGGAATCCAGGCGCTTCAACTCCGCCAGCTGTATCTCCGCCTTCCGGCGATCCTCCGGCGACGGCTGAGACTGGGGCAACGGCAGCTTCAAGAGACGCCGGACAGCCCGAGCGCCGTGGCGGATCTGCGACTCGACCAGAGCGTCGACCACGGCCCCCATCCCTTCGCTCCTCCGGCGAAAGGCCTGCCGCTGCGTTTCGTAGAGGGCCATGAGCTCGTCGGCATCCTCCCTGGAAATGCCGGCCGTGCGTTCAGCCAGGCGCTTCAAGTCCTCCTCTCCAGGCACTCTTTCGCCCTGCTCCCACTGGTCGAGCAGAGTCGCGCTGCGGCCGATCTCTCCAGCCGCCCTCCTCTGGCTCTTTCCGGAAAGCCCGCGAAGCATGCGCGCCTTCCGGTTCTCTGCCTTCATGACCTCATGGTTCATCGAACCTCCGCCCAGTAATTCCCCACGATTGCGTGTCCTTGCCGGATGGGGCACCTATAGTTTTGCAGCCGCGGACGCTGCGGGCCAGTGAGGCCTGCCGCCGGTACCGCGCCGGAGACTGAATCCATGCGCCGAACCATGCTTGCCGTCACCGTCACCGCATCGCTCCTGACCTCGGGCGGAAGCCTTGGAGCCGCGGAGCAACTTTGGAGTCTCCTCGCCAGGCTTTGGAGTGCCTCGACCAGCGTCGACGCAGGATGCGTGGGGGATCCCTACGGAGCCTGCCGCCCAGCCCCTGCTCCGCAGACCGATGCGGGATGCGGGTTCGACCCCTACGGAGGCTGCCGGCCGGCCTCCTCTCCCCAGACGGATGCAGGCTGCGAGTGGGATCCCTACGGAGCCTGCCGCCCAGGTCCTGCGCCGCAGACCGATGAGGGGTGCGTGTGGGATCCCTACGGCTCGCCCTGTCACCCGGGCTCATGACTCGAACCGCAATTCTGAATCGTGGCGCGCCAGCAGCCCGGCGGGATCAGCCCCGCCGAGCCAGAGCCGCCGGGCTTCGCCGAGCCGGGCCTCCGCGCCCGGCAGCTCGCCTCGCGCCTTGAGCAGGTTCGCCCAGTGTCCCAAGGCGTAGCCGCGGCAGCGGCTACGCCAGCTCTCCGGTCCTCGCACCCACTTGGCGATCGCCAGGGCCAGCCGCGCCCAGACCGCGGACTCCTTCAGATCCCGCGAGGCTTCCTCCGCCGCGGCCTCGCAACACCGCGCCATCAAGGCCCAGGTCTGATAGTCGGAATTCAGCTTCACCACGGCCAGCCGTGCGCGAGCCCGCCGCAACCGCTTCAGCTCCGCAAACTGTTCCTCCGCCTGCCGCCGGGTTGTGTAGGCTTCGAGAGCATCCGGGTAGCCGTCCCCGGGGAACGGCTGTCTGGATTTCCGGATGGCGGCAACCATGACCTGTCTCAACAGCCGGGCGCCGGTCAGAACCTCCTCGACGATGCACGCGACTTCCTCTTCCGTCAGGTCCGTCTCGCGATCCAGGTCGTCCAGGGTCTCGAGAAGCGCCTCCACCAGCGCGGCCGAGGCCTGCCGTTTCGCGACCGCCGGAAGCAGCCGCTCGTAGACATCGTCATCGAGCTCCGTCTTCCTCCTGCGGCTGAGATACTCGGCCACCATGGCGCGGGACATGCCCGCCCTGGCGCCGATCTCCTTGTATCCCACCTCGTCCACGACGGCCAGGATCGAAACCGTGAGCTGGCGGCGCGTGAGCTTGCTCGGCATTGAGAATCCCTCCGGGGCAAGGTCTTTCAGAAAGTAGAGTGCTTCTCCGGCTTGCCGCGGGACACGTTTCTTGAAGAGTTTCCCACAACTCGCAATTTTGTGGGATCGGCGGGCGCGGGTCCGGACTCCTCCTGGAGAAGAATCCTCCGGAAGACGAGAACAAAACCCTGGAGGAACCCCGAGCGCCATGCCGGATCTCGAAGACGTGCAAGATCAGATTGTGAGTGTGGTTGGAAGACTTGCCCGGTTCCGCTTCCGGCTGGCCGCGGTCGCGTTCGACCTGGAACGCTTCGAGCCGGACCGGGCCGACGTGATCACGGACATCGAATCCGGGCTGCGCGCCAGCCTGGAGAACGCGCTGGTCGAGACCCTCGATCCCCTGCTTCGAGCGCTGCTGGACACCGCTGGAAACGAGCGGGCCGCGCTGCTCAAGGCTGCGCTCGACCTCGCCGGCGTCAGAAACTCGCTCCAATCCCTGGCCGACAACCTGCCGCGCTCACCGCAGGAGGACGCGATGCTGGAAGGCGAGATCCCGCCGGACCTTTTCACGGAGATCCGGAGCACCGTCAGTGCGGTCAATGAGGACCAGTTGGACCTGGCCATCAACAACCTACTTCAAACGGCCGGGTACAGGCAGCCCTTGATGGGAGGTCAGGGTTGAGAGACGAGTTGTTCAAATCAGAGCGCGAGCACATTCCGCGCGAGTGGCCCGAGTCGCACTCGCGTCTCGGGCTGCATGCGGGCCGCGAAGTCGGTGCCGGCACGCCCGGTCCGCGGAATGAACGCCCCTTGAACCGACCGGCGCGGCAGGCTCGATGGATTTGCGGTGTGGCCATGCCATGCGGACCCGTTGAAGACGATCAGCGAGCCCGCTCGGCCGCACGCCAACACTTGCCCGTCATGGTCGGCCCGCAGATCTGAAACGGTGTCCGCGGGCGTGCCCGGCCATCGGTGCGAGCCCGGCACGAAGCGGGTCGCGCCGTTATCGGGCCGAAACTCATCGACCATCAGGATGAAGCCGAGGAGCGGCCAATCGGCGGAGTCGCGCCGAACATCAACGTGCAATTCCTGGGCAGCCGAGCGCGGCCGCAGCGTCCGCGCAAGCAGCGAGCTGAGCTTGAAGGGTTGCCCGATGACGCGGCAGCACGCCTCGAGCAGGGGCGGAAATACGTACAAGCCGTCGAACTCGGCGTCACGATTCACCAAATCGCTCACCTTCGTCGAAGTACTGCCGATCCTGATGTCGTCGCCGGTCGCCGATGCCATGGCGGAGGTGTATGCATTGGCCAGTCGTTCCATCCGATCGGGCGGCACCGACCCGGGCAGCACGATGAATCCTCGCTCCTGCAACTCTGAGGCGGCGTCCATCGGGAGCTCGCTTCCTGCGGTCAACGTACTGAACCATTCGAACATAGTGTTTGGCTTCTGCAGCGGCCAACGATGCTGTTGCTTAAAATCGCCTATCCGTTCCAACCTCGGGTTCGGCGCTCAGTCAAAAGCCTCGCTTTTAGCGCGCTGCCGGATCTCCTCAATGCTTTCCTCTGTTGGGCCGAAAAGACCAACCTTGATTCCATAGCGTTGACACCACGCTCGAGACGTTGAGCTGAGAGCTAAAAAAGCTATAATATTAAGGCATGGAAAAAACATGGCAATTGCCCACAGAATAGGTAGGCCTCCGCCAAGTTGCCTGGTGAGTCCATACGCCGTAATCGAAATCCAGACCAGCAGGGACAAGAGAACTAGTGACGTCACGAACGCAAGTGGGCCAGCCTCTTGAGATGGCGATGCATCATCTGACATTTGTGGAATTCGGAAGAGTCCAACAACGATCTGAAGGCCGACCAAGGGAACAAGGCGTTTATAGAGCCGAGCTACCGCCTCGATGCGCGATAACGGTACAGTTTCAACTTCGGCGTTCGATTTGGCAATTACTTCTCGTGCCAACTGCGCCTTGGCGTCTATTTCGCGCAGCTTCGTCAGTTGGTACTGGATAGAATCCGGAAGACGCTCCCCACACTTGCTGCACCAAGAATAGGAATGATCTTCCCGGATGGCCGCTCCACATCGCGGGTTGGGACAGTTTGCGATCCGGCGTGACAGCATCTTTGGCACCTTGCGCTTCCTTTTAACGCCGAACGTGAATGCCGATGAGCGGCGGCTACAGACGTCCGCTCATCGGCGGGGTTGGCCGCCTGAAGTGCCGGAGCGGCAGCCTTCGCATCAATCCAGAAGCCGCCAAGTACTTTTGCCCTTTGCACCACTGGACGGCGCAAGTTTCTTGAAAACTGGAGCTTGAAAATTTTAGGCCCGGCTGAGATGGGTGTCAATGCCACTCCGAAAGTCTTCGGCGCCATGCCGGCCGAGAGGTTCCCGGCAACTCAAAAGCGGCCCCTCCCCGTCCGTCCCCTGCACCGCAGGAGAGGGCGCCCCCTCCCTCTCTACGAAGAGGAGCAGTTTGGAGGGGGATCCAGCCTTGGTGTGGGCCTCCCTCTTCTGGCTGGCCGGGCAGCAGGGTGCCGCGCTAGAATGCAGTCATGCACAACGAATTCACCGCCATCATTGAGAAGGACGACCACTGGTTCGTTGCCTACTGCCCGGAGATCCCAGGTGCAAATGGGCAGGGCAAGACCCCGGAGGAAGCCCGGAACAGCCTCGCAAGCGCCATTTCCCTCATTCTTGAGGATCGGCGTGAAGACGCACTCCGGGGTGTGCCCTCCGACGCCATTCGCGACATGGTCGTTGTTCAGTGAAGCAGAAGGCACTCCTGCGGCATCTTCGCCGCTTCGGGTGCTTCCTCAAGCGGCAGGGGAAAGAGCATGAACTGTGGTGCAACCCCTCGACGGGCCACGTCGAAGCGGTACCGCGACACGTAGAAATCTCGAACGGTTTGGCTCGGAAGATCTGCCGCGCGCTAGCCGTACCGGAGCCGTAGCAGGGAGAATTCCAGGACGACCTATCGGGGCCTCGCAGTCTCCGCTCCCACGATACGAATGGCCGCCAGAGGCGTGCCGATCGCCTCCGCCCTCCTTCAGACGATCGCCGAAGTCGCGCCGTCCGCGCGCTGGTCCGCGCGGCCGCTCCCTCCTCTCCTGCCGCCGTTCCCAACCAGTTCGCAGGTCGTCCCTAGCTTTCTGGGGATCGCTCCTCCCGATCTGTGGGCCGTCGCTCCCGGTGCGGCGGTCACTCGGAACTGTGCGGCGGTCGTCCACAACTCGGGAGGAATGATCCATTCGGCGGCGCGCTCGTGAAACGGGAAAGAGTTGTACGATTGATCCTAACGTGCCCAAACGCAGCTCGAGCGGGAAGGAGCCTTCAACCATTCCGGAGCGGATCGGTGCCTATCGTCTGGAATCCTCCCTCGGGCGCGGGGGAATGGGCGAGGTCTTCCTCGCCTGGGACGAGCGGCTGGAGCGGCAGGTCGCGATCAAGCGCGTTCGCACGGATGTCTTTCTCGAAGGCCGGCAGCGCGAGCGGTTCCGCCGCGAGGCCCGCATGGCCGCCCGCCTGAGCCATGCCTCGATCGTGCAGATCCATGACCTCGTCGTCGACGACGCTGGCGGTACCGGAGACGCAATCGTCATGGAGTATGTCGAGGGCCAGACTTTGGCGGACCGCCTCGTCCGGGGGCCGCTCCCGATCGCCGACGCCCTCCGCATCGCCCGGGAGATCGCCGAAGGCCTCGCCGCCGCGCACGAAGCCGGCCTGATCCACCGCGACCTCAAGGCCGAGAACGTGATCGTCACGCCAGCCGGCCACGCCAAGATCCTCGACTTCGGCCTCGCCCGGCCCCTCTTCCGGGACGGGGAGAAGCTCTGGGACGGCGAGGGGCTCACCCAGCAAGGCGCGCTGATCGGCACCTGCTACGCCATGTCCCCAGAGCAGGCGAGCGGCGACGACCTGGACGAGCGGTCCGACCTCTTCTCCTTCGGCGCTCTCGTCTACCAGATGGTCGCCGGCCGGTCGCCGTTCCGCGCCGAGAATCCCCAGGCCACGCTGACCCGGGTGCTGACCGCGCATCCGCGTCCCCTGTCGGAGGACCGGCCGGACACGCCGCCCGGTCTCGTCCATCTGGTCGAGCGCCTCCTCGCCAAGGACCGCGACGACCGCCCGCGCAATGCGGAGCAGGTGGTGAGGTCTCTCCAGCAGATCGAACGCGGACTGCCGGCCGAGGATCTCCCCGGACCCGACGACAACAGCCTGAGCAACATGTCGACGGACGTGCTCTCTCCGATCCGGTCCAAGGGCACCGCAGCGACGGAAGCCCCCGTGCGCCGGGTGAAAGGCTGGATCCTCGTCCTCGCCGGAGCGCTGGCGGCGCTGGTGCTCGCCGCGACGCTCCCCTACCTCCTCGCGCGGCGCGATCCGCGACCCGCCCGCACCCGCCAGGTATTGGTGATGAAGCCCGAGACCCTGGGCGTCCAGGACGAAGGGCTCTCGCTGGCCGCGGCCGGCGTGCTCTCCTCCACCCTGAGCGGTCTGGCCAACCTCCAGGGGATCTCGGCTCTCGATCCCGCCGCCGCGCAGCACTCGTCCTCCGTCCTGGAGGCGGCCCGCAACGTCGCCGCGGACGAAGTCCTGATCAGCGCCCTCCAGAAGGATGGACGGATGGCGCGGGTGGACCTGCGCCGCGTCGACGCGGCCGGCGGCGTGCTCTGGTCCGACTCCCTCCGCGTCTCGACCGATCCCGCCGGCCTCCGGCTGCTCAACGACGGGATCGACCAGCTCCTCCGCGAGGCCTACGAAGGCTTTGCCCCTCGGCAGGGCAGACCTCTCCTGGCCGCCAGCGACCTGGATTTTGCCGAGTATCTGGAAGTCCGCCAACAGCTGGATGCGGGGACGCGCGACCTGCGGCCCGTCCTCGAGCAGCTCGCGAGGATCGTCGACCGGTCGCCGCGTTTCCTGGACGCCCTCGTCCTGGCCGCCGAGCTATTCCACTCCCTGTTCGAGTCCACGAAGAAACCCGCGGACCTGCAGCGGGCCCGCGCCTACGTCCAGCAGGCCCGGCAGCTCGCTCCTCTCGATCCCCGCACGCAACGGGTCGAATTCCTGGTGGCCCTGGCGGCCCGGCAGCAGGACGAGGCGGCGCGCATCCTGGAGAACCTCGAAGCCGGCAATCCGGGCGACCTCGGCACGCTGCTCCTGCGCTCCAGACTGGAGGAGAGCCGGGGCCGGTTCGACAAGGCCGAGGAGGCGCTCCGCCTGGCCGTGGAGCGCTCCCCCTCCTGGCGCAATATCTCCTGGCTCGCCTCGCTGGAGTTGGAGCGCGGCAAGGTCTCCGAAGCCCGGCGCCACCTGAACGACCTGCTGAAGCAGACCCCCGGCAACCTCTGGATCCAGGAGCAGCTCGCCTACCTGGAGCTGATCTACGGCGACCTTCAGCGGGCCGAGCAGATCTACGGCCAGCTCGCCCGATCCCACCCGCAGCGCTCCCACTTTACGAGCCTCGGACAGGCGAGGTCGCTGCGCGGCCGGTTCAAGGAGGCCGAAGAGGCCTACAGCCGCGCCCTGGAGATCGATCCGGGACATCCGATCGCCATGCTGAACCTGGCAGACACGGAGCTGGACCTCGGCAACAGGCCTTCCGCGGACGCCCTCTACGGCGCCGTGCTCCAGCGCCTGGAAGGCGGCCAGCTCAGCGCCCGGCTCTCTTCTAAGGAGGAGATGATGAAGGCCCAGTGCCTGGCCCGGCTGGATCGCGCCGCCGAGGCCCGCGAGGCCGCCCGAAACGGCCTGAGCCTGGCTCCCCACGACGCTCAGCGCCTCTTCGAGGCAGCCCTGGTCCATTCGGTGATCGGCGACCGCGCCGCCGCCCTGGCATTCGCGCGGGACGCCGTCAGCCGCGGCATGGCTCCGCGCTGGTTCCAGGCGTCTGCCTTCGATCCGCTACGGCAGGAGCCCGGGTTTCAGTCCCTGCTCAGGTCCGGCGGACCCGAGCAGGGACGTTGAGGTCAGGCCAGCCACCGGCCCCGGCCATGGTCGTGGTCATGCTTCCGTCCCGAAGGCGGAGGGCCGCCGGAACCGCCGGGCGGCCGCGGCGGGGGGTCGGAGGTTCCTTTCTGGTTGCCCTCGCCTCCCCCCTCCGGCCTCGGCCCGCCCGCATGCCAGTGGTGGTGGTCCCGTGTCTCGACTCGATGCTCGTTTCTCATCGGTTTCTCCTTGTGAATGCTCTTTGGTAAGAGCAGATCGGATGCCACCTGGCGAAACGCCGAAAACCCTCTGAAATCAGCGAGTTCACTCCTCAGCCATACGCGAAAATCGGATAGACTCTATCCAAGACGATAGGAAGAACCGTTGCCCTCACGCCTCGTCGCCCTTTCCGGCCCCCTCTCCGGCAGCTCGTTCGTCCTCGGCACGGAGCCCATCACCGTGGGCCGGGACCGCTCGAACCAGCTGCACATCCGCGACCTCGCGGTGTCGCGCCACCACTGCCTCTTCGAGCCGGTCGACGGCGGCTGGCGGGTCCGCGACCTGGAGAGCATCCTCGGCACGTTCGTCAACGGCGTGCCCGTCCGGGAGAGAACGCTCGAACCGGGCGACCGGATCACCGTCGGCGGCACGCTGCTCCTGGTGCATGCGAGCGGAGGGGAGACCCCGCCGCCGGCCGCCCTCCTGGACGACGGGCTTCCCTGGTCCGAGAGCGCCACCCGGCTCACCCTGGACAGCTCGACCCTGCTCGGCTTCGCAGCGCCGCCGGCCGGAGACCGCACCACCCGCGACCTGCGGACCCTGGTGCGCATCGGCATCACCCTGCACTCCCTGCGCACCACCGCCGCCCTGGCGCGCCGGCTCCTGGAGCTGATCCTGGACACCGTGCCCGGCGAGCGCGGCGCGCTGCTCCTGCTCGACCGCGGCGCCGCCGAGCCGACCTCCTTCTTCCGGCACCGCCGCGGCACGGCCGAGCCGTTCCAGGTCTCCCGCACGCTGCTGCAGAAGGTCGTCGACGAACGGTCCGCAGCCCTCGCGAACGACGCCCGCCACCTGCCGGACCTCGCGCAGTCCGAAAGCCTCCACGCGGCGCGGGTCGGCTCGCTGATCGCCGCGCCGCTCCCGAATCCGGACGGCGCGCTCGACAGCCCCAACGTCCTCGGGATCCTCGGGGTTCTCTACCTGGACACGCTCGACAGTGAGATTCGCTTCGACGACGGTCACCTGGAGCTGGTCACCGCCATCGCCGGCATCGCCGCCGCGGCGCTGGCCAACACCCGGCACGTGGAGTGGCTCGAAGAGGAGAAGCAGCGGCTGGAGGCCTCCTTCGACCACGACATGATCGGGGAGAGCCCGCGTATGAAGGAGGTCTGGCGCCTGCTGACCCGCGTCGCCGCCACCGATACCACCGTGCTCCTGCGCGGCGAGAGCGGCACCGGCAAGGAGCTGGCCGCCCGGGCCGTCCACCGGGGAAGCCCGCGTGCCCGGAGGCCGTTCGTGGCCATCAATTGCGCCACCCTCTCGGACACCCTGCTCGAGAGCGAGCTGTTCGGCCACGAGCGCGGCGCGTTCACCGGCGCCGTGGAGCGCAAGGCCGGCAAGCTGGAAGCCGCCGACACCGGAACGCTCTTCCTCGACGAGGTGGGCGAGCTCCCGCTGCCTCTCCAGGCGAAGCTGCTGCGCGTCCTCCAGGAACGGGAGTTCGAACGGATCGGAAGCACCCGCACGATCCACGTCGACCTGCGCGTGATCGCCGCGACCAACCGAGACCTGGAGACCGCGATCCGAGGGGGCACCTTCCGGGACGATCTCTACTACCGCCTGAACGTCGTCGCCCTGACCCTGCCGCCGCTGCGCGAGCGGCGCGAGGACATCCCCCTTCTCGCCAGCCACTTCGCGGCCCGCTTCAGCCGCAAGCTCGGGCGTCCGGTGGCCGGCTTCACCCCGGAGGCCCGGGCCTGCCTCCTGCGCTACGCCTGGCCGGGCAACATCCGCGAGCTCGGCAACGCCGTCGAGCGCGCCGTCGTCCTCGGCGAGAGCGACCTGATCCGGCCCGAGGATCTGCCGGAGGCCGTGCTCGAAGCGGCGCCCGGCTCCCAGGGCCGCGTCCACGTCGCTCACATCACCCGATACCACGATGCCGTCAACGAGTCGAAGAAGCGCCTGATCCTCGGCGCCGTCGAGCAGGCGCAGGGCAACGTCACCCGCGCCGCCGACGCGCTCGGCCTCCATCCCAACTACCTGCACCGCCTGATCAGCAACCTCGGGCTGCGGGACCGGATCAAGAGCTGAGGCCGACGGTCCATCTCAGCCGCCGGGCGGACGGCAGATCAGGATGTCCATCCGCCCTGCCGGCCGGCGGGGATCGCAGGAAAAGCCGGCGGCGTTCAGGATGACGATGGCGTCGGCGCGCTTCTTCGGCGTCACCAACACCACCTGCGTCCGATCCGACGCCGCGAGCGACGGCGCCGCCTCGGCGAGCGACTGCAGGGGGGAGAAGAGAGGATAGGGATCCTTCTCCAGGGTGACCCAGCGGAAGCGGTCGTAACCGTAGACGGGCAGCCCATTCGCGTGATCCAACGCCAGGACGTCGAACGGCGCCGGCGGCGCCTCGGCGGCGATGCGCTTCGCGACCGCCCGGCTGTCGCGCCCGCGCTCGCTCTGCGCCGCCACGAGCTTGACGGTGAGCAGCGCCAGGCACCAGACCGTGAGGCCGACAGCGCGGCGACGATCCCAGGCCGCGGCTCCGGCGAGACGCAGGCCGCGGCCGGTCGCCAGGGCCACGGGGACGAAGATCGGCAGGGCGTAGAGATGCAGCCGCGAGCTGGCCGCGAGATAGACCGCGAGCGGCAGGCAGAAGCAGAGAACGACCAGCAGGAGCCTGGGGGATGTCCAGATCCGGCGCCACCAGCCGCCGTCGGGCCGGACCAGCAGGCGCCGTCCCGCCAGCAGCCACCAGGCGGACCACGGAAGGGCTCCCGCGATCAGCGTCGGCACGTAGATCTCCAGGGCGCCCATCCATCCCGGATTCCGGCGGTAGGTGTCGGTCGCGATCCGTCCGACCACCTGGTTGTCCAGGAAGTACGCGGCGGCCCCTGGGAACCGCTGGGCGATCGGGACGTACCAGGCGAGCGCCAGGCCGACGGCCGCCAATCCCCCCAGCCAGAGCCCCGGCGAGAGCAGGGCCGCTCCCAGGCGTCGCCGCACGACCAGATGGACGAAGAGCGGCGGCAGCAGGACCAGCATGGCCGGCCCCTTGGTGAGCACGCCGAGCCCCACGACGAGTCCGACCGCGAGCCACCACGCCGAGCGCTCCAGCGCGCGGGCCGCGGTGTCGGCTGCCTGCGCCCGCCAGTAGGCGTAGAGGACCGCCGCTCCGCACGCCGCGAGCGGCATGTCCGGCGTGAGGATGTTCCCCGCCATGAACGGCAGCAGGCTGGTGGCGTAGGCGAGCGCCGCGAGCCTTCCCGTGGTGCGGTCCCAGAGCCGGGAGCCCAGCGCTCCGACGAGGCCGGCGGTCGCGGCGAACAGCAGCCCCTGGAACAGGCGCGCGCCCCACTCGTTGGCGCCGAGGATTCCCATGCCCGCCGCGATCGTCCAGAAGTGAACCGGCGGCTTGTCGAGGTAAGGGTCGCCGTTGAGGCGCGGCACCAGCCAGTCGCCGCTGCGCAGCATCGCGAGCCCGATGTTGGCGTTGCGCCCTTCGTCCGGCTCCCAGAGTCCGCGGGAGCCTTGAAAGGCCAGAGCGAGGATGAGGATCAGACCGGCGACGGCGAGCCCCGCTTTCAGACCGGGCCGCACGTCAGGCACCGCGCCGATCTTCAGCGCGGAGAATGCCGGCAAGCTCGAAGAGCTGAACCAGCGTCCGGCCGACCGTGGCCGGCCGGATCGTGGAGCGGCCGGCGAGGCGCGCCCGGTGCTCCACCGGAAGCTGGAGGATGCGCATCCCCTTCCGGCGGGCGCGGGCGTAGAGCTCGGAGTCGACGAGGAAGCCCTGGCTCGTCAGCACGACCCCGCCGGTACCGTCGACCCCGCCGAAGAACGACCGCCGGAAGAGCTTGAAGGCGCAGTCCACATCCCGGGCGCGAACCCCGAGCACGGCCGCCTGGAGCTGGTTGTAGACCGCTGACGCGACCTTGCGCATCCAGGGATCCTGCCGGTTGCGACGCCAGCCGGCCACCATGTCGGAGTCGGTGAGGAGCGGATAGGCGGGGACGAGATCCCGCAGATTGAACTGGGCGTCGGCGTCGGTGTAGAAGAGGGTCTGGTAGCGGCAGGCTCCGAAGCCGGTCGCGAGCGCCGCGCCGTATCCGCGGTTGGCCGGGTGGCGCACGGTCCGGATGCGGGGATCGCGCTCTCCCGCTGCGGCGAGCAGCTTCGGAGTCGAGTCCATCGAGCCGTCGTCGACCACGATGATCTCCCAGCACCCGCACAGCTCCTCCAGCACCTCGACCGCTTCGGCGAGCGCAGCCGGCAGCACCTCTTCCTCGTTGTAGGCGGGCATGACCACCGAGATTTCCGGAATGAGGGGGCGGGTCGCGGGGAGGGGGGAGGAAGGCGCGACGTACGCCTCCGGCATGGCAGTCTCCATGAGTAAGATCGAGCCTCCTTGGCCGCCGCGGATACCGGCATCGCGCCACGCCCGCGTCGTGGCCGCTCGTGACGAGACGATACGGACACAAGATGAACGCACCATGACTCCGATCCGATCCGATCCGATCGGGGCTGGCGTGCGCAGTGTATCCTTGTTCGTCTTTCTCTTCGGAAGGAGATCTCGATGAACGAGTCCCGCAGGCGCCGCGCGTCTTGGTTGGTGCTGATGTCCATTCTGCTGCTCCCCCTCCTCTCCGGCTGCGAGATGCCCCCCGCGGGCGGCAAGGCCCCCACCTCCTCGACCACCTCGTCGGGGGAGGCCGAGAAGACCCGCAAGATGGAGGAGAAGGCCGCGGAGATCCAGCGCAAGGAAGAAGAGATCCGCAACATGCAGGGCACGGAGCAGGAGAAGATCGACGCCGTGAACGCACTCGAGAAGGAGCGCCAGGAGCTGATCCGGATGCAGGAGTCAGGCTCGGGGAGCTGAGGGGCTTCCCCCTCACACCCCCAGCAGCTGCCGCCGCAGCTCCAGCACGTCCGGATCCCTCTCCCCCTTCGTCGCTTCCGCGACCTGCTTGCGGTCGAGGGCGCGGCCGGGGGCGGCGAGGCTTCTCAGGCATTGGAGGCGGACCCAGCGGGAGGGGTCGTTGGCCAGGCGCTCCAGGAGGGCCTGGGTCGCGTCCTCCCTCTGAATGGCCGCGAGGATCCCGCAGACCGCGACGCGGGTGCCGATGCGGTTCTCGCGGATGGCCTGGGTCAGGATCAGCTCGACGGCCAGATCCCGGTCCACCTGGAGCAGCAGCTCCAAGGCCTGGCGCTTCACGATCGTGGTCGGCTCGCGCGGCCAGATCTCGCGGATGAAATCGGCGAAGGACTCGGGATAGTGCTGGATGGCGAGGTTCAGCAGGACCCATTTGTGGGCCGGGCGCTGGCGCGGTGTGAACAGCGCGCGCAGGACTTCCATGCCGTCGTCCGGGCGCCCGCTCACGTAGGCTCTCGCGAGCGGAACCTTGAACGCCTGGGTGCGCCGCTGCTTGAGCCACTCCGGCGCGAGCCGGACCACCTCGTCGAGGTAGTCCTCGGCGAGGACGGCGAGCGCCTCCAGCGCCACGAATCCGTCGATCAACCCCAGGAGAAAGCTCAGAGCCTCGGGGCAGCGCAGGCCTCTCAGGGAGAGCACCAGCTCCCGCGCCTCGGCGGCTTTCGGTGACGAAGTGAGCAGCTCCACGATGCGGGGCAGCCACTCGGTCTTTCCCTCGGTCGGGAGCGCTGAAAAGGCGAGGCGCGCCAGTCGCAGACTCGACGTCGTCCCCAGGATCTCCCGGCAGAGCGCCTCCCCTTCCGCACAGGGCCGGGCGGCGCAGAGCTCGAGCCCTTGCGCCGCAAGCTTCGTGCTGCCAAGTCGCCGCACGTGGCGGAGGCAGGCCTGCACCAGCTCCATGTTCGAAGAGGTGTGGGCCGCACGCAGGATCGTGCTCACCTCCGGGCTCCACAGCGCGCGCTCGCCGTCGTCCCGGTCCAGGAGGCGAACCAGGCAGGAGGTGCCCTCCGGCAGGTCGAGCCGCACCAGGGCGAGAAAGGAGTTGGAGCGCACCCAGAAGTGCTTTTCCGAGCCCCGGACCAGGTCGACCAGCGCCTCGACGACCTCGCGCCGCCGGTGATGCCCCAGGGCCGTGGCCGCGAAGCAGCGCACCTGGGCATCCCCGCCCTCGGCCAGGACGGAGAGCAGGGCCGCGGCGACCTCCGGATCGTCGACCGGGCTCACGCACTTGACCGCATGGCCGCGCGCGATCGGCTCGCCGGCCGGATCCCGCACCAGGGCCAGCAGCCGCCTCAACGAATCCTGCTGGACCGGAAGGACGAGGAGATCCTGGACGAAGCGGTAGATCTCGCTCCGGAACGGAGCCCGGGTCCAGGCGTCGAAATCCGTTGTCCCCCTCGCGGACTCCGCCGCGGAGAGCAGGTACCGGGCGAAGAAGAACTCCAGGAACGAGCGGTGCGAGAAGCGGTAGTGGCCGCCCTGGTCGCGCACCAGGAAGGTCGCGGTCCGCAGCTCGCGGTCGATCTCCTCCTCGTCGACGTTGTTGACCTCGCGCCAGGAGCGGATCAGGCGGGGGATCTCCGTGTAGTGGAGGTGCGCCTCCTCCAGGTGGATGGCCTTCGCCGCGAAGCGCTCCAGCAGCTCGCGCTTGGTCTCGACGTCGAGGATGGTGCTCCAGTCGTTGCGGGAGAGCCAGATGTCGGTGTAGATCCGGTAGAGGATGCCGGGCGTGACCGGCTCGGTCTGCTCGCCCAGGCGGTCCGCGGAGGTGACGATCATGTCGAGCAGCACGGGCCGGCGCGACAGCTCCTCGAGGTTGTAGGTGTCGGCGATGAAGCCTCTCACCCGGTCGGCCTGGCGGCCGCAGCGGCGTTCCAGATAGGCCCGGACCTGGTCGGGCTCGAACTCCTGGAGGTAGCCGATCAGGAAGTTCGGCCGGCCCGCGATCTCCCGGTAGAGATCGGTGTAGGAGACCGGAACCTCGGAGAGCGACGAGCGGCCGAGGAACTTCTGCACGTCCCGCTGATCGGTGAAGTAATGGCTGCGGCAGGAGAGGATGACCTTGGACCGGCCGAGCGCGCTGCGGTTCAGCTCGCGGAAGTTGCGCAGCGTCACCTTGTAATTACCGCGGCTGGCCATCTCGTCGAAGCCGTCGAGGATGAGCAGCACCTGGCCCTCGCGCAGCACGTACTCGAAGGCGGCGTAGGACGAGGCGCGGATGCCGTGGTTGTCGAGCAGGTCGAGGATGATCTGCTTGAGCGACAGCGCCTGGGTGTGGTCGCGCAGGTCGATGAAGACCGGCACGCGCCCGCGGGCTCCTCCTTCGATGACCTCCTTCTCATAGCGCCGGGACAGCTCCAGCGCGAGCTGCTTGAGGAACGTGGTCTTGCCCGTGCCGTAGTCGCCGAGCAGCGTGAGCTGGTTGGCCTCGGAGTCGGCGAGCCAGGCCGCGACGGTCGCCGTGGCGGGCTCGGGCAGGGTCAGGTGCTCGCGGACCATGCGCGGCGGCACGAAGTGGGTCAGCGCCGGGTCGTCCTCCAGCTTGCGGATGAGGTCGCGGGCGTACTGCCGGAAGTCGATGACCGAGCTTTCCAGCTCGGAGATGGTGAGCAGCTCGATGTCCTCGTGCAGGGCCTGGGCCTTGACCTTGTTCACGAAGCCGACGCTCGCGACCAGGATGCCCCGGAGCTTCGGCGAGGTCTCATGGCGCGCCGCGCTCAGCCGGCCGCGCAAGGCGTCGTACTGCTCGGTGCTGACCGGGCGCGCCTGGTCCTTGCACTCCACGATGTAGGAGCGCGACAGCGGGCCGCTGCGGTCTTCCACGAAGAGGTCGACCTGCCGCCCGGCGATGAGGCGGTCGGCTTCCACGCGGTAGCCGAGCAGCTCGAAAAGCATGGCCACGCGGCGCTCGAAAGCACGGCCCTGGGCGGTCAGGGATTCAACGACGGGGTCGGGCATCTCGCATCATTGTAGAACGCAAGCGCCGGGAACACGGTCTCTTCGCGGGCCCACCATGTTACATTGGCTCTGGAGCGAAACGATCGATGGCCGACCCCTCTATTTCCTATCCTCCGGAAGTCCTCTGGGCACTCCAGGAGGAGCCTGACGAGTTCGAGGCGGAAGCCCGCCTGATCCTGGCTCTGGCTCTCTACGAGCGGGGCAAGCTGAGCTCCGGTCTCGCCGCCCGCCTGGCGGGAGTCCCTAGGAGCCTGTCGGGAAACCGTCTGGAGGTTACAGGGTTGAGGTAAAATGGTCGTCATGGAGACGACTCGCTTCCTGGGTTACGCGCCTGGTCAGTTGTTGCTGTTGCCCCCGGACCTTCGGGATTGGCTGGAGGAAG
>JANMTS010000085.1:0-64506 GCA_031390755.1 Holophagales bacterium
GAATGGAAGCGCGGCAGTCTTCAGCTCGTCTCATGCCCCCTCCCGCAATGAACCAGGAGAGGGCCGCTCCGCGGCCCTCCGGAGACTTGACTCAACGTGGCCTTCTCATGGAAGGGGGCCAGGGGGTGAGGATTCGAAGCGATGCCGCCGGATCTTCGAAAACGCCGGAGCCCGCCCAAGCACTTCTGATACCCTCCCGCGCCATGCGCATCCTGGTCACCGGGCACACCGGTTATATCGGCGGAGTCATGGTCCCCCTGCTTCGGGCCGCGGGGCACGAGGTCGTGGGCTTCGACACCGATTTCTTCGAGCCCTGCCTGCTTCCCGGCCAGTCCGTGGACGCGGTCACCTCCATCCACAAGGATCTCCGCGACGCCGAGCGGTCCGATCTCGAAGGATTCGAGGCGGTCATCCATCTGGCGGGGCTGTCCAACGACCCGCTCGGCAACCTCGACTCGACGCTCACGTTCGACATCAACGACGCGGCCTCGATCCGCTTCGCGCGCCTGGCCAGGGAGGCCGGCGTGCGGCGGTTCCTGTTCTCGTCGTCGTGCAGCACCTACGGCGCGGCCGGCGACGACTTCCTGGACGAATCCGCCGCGTTCAACCCGGTGACACCCTACGCCGTCTCGAAGGTGCGGCTGGAGCAGCAGCTCGCGGAGCTGGCGGACGATTCCGAGGACGGTTTCAGTCCGGTCTACCTGCGCAATGCCACGGCCTACGGCGTCTCGCCCCGGCTGCGGGTCGACCTCGTGCTCAACAATCTGGTGGGCTGGGCGCTGACGACCGGGCGCATCCACATGATGAGCGACGGCACGCCGTGGCGGCCGCTCGTCCACATCGAGGACATCTCGCGCGCCTTCCTCGCCGCGCTCGAAGCGCCGCGCGAGGCGGTTCACAACGAGGCCTTCAACGTCGGCCGCACCGAGGACAACTACCGCATCCGCGAGCTGGCCGAGATCGTGGCCGAGATCGTGCCCGGCTGCCGGATCACCTACGCCGAGGGCGCCGGTCCGGACTTGCGCTGCTACCGCGTCGACTGCTCGAAGATCGCCCGCGTCCTGCCCGCCTTCCAGCCGCAGTGGGACGCCCGGCGCGGCGCGCGCGAGCTGGTGGACGCCTACCAGAAGGCCGGCCTGACCGAGGCGCAGTTCCAGGGGCCGCTCTACACGCGGCTGCTGCGGATTCGGGAGCTTCAGGCAGAAGGGCGGATCGACTCCGACCTACGTTGGATTTGATCCCATTCTCCCCTCCCCGGCCCTCCCCTCGCGCGGCGAGGGGAGGGAGAAAGATCACCCCTTGAAGAGCCGGACCATCCAGGTTCCCTTGCGGTTGGTGACGCCGACCTCTTCGACCAGGGGCAGCCTCTCGATCAGGCGCTTCGCGATGACGTCGGCGCGGCGGGAGCGGAAGGTGGAGACGATCAGCGTTCCGCCTTCCGCGAGGGCGCCCCGGTAGCGCAGCACCGTGCCGACCGGATCCTCGAAGTAGTAGACGCACTCGTTGAACACGATGGCGTCCCAGCGCGCCTCGGGCCGGTAGGTCTCGGCGTTGGCGGCCACCAGGGTGGCGCTCTCGTCCATGCGCTGAGCCCCCTGCCGCACGGCTTCCTCGGACAGGTCGACCCCGAGGTACTTCGTCACCCCGAAGGGACGCAGGTGATCGAGAAGGATGCCTTCCCCCGAACCCACGTCCAACACCGAGCCGCCGGGGTGAAGCTCGTTCACATAGCCCGCGATGACGCTGTAGCGGGCCAGCTCGTCGAGCGCGCCCATGAAGCGCCAGCGGCCGGCGCGGTACTGCTCCTCCCAGGTCTCCTGCGAAACCGGAGCGTCGCCGCGGCCGGTCTGGTGCTCCCAGGCCCGAACGCGCCGCTCCAGCCGGTCCGCGAAGGGGAACGGCCGGCCGTAAAGGAACTTGTAGTAGGCGAGATAGACCGGCTTGAACAGGCGCCGGCCGAAAGATACAGGGCTCACGTGCAGATCTTACCGGATCTGCCCCCAGCGGATCCGATGGCATTTCTGCGTTTGTTCATCGAGAGTTGTACAGAAGAGGGTTGCACGCCCGTGGCAAACGGCGTACCATGTTTCGGTAGCTATTTCTTGCAGCACCGAGAGGCGGTGCCGCTGCCCACGCAGGACCGCGGTACGTCCTCACAGCCAAATGGAGGTTCCTCACTCGTGAAGAAGGCGCTCTTTCCGCTCGCCCTGACTCTCTCCCTCGTGACGCCCCTGGCCCACGCCGGCCGCATCAACACCACCACCAGCGAGCCTGCAACCTTTGCGCCACAGGATCTCCACTCCGCGTTCGACACGGCGGAGATGGCGGGCCTGGAGCGTCCCGGCTATCGGACGCTCGTCGTCGGCGCGGCGGTACCCGGAACGGTCACCGGACTTTGCCAGGCCACCCTCGTGGGAGCCCGCGGTGTCGTCCTCGAGCGGGCCCCGTTCGAAGTCGCTCCCGGCTCCAGCGCCCAGGTCGACTTCGCCGACCGCATCGGCCTCCGCATGGCGGCCGGAGCCAAGGTGACGTGCAACCAGCCCTTCTTCGCCTACGGCGCCGCCGCCGCCCCGGACCAGCCCAAGGTCGTCTGGGCCGAGGGCATCGGCCCGAACGGCCCCTGCAACTTCACCATCAACGCCACGGAAGTCGAGCCCGGCTTCTTCGTCGCGAACCAGGACGGCACGATCCACACCGCCGTCAAGGGCAAGGAGAAGGGAATCGTCTGCGTGAAGACCCCGCGGGATCTCGCGCTCGGCAAGCTGGTGCTGGAGTGGGACGTGACCCCCGGCGGCTGGCACACCCGGGTGCCCGCCGGCAACCACGCCATGATGTTCCTCCATCGCGGACGCTTCCGGAGCAACACGGTGGCCAACGTCAACGCGTTCGGCCCCAAGAAGAGCTTCGTGAAGATGAACCAGAACGTCGACCTGGCGGCGCTTGTGAACACCAGTCAGAAGATGGGTGTGGACCTCAACGCGGGCACGCCCTACAACGTCCGCTACACCTACGACGCCGCCAACAAGCGGATCACCATGGAGCTCTACCAGAACGGCGCCCTGATCAAGACGACCAGCATGGACGGCTCGGCCCGCAACCGGGTCCTCTCGGTGATGGCCAACGGTCTCACCGACAAGGGCGCCCTCTTCGCCGAGTTCGGCCACTTCGCCGGCCAGCATCCGCCGGAAATGCCCAGCTACGGCTGGCGCTACTCGAACCTGCGCATCGAGATGACCGTCAAGAAGTAGGTTTCTCAGGAGGGGCACCGAGATGAGAAGGATCCTCGCAGCACTGGCCCTGGCTCTCTCGCTGCCCCTCCTGCAGGCCTCCCCGGTTTCGGCCGGGGCGGTCTACATTCCCGTCGTCGCGCCCTCGGGCACCGGCGGCGACCTTCACTCCACCGAGATCTGGGTCACGAACTCCGCCGGCACGCAGAGCGGATTCACCTCCCTCTTCCTGGCCGCCGGCACGGACGGCACGCAGCGGGCCGGCACGCCCCCCGAGGTTCCCGTCCCCGCGAAGCGCACGTTCCTGCTCGCGAACCCGTCGAACACGCTGGGTCTCCTGGAGATCGGCTCCAGCAAGGAGATCGGCGTCGTCGCCCGGCTCGTCAACACCTCGCCCACGGGCCAGCAGACCCTGTCCGCGCTGCCGGTGATCTCGGTCGCAAACCGCTTCGCCGCCAAGGGCACCGCCCACCTGGTGGGCCTGGAGCGCGACGCCGCCCGCGGCGAGACCACGCACCTCGGCATCGTGAACCTGGGCACGGCCGCGTCCACCTGCGAGGTGAAGTTCTTCCGCGTGGACGGCGTGCAGATCGGCGCGACGGTCAATCTCTCGTTCCTGCCGCTGTCGCTGCGGCAGTTCGACGACGCCCTGGGCTCGCTGGGCGAGCAGCTCATCAAGGACGCCCGCGCCCAGGTCCTCTGCTCCCAGCCGTTCTATGCGTACGGCGCCCTGCTCACGCAGCCCGCCGCGCAGATCACGTTCATCGTGCCGTCGGTCGTCACCACGGCCACCGCCGGCACCGATCCCGACCCGGATCCGGGGACGGGCAATCCGCTGATCTTCCAGAAGAGCGGCCTGCTTCACACCGCGACCACGTCGAACCCCAAGGGCTACGTGGACATCCCGATCAAGTCCGCGTTGTCGCTCAAGAAGATGGTGATCGACATGGACTTCGTGCCAGGGCCCTGGAACCGGGAGAAGATCCCCGGCAACCACGCCATCCTCTGGCTCTACCGGGGCAAGTTCCGCAGCAACACGATCGCGAACGTGAACGCGTTCGGGCCGAACAAGTACTCGATCAAGGCCAACCAGAACCTGGACCTGAGCCCCGGAGCGGTGACGACCCAGGAGGTAGGCCTGCAGCTGCAGCAGGGGGTCAAGTACCACCTGCGCTACATCTACAACGCCGCGAACAACCTCGTCACGACGGAGATCTCGTCCGGCGGCAAGCTCCTCAAGACCCTGACCATGCCCGGCACGGGCCAGGCGGGCCGCATCGCGATCCAGCCGTCATTCCTCAACGTGGAGTTTGGCCATTTCCCCGGCCAGGAAGGCCCCGAGATCCCCAGCTACGGCTGGTCCTACTACGACCTCAAGGTCGAGATGGTCCCCTGACGTATCACCCTCTGTTGTAAGCCGTTCAAGGAGAACCGATGTTGAAGACCTTGCTGCGAGGCACCGTCCTCGCTCTGCTCTGCACTGCCACCTTCGCGCACGCCAACCATTCCGATCCGGACAGCTACGTCCCGCCTCCGCAGGCAGGGGTCGCCGAGACGATCATGCTCACCGCCCCCGCGGCGGTATGCCCCAGCGGGGCGCTCTGCTTCGACGCCCCCGGGCTCGTGCACACGCCGGTTCCCCCTCCCGGTAAGCCGGTGGGCCGCGTGGTCTTCCCCGCCCGGGCCGGTGTGGCCAAGCGCCTGCGGTTGACGATGAACGTCACGGTCGGCAACTGGTTCCCCCAGGAGAAGGACGGCAAGCACCTGATCTACTGGTTCGTGGTCAGCAAGAACCTCGACATGCCGGGGCTCCTCTACTTCCGGGGCCCGAGCAAGAACCAGGCGTTCGCCCGCCACGGCGTCGGCCTGACGCACCCGCAGAAGATCAAGGTCATCAAGCCCTTCGCCGCGCAGGTCGGCCGCACCTACAAGGTCGAGAACGATTACGACATGGCCGGCGGCACCTACCTCGTGAAGGTGACCGACGTGGCGACCGGCAAGGTGGAGGTCACCCTGCGCGGCAAGCCGAACCTGACTTCCTACACCATCAAGCCGAACGCCAAGTTCATCGTGGACATGGGCTTCTATCCCGGTCTCGTGGAGACCGAGGTGCCGTCGTACGACTGGAAGTACTCCGACATCCACGTCGAAGCCTACATGCAGTAAGCGGTTCAACCCGCGCGCGGGCGCCCGAAGAAGACCTGGAACGGCTCGCGATACTTGAAGGCCAGCGTGGCGGCGGCGAGCACCGCCGCCACCAGCGACATCCCGAACCGGGCCCACGAGCCCGCCTCGAAGAGCCAGGCCGCGGCGGCGTAGAACGGCAACGGCACCAGGTAGAGCACGGCCAGGTCCGCCGCGAGCTGCCGGAAGCGCGGCCCGAGCTCCTTCGCCACCTCCCAGGCCATCAGCAGGTTCCCCACCAGCAGGTAGTTGGCCGCGCCCATGCCGGCCGCCCCCCAGCGCCGAGTGAGCAGGATGCCGAATCCGACCAGGGAGGCCAGGTTGAGCAGCATGATGACCAGCCATGTCCGGTCCCGGTGCCGCGCCTTGAGCATCTCGCCGCCCAGGATGGTGAACTGGTCGAAGAACGGGATGAACGAGATCACCTTGAGCAGCGGCGCCGCGCCCTCCCACCCCGGTCCCAGCAGGATGCGCACCACCATCTCCGCGTTGAAGAACAGGAAGTAGCTCGCCACAACCTGGCAGCCCAGCAGCTGGATCGTGCCCAGCCGGAAGACCTCCAGGAAGCGCGGCCGGTCGTCCAGGTACTCCACGAGAGTGGGGAACAGGGCGCGCGGGTAGACGATCGTCGCCACCAGGAAGGCGATCATGTAGGCCCGGATGTAGAGGCCGACGGTCTCGGTCTGGCCGTAGATCTGGATGATGTAGATGTCCAGGTAGGTGACGAGCTGGAGCGAGATCCAGATCCAGAACAGCCAGGAGCTGCGCCGGATCAGGTCCGGCAACAGGTGCAGGTCGGGCTTGAGCGGGATCTTCCCCCACGCCCGGCTCCACGAGAGGATCGCGAGCAGCAGCGCGCCGGCGAGGTCGGCGATCACGAACGCCCAGACCTTCCAGCCGGCCCAGGCGAGGCCGACCGAGACCACCGCGATGATGACGCCGCGCCAGACCTCGGGGCCGATCAGCTGGCCGATGGTCAGCTCGCGCTCGAAGAAGGCTTTCGGCACCACCGCGAGACCGTCCAGGAAGACCCAGACCGCGAAGACCTGGAGCACGGCGGGCAGGTCGGGAGTCAGGAAGCCGAAGACCGGCGCCGCCACGAACAGCAGGATGGAGATGAGCGCTCCGAGCACCAGGGTCGACACCAGGACGGTGCCGTAGGGGCGCCGGCTGTCGCGCACCAGGTGGAATGGCAGCCCGAGGTCGCGCACCGCCGACGCGAGGGTCACGATGCGGAGCGCCTCTTCGTAGAGGCCGTGGCCCTCGGGGAGGATGAGGCGGGCGAGCGCCAGCTTGGCGAAGAATCCGACGAGCAGCCGGGCGAGCTGGATGGCGTAGCCCGCGACCGTGGAGCGGAGGATGCGCTGCTCGGTGCTCACGGCGGTGTCAATCGGCCAGCCCGGCGACCAGTCCGGCCCAGCGCGCCCAGCGGCCTGTCAGCTCCATGCCGCGCTCCAGGGAGAAGGCCGGCTCGTAGCCGAGAAGCCGCCGGGCCTTGTCGATCCGCACCCGCGTCTTCGGAGTGTAGAAGTCGATCATCTCGGGCGTCAGCGGATGGATGGGCGGACCGTCCAGGGCAACGACCCTTGCCGGCTTCCCTCCCCCGCCGGACATCGATTTCTTGATCCGCTGCTGCACGGCCTCGGGGAGCACGGAGCTGGCCAGCTCGCGCAGGGCGAACAGCTCGCGGGTCGCCATGAGGCGGTCGCGGAAGCCCTGGTCCTGCTTGAACTGCCGGAGCAGCTCCTGGTGAAGGCGGCTGGTCTCGCGCTGGTGCTGCCGGTGCCAGGCGAGCGCCTCGGCCGCGGTCATGGAAATCGTTCTAGGCGGACCGTCGCCAAGAATCCCCGAGAAGTGCTCGTAGAGCTCGCGCCACGACACGGCTTCGGGGCCGGAGATCAGAAACGCCTCGCCCGGCGCCTCGTCGCGGACCGCGGCGAGAAGCATGGCGCTCACGAGGTCGTCCACGTAGACCGCGTTGCCCAGGCCGTCGCCGCCGTTGACCAGGATCATCCGGCCGGACTTGAGCGCCATCAGGGGCGCCACGGTCCAGACGCCGCCGAACGGGCCGTAGACCGCGGTCGGCTGGAGGACGGTCACCGGCACGCGGCCCGAGCGGTGGTACTGGAGGGCCAGGGCCTCGGCTTCGAGCTTGCTGTCCGAGTAGGCGTTGCCGAAGCGGCGGCGCGGCGCGGTCTCGTCGAGATCGCCGTCGCCGGTGCGGCCGTAGACCATGAGCGTGCTCAGGTGGACGACCCGAGGCGCGCCGGCCCGGTGCGCGGCTTCCAGCACGCGCTCCGTGCCGGTCCTGTTGACCCAGGCCCGGTGCTTCTGGCTGCCGCTCGTGCCGTAGGCGCAGTGGAAGACGACGCCGTCGCCGCCCAGCCCGGCCATGGCCCGGTCGAGATCCTCCGAGCGGGTCACGTCGCCGAGGTGGAACGTAACGGGGAAGCGCGCCAGCCGCGCGGCCGAAGAAGGGTTGCGCACCAGCACCCGCACGTCCGCGCCGTGATGGCGGACGAGCCGCTCCACCAGCCGGCCGCCGACGAAGCCGGAGGCGCCGGTGACGAGGATCTTTTTCCCCTGAAGATCGATTGTTCCCGAATCGATCATGCTCCGGCCCTCCAGGAGGCCAGCTCGGCCGGCTCGTCCCACGGCAGCTCCAGGGGACGGCGAGCCTCGTAGCAGGCTTCGATGAGATCGAGGGACCGTCGCCCCTCGCGGCCCGGCACGAGCGGCGGCCGGCCTTCGCGGATGGCGGCGGCGAAGTCGTCGATCTGGCGGACGAACACGTCCTGGAAGCTGAGCTTCGAGCCGCCCTTGCGCGGCCGGGCCTGGCCGTCCAGGGACATCTGGGCTCCGGAGAGGCGCAGCGCGATCACCGGGTCGGGATCCCAGATGCCGACCTCCAGGCTGGCGCGGTCGCCCTCGAAGAGGCACGTGTTGCGCAGGTTTCGCGTGCGGCTGATCTCGACCGTCCCCCCGATCTCGACGCCCCCCGAGCGGAAGGTCAGCCGCATCTCGGCGTCCGATTCGATACCGCCGCGGGCGTCGTCGAGGTAGTCGACGGAGGCCCAGTCCCCGAGCCAGACGAGCAGCAGGTCGAGCACATGGACCCCGAAATCGGCCAGCACGCCGCCGCCCGCCGTCTCCTTCCGGAGCAGGAAATCGGTGGCGAAGGGCCAGCGCGGAATGACGCCCTGGCGCAGATCGAACCCCTTCAGCTCGCCGAGAAGCCCGGAGGCCAGGATGTCCTTCACGAGGCGGGTGGAGTCGAAGAAGCGGAAGTTGAGCCCCACGGCGAGCGTGGCGCCGCCCTCGTCGGCCGCCGCGATCATGGCGTCGGCCTCCCGCCCGGTGAGCGCCATCGGCTTCTCTACCAGCACATGAACGCCGCGCTTCAGCAGGTCGATCGCCACGGGAGCGTGCAGGCTGTTGGGCAGGCAGAGCACCGCGGCTTCGACCCGGTCCAGGATCTCGCGGTAGTCGGTGGTCGCCGAAGGCACGCCGAACCGCTCGGCGATCTCCCGGGCGCGCCCGGCGTCGGCATCCACCACGGCCACGGCCTCGGCGGACGAGGACGCCGCGATGGCGGGAAGGTGATGAATCTGGGCCACGGCACCGGCGCCCAGAACGGCCACTTGAAGCTTTTTCACGTCGATCGATCTCTCCGGACGGACCGTCGAAGGCGGACGGGAGGCGTATCTTACTCTCTCAGGAGTCCCGGAAGGTCTCGGAGGGTGTTTGGAAAGGCCAGCCATTGCGGCGTGGAGTCCTCACCCCCCGACCCCCTCTCCCATCTCCCACCCCTCCAACCCCGGGAGAGGGGGCGCCACCACCCAAAACCCGAAAAACAAGAGGAGCGGGGGCTCCCCCTCTCCCGGCGGGGGGGGGAAGGGAGATGGGAGAGGGGGTCGGGGGGTGAGGACTCCACGCGAGGCACTTGCCAGATACCCTCTCACGGCTCGATCGACCGGGCATGCTCGCGGATCGCCGCCGCCAGATCGCCCGGAGTGCCCACGTCGCGGAACGAGCCGTCCGGAAACTCGACCCCCTCGACGTGAAGCCCGCCCTCCACGGCTGCCCGGACCACGGCGCCGGTCTGCAACTCAGGGCCTTCCTCGGAAGACGACCGGACCGTCTCCACCAGCAGCCGGGTGAACGCCGGCCCCCAGACCGCGATCAGCCAGTTGAACCGAAGCGCCGTCGCCGCCGGCCGAACCTCGATCCCGCGCACCCGGCCGTCGTCGCCGCAATCCACCATGTCGGTCGTGTGGCAGCGGTCGGTCGGAAACAGCCCGAGAACGAGATCCGCCCCGGTCGCGGCCCGCCGTTCGAGCAGCCGCACATAGGCGTCCGCCGGCTCGAACAGACAGTCCGGAAAGCCGAGCGCCACGATCGAGTCCCCGACCCACGGAGCCGCATGGCTCAGCGTTTCGGGAACCGACCGGGAGCCGGGGATGCAGACGTAGGCGAGAGACAGATCCGCCATCTCGCCGGTGCCGACGCCGGTGCCAAAATACCGGGCCACGTCCCATTTGGATTCATGGAGCACCAGGAACGCCCGCCGGATGCCCGCGGCGCGGAACCGGTCCAGCAGGTAGTGGCAGGCCACCTTGGGAGCCGGCCCGTCCGGCGTGTCGCGGAAGCCGATGGGCAGCAGCTCCTTGCTGCAAGGCAGCCGCCCCAGACGCACCGCCCGGCCGGCGGCGGGGATGAGGCCGAGGACTTCAGGAGTGGGGTGCAAGGTACCGCGCGCGGACCTCCGAGACGTCGAGAGTCCGGCCTGCGTCGCTGTCCTTGAGGCCGGCCTCGATCGACTGGCGGACATAGATCCGATACATCAGATCGTCCCAAGTCGCCCCTTCCGGCAGGTCTTCGACAAGCCTTCTGGCTGCACTCTTCAGCGTCGTTCCTTCCATGGATTCCTCCGGCTCATTCAAGGGTACCACGCAGAGAATTGCGAGCGCCGGTCCGTGGCTCCAGAGGGATCAGAGTCCAGAGGAGAATGGGAGCACAACGGCGACGCGGAAGCCTAAGTTGCCGTCCCGGGAGACCGGCACGCCCCCGCTGCGGGACGCACAACGGGCGTTGCTGGAATAGCCGAAACACGAGCCGCCGCGCAGGACGCGGAGGGGAGATGCCGTACCTGCTTCAACATCGATTCCATCCAGATTATTCCGCGTCCACTCCCAGACGTTGCCGCTCATCTCCTCGCACCCGAAAGGGCTCGCACCCGCCGGAAAGCAGCCAACCGTGCTGGCGCCACCGATTCCGGTCTCTTTCGTGTTCGCGCGCCCTGCCACCGAGCCCTCTCCCCACGGGAACTCCCGCCCATCCGTCCCCCGCGCCGCCTTCTCCCACTCCGCCTCGGACGGCAGTGAGGCCACGAGGCTACCGCTCGCCACACCTTCCCAGAAGGCCACCCGCTCCCCATTTCCGACGCGACGCACCGCCTCGGCCTTCAGCTTCTCCCCCAACCAGCGGCAGTACGCCAGGGCATCGTCCCAGGACACCCATGTCACCGGATGGTTCCCCGGTCTGTGCAAGGCACGTGGATCCTTCGGTTCCTGCCCGCTCTCCTCCACGAAGGCGGCGTGCTGCTGCACGGTCACCGGATACCGGGCCATGAAGTAACCCGGCAGCGTCACTTCGCGCGGCGGATTCTCCCCCATCAGGAACGGCCCAGCCGGAATCTCGACGAAACCGAGCAGCGGCTCCCGCGGCAGGAACCAGCGCTCCGGGTCGAACCGCGGGTCGCCCAGCCTCGCCAGGGTACGGCCGGCCAGCGCCCGCTCGCCGTCCGGGAGCCGTCCGTCGCGGATCAGGGAGACATGCCAGCGCCGCAGGCGCTCCAGCTTGGGCTGGTTCGCCCGGCTGACCTTGGCGAGATCCGCCGACTCCGCCACCGCCTGGCCCGCGAGGTGGGCGCCCCAGGCATCGGCCAGATCGCTTCCCTCCCCCGGCTCGCAGCAACACAGCTCCTCGGCGAGTTGCCAGACGCTCGCCACCACGCCCCGCGCGGCCTTGGCCGCGGCCAGCAGCACCACCTCCCGCCAGCGCGCCGGATCGGTCCGGCCGAGCTCGGCCACGCGCTCCGGCCACGACTCGCCGGTCAGGTGGCAGGCGGCCAGATACTCCTGGAATGTTCGGTGCGGGAACGTGTACACCCCCACTCCGCGCGGCTCCAGAAGACCGGATCGATCGCGCAGGTATTCGACCAGCCGCCCAGGCCTGGTATCCGGATTGCGGCTCACTGCGAGAAGCCCCGCCACGAGATCCGATTCAGCCAGGTCCGCGGTACCGCTGGTGTCCGGCTGGGAGCCGTGGCATTCGCAGGCCAGCTCCTCGAGCACTGCACGAACCCCCTCTTTCCCCGCCTGGAGAAACTCGCTCAGGCTCGGCTGCGGCAGCACCGGCTCGCCACTCTTGTTCATGCGCACCCGCTGGCGCTCCCAGACATCGAGCAGCAGGTCGACCGCCCCCGCGTAGAGCTCCTCCCTTCGCTCCGGCAGGCTGCCGCCACGCCAGGCATGCAGGCTCGCCATGAGGGTGAGGAGCAAAGGCCGCCGCGCGAGGCCCAGGAGCCGGTCGCCGGTGAAGACCGCGCGCTCCAGCAGTGCAGCACGGCCCTTCGCATCCTCCGCCGGCATCCGGCCGAGCACGGCGGCCTGGTCATACCAGCGCGAGATGAAACGACGGATCTGTCCGTCTCCGAAGGGGGCCAGCTCCCCGGCCACGAAGCCCGGCAGGTTCCAGTCCTGATTGTGCCAGGCGTACGTGCGGCTGGTCAGCAGCACACGGCACCGCGGCCCGAGCCCTTTGCAGAAACTCCTCACCGCCTGGAGGATCTGCTCGCGCCGCGTCTCCGCCTCCGGCACCTCGTCCAGCCCGTCCAGCAGAACGAGGCCGCGCTCTCGCAGTTCCGCTTCCAGATGCGGCAGGTACGCACCGAGCCGGCAGGCCTCGAGCTCACGCCCGAGGAAGGTCCAGACATGCTGCGCCGTGGCTTCCTCCCCTGGAGCCGGCAGACCGGTGGCAGCGAAATCGCGCAGCACGATCCGCACCGGTAGCAGGGCACGGTGTCGCCAAGGCTGGAGTTTCTTCTTTTCCTCATCCTCTGCCTCTTCCCATCTCTCTCCGGGCAGGGGCGACCGCAGCACGCTCAGGTTCACATCCGTGCGCCCGAGCGCCTCCCCCGCCATGCAAAGGGCGACGAAGTTGACGAAAGTGCTCTTTCCGCTTCCAGGGTCGCCCAGCAGAACGAGCCGGGGGTGCCGGTCGAGCAGCGCCAGGGCGGAGAGCTGACGCGGCCACTTGCCCTCCTTCTCGTTGGCGGTCTTGGTGAGCAGGGCCGTGTAGACGGCGTCGAGCCTCAGCCGGGCTTCGCGGTCATGAGCGAGCGCCGGGTCGATCCCCCCGAGAGCGAGGGACTCCGTTTCGGAGACCACGCGATGCAGCCAGGCCTCGCGCAGGAGGATGGGGTCGAGCTCCGCCGCGAGTCCAGGATTGGACTCCAGAATCTTCCGGATCTCCTGGAGCAGCGCTTCCCGCGCAGCCGCGTCGTCCGGAGTCTCACTGACCTTCTCGGCCGCAGCGAGGGCGTCCGGATTCTCTTTAACCTTGCCGCGGAGCCGGTCCCAGACGCCTTCGGCCGTTTTCTTCCCCACCGTCTTGACCGCTTCCATTCCGCCGGCCGCCAGGATGGCCGTGAGGGCGCTCGCGAGGAGTTGAAAGTCCATCAGAGTCTCCTTTCGGAGCGGCTCAACGACGTTGACGAGGCGCTCGATGTCTTCAGGCAGGCTTTTATTGTACTCAACGAGCCTCTCGACGACCTCAACGAACCTCTCCTCGAATTTATCGAGAGGCTCGACGAGCCCGACGAGAGTCTTGATGATCTCGACGAACCGCTCATTGGCATCCTGCGAGGCTCGTCGACCTTGACGAGGCGCTCGTCGAACGCAACGACAGGCCCGGCGCCCTCGACGAGGGGCTCGACGTGCTCATCGACAGGCCCGACGACCTTGATGAGCGGCTCGCGAGACTCGACGACAAGCTCGTCGACCTCGTCGAAAGGCTGAAAACGAGCAACGACGGGGCTTTGGCGGCGGAGCTCGCTGATCCTGAGCGCGGGGTTGGTCAGGCACCTTATGCGTTGACTTGTGGCCGCAGGCGTTTGGCCAGTCCGCCTGCGCGCAGGGAGATCGGACTCACCTTGCCACCGGGGAAAGTCCCCTCGCGGCGCAGCAAAGTCACCCCGGCAGCGGCAGGCTTCCCCGGCGGTCCGGCAAAGCACCGCGCCGCGAGGCGGGATCACCCGGGCGCCGGGTGCCGTCGCCTCGCCATCAGGTGGGTTTCCCCGCGGCTGGGCAACGTTGCCGCGTTGCGAGGCAAAGCCCCCCGTGGTCCCGCGACGTCACCCTGCCTCGAGGCAGACTCGTTTGAGATCAGAGAAGCTTTCCTCGCCGTAGCCTTTGGTTGCCGACCGCTGGCGCCTGCAGGTGTTGGCGAGCCGCCGTCAGGCGCTGGAGGGCCGCGATTGGCGATAGACTCGGGATCGGAAGACAGGAGGCGACCGATGAACACGCTCTGGCGCGACTATATCCATGTAGATCCCGGAGTCCTTGCCGGAAAGCCTGTCGTGAAGGGGACCCGCCTTGCCGTCGAGTTTCTACTAGGTCTTCTCGGCGCCGGCTGGACCCAGGATCAGATCCTGACCAACTATCCCAGCCTGACACCCGAAGCTCTCCAGGCGGTGTTCGCCTTTGCCGCCGAATCCCTCCAGGACGAGAGTCTCTATTCCCTTCACCTCCGGACTGCCTAGATGCGGTTCATGGCCAATGAAAACTTCCCGCTCTCGAGCGTCTGGCGCCTCCGGGAAGCGGGCCACGATACGTTCGCGGTATCGGAGTCCATGGGCGGAAGCCGGGATGAAGAGGTTCTCTCTCAGGCTGCCCGAGAAAAGCGGATTCTTCTCACTTTCGACCGGGATTATGGTGACTTGATCTACCGCAAGGGATTGCCTGCTCCGACAGGAGTTGTCTACCTCCGATTCGCGCCCGCAGATCCCGATGAGCCAGCGCGCATCGTGCTGGCGCTGGAGGGAATCAATGGGCTTCTTCTTGAAGGGCGTTATACCGTCGTTGACCCACCCAGGATACGTCAACGCCCTTTGCCGCCATCGCCTGCCGGGACGTGACCCGGAGAGGGCGCCGAGACATCTTCCGGCGGTGCTATCATCCGCCTCCGTCAAGTCCCTGGCTGGAGCCACGCCCTGCTGCCTGAGCCTCTTTCCTCCCACACGATCGCCCCCACGATCGACCCGACACTGCCGGAGGCGCGCTCGTCCCGCTCCTGGTGGATCGGGCTGGCGCTCGCGTTCCTGCTCGTGCTCAGCTTCGCGCTGCGCGCGTGGGACGCGGGCCAGGGGCTTCAGGCGGGCCGGTACTACGACGAGCGGTATACGTTCCGCAACGTCTCGCTGATCCTGCGCCAGGGCAACTGGCAGCCCGGGCAGGCCTACTACCTGAGCCTCTCGTACCTGCCCCAGACGGCGGTGCTCGCGGGCAGCCAGGCGCTCTACCGGGCCACCGGCATCGAGGCGCTGTCGATCTACGGCAAGACGTCGGACCGCTACTCCCCCACCGCGTACCTGCTGGCGCGGCTGTGCAACGTCACCTACGGCGTGCTCAGCCTGCTGATGATCTTCCTGATCGGCCGGCGAATCTTCTCTCCGGAGGTGGGCCTGCTCGCCGCAGCCGCGCTCTCCGCCTTCCCGCGGCATGTGCTCAGCTCGACCCAGTTCAAGCCGGACATCCTGGTGCTGCTGCTCTCGCTGGTGGCGTTCCACTGGACGCTGGCCGCGGCCCGGCGCCCGACGCTGCGGCGCTTCCTGCTGGTCGGCTTGAGCGTGGGGCTCGCCGTGGCCACCAAGTACACAGGCGTCGGCGCCGCGCTGCCGATCGCCGGGTTCGTGGCCGCCCGCGGCTGGCGCGACCGCCGGCTGTGGCTCTGGCTGCTGCTGGCCGGCGCCGCCTCGGTGGCGGTGTTCGTGATCCTCAACCCGTACCTCGGGGTCGTCCTGGAGTTCATCCCGAAGCAGCTCGGCCACTACTCCGGCAACGCCCAGGCGCGCGGCAGCGACCACGGGATGGTCCTGATCCAGCAGACGAAGTTCCTGATCGAGCACCACGGCGCCCTGGTCGCGGCCTTCGCCGCCGCCGGGTTGATCGGGATCGCATGGAAGGTGATCCGTCCCCTCTCGGGCCGCGAGCCCTGGGCTCCGGAGCGCCGCCTCGGCGCGGCGCTGGCGGTCGGCCAGTTCGTCGGGTATTCGGCGTTGCATGCAGCGGCGGTGTCGCTGTTCCGGGGCCAGAACTATCTGCTCGTCGTCCCCTTCACGTCGCTCTTCGCGGCCTGGGCCTTCGTGGAGCTTTGGAAGACGGTCACGGACCGCGTGACCTGGCTGGTTCCGGCTACAGCCGCCGTCATCCTGATCCCCACGGCGGTATTGGCCTGGGACCAGAGCGATCTCATCTACGAGCGGGTTGTCCCGACCACCTGGGCGACGGCGGAAGCGACGCTTGCCGCCGAGCTTCAGCCGCTCGGCCTGCGGCACGTGGTCTACGAAGGCGAGGGACGATCCATGCGCCTGGCGCGCGGCGCCGACCGGGCCGTGGCCCTGGGCGTCGAGCGCCTCGGGAAGATCGACGCGGATCTCCTGGAAAGGGCGGACGCCGAGGTCTTCCTGCGCGACCGTTTCCACGGCAAGGACGCCGACTTCTACCGCGGGCGGGAAGAGCGGCTTGGCGGCGGCCGGGTCGAGGTGATCGAGAACGCTCTGTTCCGGAGCCGCGGCAAACCGGTCGTACTGCTGCTCCACCCCTGGATGTCCGCGGCCGCTCCCGAGCCTCTCGGAATCGGCCGGCCCGCTCCCGGCCGTCCGCTCGCGGCGCGGCTCCCTGAAGGACTCCAGGCCGGGGCGATCGTCTCGCTCGTGCTGTGGGTTCCCAAGGAGGCGGGACAGGTCGACGCGCTGCGGGTCGAGCCCGGCGGGCACCGGCTTCCTCTCTATGAGACCGGAAAGCGCGGCAAGCGGCGCCGCCTCGTGACTCCGCGGTTCGCGCTCACCGGTCTGGAGGAACGGGTCCGCTTTCCGGCTCCGGCCGAGATCGCGCTGCGGCCGTACCGGCTCGAGCTCTACCGCTGGCGCCGGTAGGCTCCACGCAATACGTAGCCTCCTGCCGCCGCCGCCAGAACGGCGAATCCGGCCAGCGGCGCTCCTGGGCATACGCCTCGCGCTGCATCTCCAGACAGACGTCGCAGGCGCGCTGCATGACCGTCAGGTAGGCGGGCCGCGCCTCGTCCCCGCCTTCGAGAAGATCGGCGATGGCGTTTCCCGCGTAGAAGCCGGACCCCATGGCCGAGGCCACGCCGTACGAGGAGAGCGGATCGTAGGAGACCGCGGCGTCGCCGAGGGCCAGCCAGCCGTCGCCCTCGATCCGGTCCAGGCGCGACGTGTCCGCCGGCATCACCCTCACCGCCTCCGGGCTCCGGTATCCGTGCGCTTCCACCCTATCGCGCGTGGCTTCTGCCCGGCGAGCCTGCCGCAGCCGGCTCCACCACGGTTCGGGATCGCCGGCCAGGAGGGGTCTCTCCAGAAGATCGTCGTCGCTCAGGAAGGCCACGGCCAGCCGGCCGTCGGCGAGGAGAGCCGAGTACCACCAGCCGTCCGGCACGGCTTCGACCAGGGTGTAGGTGTCCTTCGCTGGCGCTTCGCTCACGAGCAGGGCCGAGATGCCGACCAGCCGGTCGTAGCGCAGCCGCCTGGCACCCAGCTTCCGGGCCAGCCGGGCGGGTCTGCCGGTCGCGTCGGCGACGAAGTCCGCGTCCTGGATCGTCCCCAGATCGACCCGGACGCCCCAGCGCCACTCCGCCCCCGCCTGGACGGCGGCCTCGGCGAGGCTCGCCTCGAAGCGCTGGCGGTCGACGTGCCAGCCCTCGCCGTGCGGATTGGCGAGAAAGGGGCTCTCCGCCGGCACGGGCGAGCCCCAGATCGATCGGTTGCCCTGGGACCGGAGATGGCCGTCGCGCTCCAGGAGCGTCTCCAGTCCCAGATGCCGCAGGAGAGGCGCGAGGTTCGACGGCAGCGTCTCCCCCACCTTGAGCGCGGGGCCGGGATTGGCGTCGAGGACCGTCACCGCGACGCCGCGGCGGGCCAGGACGAGGGCGGCGACCGCTCCGGCCGGTCCGCCGCCCGCAACGATCACCTTCACAACGGCACCCTCCTCAGCGCTGATCCCGCCGGACGTTGCGCCGCAGCGGATGGACGACCTCGGCCGGCGCCTTCTTCGTCTCCTCTGCAAGGTCCGAAAGCGGCATCGCCGCCCTCTTCAGCGTCAGCCTCGGCTGGGCTTCGCTCTCCAGGCCCTCCACAAGGAGGAGCTGGCGCCAGGTGGGATCGGCGTCGCTGAACGTCTTCGACCGCCCGGTCTCCACCCAGTATCGAGCGGGGTTGGCCGGGAAACCCGGCTCCGCTTCGGTCGCGGCAGCGCGATCCCGGGGTTCCCCGGGAACGGGCTGCTCGGCGATGATGCCGAGGAGGCTCCAGTTCTTGATCATGTTGTTGATGCGCTGCTGGTAGCTGGACCCCTCGATGTCGCGCAGCCAGTTCTGCCGGTAGGAGAGCTGCCGGAACCTCTGCGCGTAGGGGAGATCGGCGTGGGTGGCTTGATCGAACGCGTGCCGGCTGAGCACCTCGTTCGGCACCCGCGCCGCCCAGAACGACGGCACCGGCAGGTAGCTCGACGGATCGTAGCCGTTCAGGCAGCTGGCCTCGTCGGTCTGCCAGGGCACGCCCATCCAGCGGGTCAGCGTCCCCGGTCCGCTCGCGTTGAGGGGGCCGTCCGGCCCGAGGCACAGATCCGGAGTGAGAACGGAGCCGTAGTCGTCCTTCGGCGACTCTCCGGGAGGCAGGATGTTCAGCCGGTAGAGCAGGCCGTTGGCGGACTTCGGCGCGCGCCACATGCTGGGACGGCGCATCGGCCAGGTCAGCTCGATGCCGGGATGGAACGGCCCGCCGAGGCAGTCCTCCAGCGGCGTGCGGTCCAGGGCGCGCGGCTGCTCGTCGAGGGGCAGATCCTCCAACCCGGCCGGCAGGATCGGCGCGGGGGGCTTGCCGGGCACGAACTTCCCCTCGGCCCACAGCTTCAGCCGGTCGTACAGGGTGATGGTGAGCGCCAGCTCGTCGATGGCCACGCCCTGGTATTCGCTGAAGCCGTCGCCGTAGAACGGCGGCAGGTGGGAGGGCTGGGCCGGCGGCAGCGTCGTCCGCGGGGCCGGCGAATCCCAGGCCGGCACCGGCAGCCGGAACAGGCGGAAGATCCGCTCGCGCTCGGGACGCGCCGCCTTGCCGGGGTCCGAGAGCACCTTCAGGCGCGCCGGGTCGAGCAGGTCGCCGGGCGAGCCCGGTCCGAAGAGGATGTTCGCCCCCTGGTTGACCCACTGGCTGTGGACCATGCGCTCGAAGAGCGGAAAGATGTGATCCCAGAAGGTCACGGTCTTCGGCGCCTCTTCCCAGCCCTGGCGCAGGAAGAGATCCTGGACCACGTCGAACAGTGTCACCGTGCCCTGCAGGCCCGGGCCGAAATTGGGCGGCGTCACCGCGACCATGGCCGGCTCGGCGTCCATCTCCGGGCCCTTGGCGAATTTCACGTGCGCCCTGACCGGGCCGTCCGACACGTCGTCATACCAGTTGTCGTTGTTGGCGAACGTGGTCGCGGGCTGATTGGTGGCCGAGGCCGACTTGCCGGCGCCGCCCAGCACCAGGAGCCGCCCCTGGTCGTCCGTCCTCAGCTCGCCGAGCGGCACCTGGAACGGGCCGTTGCCGCCGAAGCGGTAGTAGCCCTGGTCGAACCGGTAGGCCGGGCCGCTGGTCCCGGCGCCGGAGATGCGGAGCGCGCCCGGGTCGTTCACCAGGCCGTCGCGCAGCCCGCCGGCGATGTCGCCGTTGCGGTAGGTGGTGGACAGGGCGTACTGCTTGAGGTCCATGGCGTTCTGGAACTGGTACCAGGCCGGCTTGCGGTTGGCGAGGTGGACCTCCCAGGTGATCTCGGCCTCCGCCGAGGTGATCTCCCGGACGACGTTCCCCTTGCGGTCGTAGCCATAGACCCGGAAGCGGGCCGCCTGCTTGCGCACCTCGCCCTTGGCGTTCTTGAAGCCCTGCGGCCCCGGGTCCGGGGCGCGGCCTGGGATCTCCGGCGCGAGGAAGTACTCGTCCGCCGGAGCGTTGCCCACGCGGGCGATGCCGACGGCGGGGTGGATGGCACAGCGGACGATCTTCTCGGACATGCGGGGTCTCCTCTTCAGATCTCCAGAGCGTTCGCCGGAAGTCTAACTCTCCCCACCCTTCTGCGGACGGCCGGGAACTTTTCCCGCGCCTCCCCCGTCCAAGACCTTGATGAACGAACTACCTAGTACTAAGGTGTTAGTAGAATGAAATCCAAGGCGCGCAACCTCACCGAGCAGGAGCTGGAGATCATGAAGGTGGTCTGGGGACGCAAGGCCGCCACCGTGCGCGAGGTCTACGAGGATCTGCGGGAGCGCAAGACGGTCGCCTACACCACGGTCATGACGATGATGAACATCCTGGAGACCAAGGGCCACCTTGCAAAGCGGCCGGAAGGGCGGGCCTACGTCTACGAGCCCGTGCAGCCGCGCAAGGAGGTGGTCGGCGGGATGGTCCAGGACTTCGTGGACCGCGTGTTCGACGGCGCCGCGTCGTCGCTGGTCCTGAGCCTGATCCGCGAGCGCAAGCTGTCGAAAGAGGAGCTGGACGCGGTTTCCCGGCTGATCGACGAGACGGACGAGACGGAGGAAGACTCATGATCCTGCCCCTTCTCCCAATCCTTCTGCAGAGCGTTCTTCTCGTTGCGGTAGGCCTCGCGCTGCCCGCGATGCTCCGGCTCGAAGACCCGCGCGCCCGTCTTCTCTATTACCGCGGCCTGCTGCTGGCTCTGCTGGCGCTCCCCTTCGTCCAGCCTGCGGGCAATCTGCCGGCCTTCTCCCAGGAGATCGCGGTCACCGGCCTGATCCCCGCCGCCGTCTCGGAGGGCGCGGGACCGGCATTGGAGCGCCTGGCGCTCGCGGTCGGCGTGTTGGGCGGGGTGGGCATCCTGGCCCGGCTGATCTGGCTCGGCATCGGTCTCGTGACGCTCGCGACGTGGCGCCGCGAAGCCCGTCCGGCCGCGCTGTCCCCGGAGGTGGAGGGAGTCGCCGATCTCATCCCGGTGAAGGCGCAGCTTCTGATGAGCGACCGGGTCGCGAGCCCGGTGACGTTCGGGTGGCGCCGGCCGGTGGTGCTGCTTCCGCCGCAGATCTCGACGCTCTCCAAGGAGGCGCAGCGGGGGATCGTCGGCCACGAGCTGATCCACGTCCGCCGCGGCGACTGGCTGTCCGCTCTGTTCGAGGAGGGGGTCCGGGCGCTCTTCTGGTTTCACCCGGGAGTCTGGATGCTTCTCGCCCGCATCGCCCTGAGCCGCGAGCAGGTGGTGGACCGCGAGGCCGTCCGCCTGACCGGCTCCCGCCGCGCCTACCTGGAGGCGCTGCGCACCGTCGCCTGTCGTTCCTGGCAGCCCGCCATGCCCGTGCTGGCCGATGTGGCCGAGATGGCCGGGCTGCCGTTCTTCCAACTGGGCCGTCCGAACGAGCTGAGAGAGCGGGTGGCCCACCTGCGCAAGGAGGTTTCCATGTCCCGTTCCCGCATCGCCACGCTGATCTCCGCGTCCGCCGGCCTGCTGGCCGTCACCGCCGTCCTCGGCATCCTGGTCTTCCCCGCGTCCCCGATGTCCGGCACCGCCTGGGCCGGCGGCAAGCCCTACAACATCGAAGGCAACGTCCAGGCTCCGAAGGCTCTCCACACCCAGCCGCCCGTCTATCCGGAGAAGGCGAAGGCGGACAAGGTGGCCGGCATCGCGGTCGTCCAGACCGTGATCGACGAGACCGGCCGCGTCACGCAGCCGACCATCAAGGGCAGCTCCGGCGACAAGAGCCTGGATCAGGCCGCGATCGACGCCGTGTCCGCCTGGACCTTCCAGCCGGCGACCCTCGACGGCAAGCCGGTCGCGGTCTACTACACGCTGACGATCCGGTTCGCTCTGGAATGATCGCGACCCCACCCCGCCGGGATCGACTCTGAGATCCCGCTCAAGGGCGTTCCCGCGCGGAGCGTCCCTTGCCTTTGAGGGCAGGCTCTTCAGGATGGTCGCGATTCCAGAAGCCGAGCCAGCTCCGCACCCAGATCCCGATCCCGATCAGGCTGGAATCCACGGTCCTGGATCAGCTCCAGCATCTCCGCCGCCTGCTGAATCTCTCCGGCGTCGATGGCCCGGATCAACCCGCGCGCGTCTTCGAGGTCTCGGGGACGGCTGGCCAGGATCTTGAGAGCCAGGAGATGGCCGGGCCGGATCACCGGCACGAACAGCCCGGAGAAGACCTCCAGTTTCTGGGCGTTGGCCACGATCTCGGGCTCCACTCCGGAGAACGCGAAAAGGACGTCGACGACGAGCCCTTCCTCATCTTCTCCCGGAGCCAGGAAGCGGTAGCCCGCCAGGCGATCCATGTCCCGGCGCTCCATGCCCGCGCCGAAGGGATAGTCGTGGTAACCCCGGCCGCGCAACGCCATGACCACCTGTTCCGCCTCCGGGTCGCCTGCCACGGCAACGACCACGTCGACATCGCGCGTTGTCCTCGGCTCGACGTGGACGGATACGGCGAGGCCTCCGATCAGGGCCCAGCGGAGGCGAAGAGACTCGAGGTCTCTCCCCAGCCGAAGGAGGACGTCCTGAAGGAGGATCACCCCCGGCTCAACCGATCTGTCTGGAGGTACGGACGATGTGGGGAGGCAGGCTGCTCGGCTCGTTCTCCTTGCGAAGCCAGGAGCGCAGCCGCTTTTCGATCTGTTCGGCGTTCTCGTCCGGGTGGCGGCGGCGGAGGTTCTGCCGCATCATCGCCTCCGCGCCTTCGAAGAGAGCCATCGTCGTTCTCATCCTCGCGAGGATCCTGGGGTCGCGAATCAGCTCAGACATGGGGGAATTGTACCCCTACCGGATATACCCCAGCGCCCTCATCTCCGCCTCTTCCTCGGGCGTGAGCTTCGGCTGCGCCAGGGTGTTGCGGCCCGGCGCCTTCTCGCGGCCGTTGGCGGCGAGCCAGGCGGCTCGGAGCTTTCTGGCCATCTCCTGGGTCTTCGCGGGATCGTTCACGGGCGCGGCGGTCTCGGCGGTCTCGGCGCGGTGGGCCGTCCAGCGCCAGAGGCTCAGCTTCGGGGCTTCGCCCTTCCGGCCCGCGAGGGGGAAGGAGTCGGCGAAGGCGTCCTCCAGCCGCTTGAAGATGATCTTGGCGGGCTCTTTCAGCGGCGCATCCAGCGTGCCGCCGAGACCTTCGTAGCGGGCGCGGTAGTACTCGGGCTCGGGCGGCGCGAAGGTGCTCTCCCAGAGCACCTGGAGATCGCCCTCGACGTACGAGAAGCGGTTGGCGCCGTTGCCGAGGTAGAGCTCGGAGAGGACTCCCCTTTCGGCCTTCCGGAAGAAGCCCGGCGCCATGCCCTTCTCGGAAATCCCTCCGGCGGCTTCGATGAGCGTGGCCCGCGTGCCGATCGTGCCCGGATGCAGATCCATGGCGAGCCTGCGTTCGAAACCCGCAGGGAGCTTGATCATCAGCGGCACCTCGATGAGCTGCCGGCCCAGGTTGCCGCCGTGGGCGATCTGGCCGCTCTCCTTGAACTCCTCGCCGTGGTCGGAGGTCACGACGAGCAGCGTCCTGTCCCACTGGCCGCTCTTGCGCAGGGCGTCCAGCATGCGGCCGAGCATCGCGTCCGCCCAGGCGGCGTTCAGCTCGTACATGGCCTTGAAGACCTTCCTCCGGTCCTCCGGCAGCGGCACGGAGGGGTCGAAGTAGGGCTCCAGGTCGAGCGGGCGGACCTTGTCCGGCAGGCCGGGCGGCACCTCGGCGAGATGATCGAGGAGCGGATCGCGGCGCACGTAGGGCGCGTGCGGCGGCAGGATGTGGATCCAGACGAAGTCCTGCCCGCCCTTGAGCCCGGCCAGCTCGGTCTCCGCCCGCTTCCCCTCCCGCAGATAGCGGAAATCGTCGAAGCCCTGGTTGTAGCCGTACTCCTGCTGCAGCCAGTGGTTCGAGCGGTAGGCCGAGGTGTGGTAGCCGCGGGCCTTGAGCGCCTCGGGCAAGGTCACGAGCGGCGCGCGCAGCACGGCGCGGTCCCCGGACCAGCTCTGCGTGCTCCAGGGCTGCAAACCGGTGAACAGCGAGCCCATGGAGGGGACGGTCCAGCTCGACGGCGACACGGCCCGGCCGGCCCAGGCGGCCTCGGACGCGAGCCGGTCGAGGTGCGGCGTGAGCTTCGGCGGACCGCCCAGCGCCCCGACCACGTCGGCGCGCAGGGCGTCGATGGTGATGAGGACGATCGGGCCCCGGTGCGCGGCGGCCGTCGGTGGAGCCGCAGTTGGCGCCGCCTCCTCGGGCTTCTCCCGGCAGGCCGATCCGGCCAGGCCGGCGGCGAGGGCCAGGAGGAGGAGAAGACAGGGACGGCGGCTCTGAAGAGATAACAGGATTCGGCTCAAATCGGTTTCACTCCGGGTGCGGTAGGATATCGCACGTGAACGGTGCTATCGCGCGCCTCCGTGGTCTTCTCGGCCTTCCGCTCCTTCTGCTGGCAGGAGCGGGAGCCGTGCAGGCATTGACCGACCCCATCCAGGTCGACGGGATGGTGCTGTCCGTCACGGCGGACGGCGCCACCCGGCTGGAGCTGGGAGCCGATCGAGGGGACCGCACGTTGCGCCTCGCTCTGCCGGCCCGGGGAGAGGTCGAAGCGCTGTCGACCCTCGGTAATCCGGAGGGGCGGGAGGGGCGCGAGTGGATCGCCGCCGGCAGTACCGCCGACACGGCCGGCATGGCCGGCATGGCCGACGAGCCCGGCCGGCGGCTCTTCCTTCTGGAAGGCGACCGGGCCGAATCTCGCCTCGTCCCCCCGCCTCCGGGCCAGCAGGGCCTGGAGCGCCGGAGCCCTGTCCTCCTGGTTGAGAACGGGACCCTCGCCGGCCTCGCCTGGCTGGAGGGCGACTCGGATGCGTCGCTCTCCGTCCGCGCCGCGGTCTGGGACGGACGTGCCTGGCAGGCTCCGGAGACCGTCGCGGCGCCCGGACCGGGAACCCAGACCAGCCTGACCGGCGCGGTGCTCGACGACGGCTCGTGGCTCCTGGCCTGGAGCGCCTACGACGGCGAGGACGACGAGATCGTCTGGAGCCGGCGTTCGGGAGCGGCCTGGAGCCGGGTCTCTCCGGTGTCCTCCGACAACAACCACGTTCCCGACGTCACGCCCGCGATTGCCGGCGGTCTGATCGCCTGGAGCCGCTACGACGGCGAGGGCTACCGCCTCCGCACCGCCCGCTTCGATCGCACGGGTGGCGGGCGCTGGCGGGAAGAGCGCTTCGCCGGCCCGACGCACTCCATGTATCCGTCGTTCGTGCAGGAGGACGGCCATCTCTTCCTCGTCTCCCTGAACGGCCGCCCGCGGGCCTGGTCGGTGCAGGAGCTGTCGCCGTCCACCGGCCGCGCCCTGCGCAGCGCCTCGGCGCTCTCCGGTCTTGACGAAAGGCCGATCCTGAGCGGTGACGGCGAAGGCGGCCGGCTTCGTCTGCGCTGGCCCGGCGCGAAGTGGGAAGCCGCCGCCGACTGGACCGAGGGGTCGGCCGCTCCCGGGAAAGACAGGACTCCGTGACCCGCCGGCGACTCTTCCCGATCCTGGCGCTCCCGATCCTGGCGCTCATAACGGTCCTCGGGCTGGCACCCTCGACGGCCCGGGCCCAGAGCTACATCGGGTTCGGCGACAGCATCACCTTCGGCATCGGCGACGATCCCCTCCGCACCGAGAAGGGCTACACCCCGCGCCTGACCGCCCTCCTCCAGGGCGGCGGCGCCGTCAGCCAGGTCAAGAATTTCGGCATCGGCGGCGAGGCCACGCCGGAGGGGCTCGCGCGCATCGACGACGTGCTGCGCGCCAACGCCGTGACCGGCGACGTCCTGATCTTGATGGAAGGGACGAACGACATCTCCCGCGGCTTCAGCATCGAGTCGATCCGCTTCAACCTCAACGAGATGGCGCAGCGGGCCGAGACGCGCGGCATGACGGTGATCCATGCGACCACCATCCCCCGCCTGCCCAACGCCAAGTTCGACCCGCTCAACATCACCAACTCGCGGCTCAACCAGAACATCCGCGATACGGCCGGCCGGCGGGCACGCAAGCTCGCCGATCCCTTCGAGGTGTTCGGCAGCACCCCGAACCTGTTCACCAGCTACTACTACCAGGGCGCCGACGACCCGGTGGGGCATCCGAACGCCGCGGGCTACGACCTGATGGCGCAGCTCTTCTTCGACGTGATCCGCGGCGTGGACCGGGTGCCTCCGGTGGCCGGCCTCGTCTCGCCCCTGAACGGCGCGACCGGAGTGGCCGCCACGGCGCCGGTGTCGGTCGAGGTCTGGGACTTCGGTCTGGGGATCGACTTGGCCGCGACCACCCTGGCGGTGAACGGCACGGCCACGGGAGTCGCCCCCTCGGGCGACACGAAGCACGCCACCCTGACCTATCAGCCGGCGACGCCGCTCTCCAGCGTGGTCACGGTCAACCTGCGCTCGCGCGACCTCGCGGCGCCCGCGAACAGCGTGGACCGCGAGGTCTCCCGCTTCACCATCGCGGGGACCCAGATCCTGCAGGGGGACATCGATCAGGACGGCCGGGTGGACGGCAACGATCTGCTCCGATTCGCCCGCCGCTTCGGGACCCGCCGCACCGATCCGCTCTTCTCCGAGCTCGCCGACTTCAACCTCGACAACATCATCGACGGCCAGGATCTCGCCATCCTGGCCTCGAACTTCGGCAAGTCCACCTTCTAAGGGCCCTATCCCGGGGCGGACCTGGTCGAAGTGCGCGCTCTCGAAGGAGAGCTCCTCAGGCCTGCAGGTCGTCCAGGGAGGACGCGGCGCGGAGCCGCGTTCCCAGTCTCTTGAGCTCTTCGGGCTCCCTGACGGCTTCGACTTGCCGGCGCACCGCTTCAGGCACCCCGTCCTTGCGTCTTGGTTCATTTCTGGGCGCGGCGGAGCCCGACGCAGGGCTGAGGCAACACGCCCTCAGCCCCGCCGGCTCGACAAGACAGGCCGGGGGCCTGCCGGCCCAAGGCGGACCCCCGGCAATCTAGGATTCAGATGTCAAAGAACGCTCCGGCGGCGTTGGCGGCGTCCGCGGCGCCTGAGCGGCTGGCGCAACCTCGTTTGCCGCTGCCGCAACCTCGTTTGCCGCGGAGCCAGCCGCGTTTGCCGCGGCGGAAATCCCGTTTGCCGCAGCCGCAACCGCGCGGGCGGGGCCGCCGTCCCGTTTGCCGCTGCGGCAAACAGGAGCGCAGCAGCGGCAAACGAGGTTTCCTGAGCCGCAATCCTGTTTGCCGCAGCGGAGAACCAGGTTGCAGCAGCGGCAAACAAGACGGCGCGGGCGGAAAGCCACCCTAGAGGCGCCGCGTTTCCCGCGAACGGATGGCACGATATCTAACCTGCGGAGAAAGTCAAGGGGTCAAAATGTCTATATTCTGTACTTTTTGGTCCCGAGAAATCGCGGAAACCGCCTTGACAGCCTCTTCGACCTGTCGGATGATGCGCCTCGCTGCCTGGGATGGCAGCCCGCGCGTGGGCTCCCTCCCTTTTGATGACGGGCTCAGCTAGAGCACACGCGCACCGTTCATTGACAAATAGCGGCCGCACAAATCTTCATCACCGAAAATGCAGGCGTAAGCTACTTATTTTCAGTGACTTGCCTAGTCAGCGAGGAATGAGGCCGGAGGACTGCGTAACCCCAGCGTAACCCTGGCGGAGGTACTTCTAGCGCCTCTTTTACGCCCTCTGGGACAGCAAGGGGGAACGATTCTCGGGAAAGGGCTCTGCGGAGGTGGGATTCTACTACGAACGCAATGGCGGCGGGTGATTCGCGGAGGCTGTGCTTCTAATGCGAGGCGGCGGCTTCGGCGGGCCGAGGCCGGCATTGGGGCCGCGGGCAAGTCTGCTTGCCCCACCCGCCCTGGGCGGGCCTGATTGGCGGCTACGCGGCGGGGCCGGGGTCGGCGGTGCTTTTGCGCGGGCGGTGGTTGAGGTAGTCGTTGATGTCGCGCAGGCGGTAGACGACACGGGCGCCGCACTTGATGAAGCGGGGGCCCAACGCCTTTGTAGCGCCAGACTTCCATAGTGCCCGGCTTGACGCCGAGAATCTTCGCGGTGGTGGCGGGTCGAAGACAGGGTCGACCTTGAAAGCGTCAGGCTGGTTCACGGTGACCTCCGGAGCAGGCGCGCGCAGGGTGGTGGTGTCGTCGGTGGGGTCCTCCATGGCTACTCGGAAACGCGGGGAGCCCGCTTCTCCTGTCTGGGCAATTCCGTGGAGTCGGGCCGCGTCTAGGCCTACGTGTGGGGTCTCCGCAGCCGCGTCCGGACTTGCGTGCGGTCTGCGTGGCGGCTTTGCGCGGCCGATCTGCGGCCCCCCCCTCCGCCCCTTTCGGATCAACTCTCTCGCGGCTGAAGGATTTTGGGAGCGGAACGAAACTTGCGGTTCCCAGTGCCGCCTATCCCCCGCACTTCGCAAGTCCCAGGAAGCGGGCCGTGATGCGGTTCTCGCTTGGCAGACGGTAGTCGAGGATGCGGATGCGGGCGAAGCCGACAACGTGGTAGCTCGTGTTCGCCCCTTGGCCGGTCGCGACATCCCAGACCGGGACGACGATGTCGCGTGTCTTCAGCGTGTCCAGCGCGTTGCGCACCCCGGACGCGTTGGACACGCCTGGACGGCCCTGGACCCAGTCTCCGACCGAAACCACATGGTCGCCCGGGTTGTTCGGATTGGTGTACGCGCTGCTGTTGCCCGGCGGCGTCAGGCTGTCGATCAGGGAGGGCGCGCTGTTGGCTCCCGTCCAGGTGAGCCAGCCGAAGTTGCCGGACTGGCTCCCGTTGAAGACATCCGGCAGGGTCGATCCCGGCTGAGCACCCTGGACTGTCGTGGCCGAGAGCGCGATCGGGTAGAGCTCGCAAGCGCCAACAGTGAAGTGCACCGTCCGCGACGAGCTGTTGCCGCAGGTGTCGGTGGCCGTCACCGTCAGCGTAAAGCTGCCCAGCGTGGAGACGGGAGTCCCGCTGATGAACGGCTGCCCATTGAGGGTGGCCGTCACCGAGGAGAGATGGAGGTCGGTCGCGTTGAACGCCGGGGTGACCACCTCGTTGCGGAGGTCGCCTTCGGACACACCCGTGATCGTGATGACCGGGGGCGCCTTGTCGATGTTCCAGGTCCGCGTCGCAGCCGCCGTGTTCCCAGCTGCGTCGGTGGCTGTCACCTGGAGGGTGTAGCTCCCTTCGGCAGTCACGGCCGTGCCGCTCGTGAACGGCGCGCCGTTGAGCCTGACCGTGACGGTTGCCGGATGCAGGTCGGTGACCTGGATCTGCGGTGTGACGTTCGCCTTCACGCAGCCTGCCGGCACACCCGTGATCGTGATGGCAGGTGGCGCCTTGTCGATCGTGAACTTCACCGTCTGCGGCGAGCTGTTGCCGCAGCGGTCGGTGGCCGTCACCACGAGCGTGTAGTCGCCCTCGGCGCTCACTACGGTTCCGCTTGTGAACGGCACTCCGTTCAGCGTCGCCGAAACGGCGTTCAGGTGCGCATCCGCAGCCGAGAACACCGGCGTCACATTCACGTTGACAATCGCGCCGTCGGAGACTCCCGCGATGCTGATCACCGGATCGGTCTTATCGACCGTGAACGTCCGGATCTCCACCGCCGAGTTGCCGGCCCGGTCGAGGGCCTCAATGCGTAGCGTGAAATCGCCTTCGGAGCTGACGACCGTGCCGCTCGTGAACGGCGCGTTGTTGAGGGTGGCAGCGACCACGTTCGGGTGGATATCCGTCACGGAGAAGATGGGCGTCACGTCGACGTTGACACACTGGCCGTTGGGAACCCCCGTGATCGTGATGGTCGGTGGCGTCTTGTCGATCGTGAAGCGCACCGTCTGCGACGAGCTGTTGCCGCAGTTGTCGGTTGCTGTGACGACGAGCGTGTAGTTGCCTTCGGCGCTCACAACCGTGCTGCTTGTGAAAGGCTGTCCATTCAGAGTTGCTGTTACAGTGCTCAGATGCGTGTCCGCGGCCGAGAAGACCGGTGCCACATCCGTGTTACCAATCGAGTTGTCGGTCGCTCCTGAGATGGCGATCACAGGAGCGGTCCTGTCGATCATGAACGTCCGGGTTTCCGACGACGTGTTGCCTGCCCGGTCGCCAGCCTGGACCTGGAGCGCATAGTCGCCTTCGGCCGTGACCGTCGCGCCACTCGTGAACGGCTGGCCGTTCAGCGTCGCGGTCAGGGTATCCAAGCGGAGATCCGCCGCCGTAAAGACCGGCGTCACGCTCTCATTCACGCAGCCTGCCGGCACGCCCGTGATCCCAATGGCCGGCGGCGTCTTGTCGATCGCGAATCGGACCGTCTGCGCCGAGCTGTTGCCGCAATCGTCCGTCGCCGTGACCGACAGCGCGTAATCACCTTCGGCGGTAACCACCGTGCCGCTCGTGAACGGCTGGCCATTCAGAGTCGCGGTCACCCCGGCGATCGTGCTCAGGTGTACGTCCGTGGCCGAGAAGACCGGCGTCACATCCGTGTTGACGAGGGCGCCGTCTGTCGCCCCGGTAAGGGTGATCGCGGGATTGGTCTTGTCGATCGTAAACGTCCGCGTATCCATGGACGAGTTGCCTGCCGCGTCCGTCGCCGTCACGCGCAGCGTGTAGTCGCCCTCGGCCGTGACCGTCGTGCCGCTCGTGAACGGCTGGCCGTTCAGAGTCGCGGTCAGGGATTGGGCGCCGGTGGCCGTGAACACAGGCGTGACATCCTCGTTCCAGCACACTTCCGGCACGCCCGTGATCGAGATGCCCTGCGGCGTCTTGTCGATCGTGAAGAGCACCGTCCGCGAGGAGCTGTTGCCGCAGGTGTCCGTGGCCGTGACCACCAGCCGGTAATCTCCCTCGGCCGTGATCGTCGCGCCGCTTGTGAACGGGGCACCGTTCAGGGTGGCGGTCACCAGGCTCAGGTGCGCGTCCGTGGCCGTGAATGTCGGCATCAGGTCCGTATTGACGACGGCGCCATCCGTGACCCCGGTGAGGGTGATCGCGGGATCGGTTTTGTCGATCGTGAACGTCCGCGTCTCCGTAGACAGGTTGCCCGTCTGGTCGGCCGCCTCGATCCGCAACGTGTGGTCGCCCTGGGCAGTGACCGCTGTGCCGCTCGTGAACGGCTGACCGTCCAGGGTCGCGGTCACAGTATCCAGATGGAGATCCGTGGCCGAGAAGACCGGCGTCACATCGACGTTCAGGCACCCTTCCGGCACGCCGGTGATCGCGATGAAGGGCGGCGTCTTGTCGATCCTGAAACGCACCGTCTGCGACGAGCTGTTGCCGCAGGTGTCCGTGGCCGTGACGATCAAGACATAACTACCCTCGGCACCCACGGCTCTCCCGCTCGTGAACGGCGTGCCATTCAGGGTCGCGATGACTGTGCTCAGATTCGTGTCCGTGGCCGTGAAGACCGGCGTCATGTCGGTGTTGACGATGGCGCCGTCTATCGCCCCGGTGAGGGTGATCGCGGGAGCGGTCTTGTCGATCGTGAACGTCCGCGTCTCCGACGACGAATTGCCCGCTCGATCGGAAGCCTGAATCTGGAGCGTGTAGTCACCTTCGGCCGTCACCACCGTGCCGCTCGTGAACGGCTGGCCATTCAGCGTCGCAGCCACCCTCTCCAGGTAGGCATCCGTCACAGAGAAGACCGGCGTCACGTCCTCGTTTCCGCAGCTTTCGGACACACCCGTGATCGTAATCACCGGAGGTGTCGTGTCGATCGTGAATCGCATCGTCTGCGACGAGCTGTTGCCGCAGGCGTCGGTCGCCGTCACCACAAGCGTGTAGTCACCTTCAGTGGTGATCGTTGCCCCGCTCGTGAAGGGCTGATCGTTGAGCGTCGCCGCCACCGTCCCGAGATGCTGATCGGTCGCCGAGAACGCAAGCGTCACCGCCGTGCTGACGATCGCACCGTCGAGCGCGCCTTCGATCGTGATCGCCGGCGGCGTCTTGTCGATCGTGAAGCGGCGCTCCTGCCGTGCCATATTGCCCGCGACGTCGATCGACACGGCCACAAGGGTGTAGTCGCCCTCAGCGGTGACCGGTGTGCCGCTCTGGAACGGCACGCTGTTGAGCGTGATCTCCACGCCGGCGAGGTGGATGTCCTGGACGGTGACGACCGGCGTCACGTCGGCGTTGCCACAGGCGCCGTCCACCACGCCCGCGATCTCCAGCTTGGGCGGCGTCTTGTCGATCGCGAAGGTGAGCGTGCGCTCGCTGCTGTTGCCGCAGGTGTCGGCGGCTTCGATTCGCAGCGTGTGCTCGCCTTCGGCGCTCACCGCCGTTCCGCTCGTGAACGGCGCACCGTCCAGGGTGACCGTGACCAAACCGAGGTGGCTATCGATCACGTCGATCACGGGCGTGACGTCGCTGCTTACGATCTGACCTTCGGGCACACCGGTGACCGTGATCCCCGGCGGCACGGTGTCGATCGTCCAGGACAGGGTCCGAGCGCTGGAGTTGCCGCAGGTGTCGGCAGCCTCGATGGCCAGCGTGTAGTCGCCATCCGCGCTTACTTCCGTGCCGCTGGTGAAGACCTCTCCGTTGAGGCTGGCCGACACCACGCCCAGGTGTCTGTCGGTCGCCTGGAAGACCGGGGTCACCGGGATGTTCACGCACTGGTTGGCCGGAACGCCTGTCACCGCGATCACCGGGAGCGTCTTGTCGATCGTGAAGGTCACGGTCTCGGTGCCGGTGTTCCCGGCGTCGTCGGTCGCCGTGGCGACCAGGGTGTAGTCCCCGTCGGCGATCACGGGAGTACCACTCTCGAAAGGCTGGCCGTTGAGCGTCGCAGTCTGCGCGGCAACGTGCTCGCCCGAGACCGAGATCACCGGCGTCACGTCCTGGTTTCTGCACTCGCCTTCCGTCACACCGGTAATCAGAATGGTCGGCGGTTGATCATCTGTCTGCTTTACATTGATCGTCACCGTGGCGCTGTCGGTGCCGCCACCCCCCTCGATACCGTCCGTGATCGTGTACACGAAGACGTCGACGCCGACGAATCCCGGGGCGGGGGTGTATGTCTGCGTGCCGTCGGGATTCAGCGTCAGGCTGCCGCCGAAGGGCTGCGGCGGCGAGAGGAAGGTAAGAGTGTCTCCGTCCACGTCGCTGTCGTTGGCCAGCAGGCTCAAGACGAGCGGCACGTCGCGGTCAGTCTCCCCGAGGTCGCTGTTCGCCACGGGCGGATCGTTGACCGGGGTCACGGTGACGGTGACCGTGGCCGTGTCGGAGCCGCCGGTGCCATCGCTCACGGTATAGGTGAAGGTGTCGATGCCGTGGAAGTTCGGGCCGGGCGTGTACACCACCCGGCCAGTGTCTCCGGGGGTGACCACGGTCACGGTGCCGTGCGCGGGCTGCGTCAGCTCCGCAAGGTTCAGTGGATCGCCATCGGCGTCGGAGTCGTTGGCGAAGAGGTCGATCTCGACGGCCGTGTCCTCCTGCGTAGTGGCATCGTCATCCCCGGCCTCGGGCGCGTTGCGCAGGCTGTCCACGTCGGTGGCCGCGTTGTTGTCCGACGTCGGATCGGGGCCGCCCGTGCCGTCGTCGGCCACCATCGCCCGATTGGTGATGGCGGTCACGCCCGCCGGCAGCGGCCGGTTGATCCGCACGGTCAGGGTCCGGGTGACGCTCGCGCCGCTCGCCAGGGAGAACGCCGGCCAGGTGACGGTACCTGCGGATTGGGTGCCGCCATCGCCGGCACTGATGAAGGTTGTGTTCTGCGGTAGTTGGTCGGTCAGGGTGACGCCGGTGGCGTCGCGGGTGCCGACGTTGGTCACGGTCAGGGTGTAGGTGATCGTCTGGCCAGGCACGGCGCTCGGCCGGCCGTCGTCCTTGGCCAGGGCTAGGTCCGGGACGGTGGGCACCTCGAACGTGTGCGAGTGGCGGTTGTTCGCTTCGTCGCACTCGCTCACCTTGCCGCGGCCGGCGCCGGGATCGGCAACCACGAAGACGGTATACGTGCCGGGGGCCGGGGTGCGCCAGACGAAGGTGACGTCCTCGAATTCACCGGGCTCGAGCCGGCGGGTCGTGGCCACGGTGCCGAGGAGCGTGCCGCCGGCCGCGGGATCGCCGTTGTAGAAGGCCACGACCGCGCTGGCCGGCGCAAAGATCTTGCCGCCGTTGCCGATGCGGGCGGTGACCGGCACCTCGACGCCGGGGTTGGCGAGGTCCACGACGATGCGCGAGGCCGTCAGGTCAGGCGCGGCCAGGGCGCCGCCCTCGGTGCGCAGGTTGAGGCGGTAGGTGTTGTGGGCCAGCCAGCTCGGCTCCTCCTGGCGCGGGACCGAGCCGTCGTCGTTCACGTTGGTGACGTGGTACGTGTGCTGGTTCCACAGCTTGCGCGTCGGTACCCAGGAGTCGGAGGCATCGCCGATGACGAAGATACCGGTCTGCGGACCGATGTAGTAGTTGTTGGCCACCGCCACGATCTCGGCATTGCCGTCGGCGTCCACATCCGCCACGACAGGGAGCTCATAGGTCGTCGCCGAGCTCTTGGCGAGCTGGTACAGGACCGTGCCGTCGCTGCCGCGGTAGATGCGCAGGAATCGCTCGTCTCCGTAGACAACCTCGGCACGGCCGTCGCCCTCGAAATCGAAGACCGACGAACCCGTGACGTTTGAGCTGTTGTCCTGGATCACGGCCTGCCACTTGACCGTGCCGTTGGTCTCGAAGACCACGTAGCGGCTCGAGCCGGCAACGCCGATCTCCGGCTGGCCGTCGCCGTCCACGTCGGCGACCGTCGGCGCGCCGCCAAGGCCCCCGCCGGGGAGGGAGATGGGACCCCAGACCGTCGTGCCGTCGTGCTGGAGCAGGTACACGCGGCTGTTGGTCACCAGGACGATTTCCGGGAACGGATCGGCGTCAAAGTTGCCAACGGCGTTGAAGCCGTCTCCGAGGTCCGACCGGCGCCACAGGACGGTGCCGTCAGAACGGTATGCCGTGTTGCCGGCCACGACTTCCGGGTTTCCGGAGAGATCGAGGTCCGCCACCAGCGACAGCGGACCCCAGGTATTGTTGTTGTCGCCCCGGCCGAACGTGCCGGCCCAGCGGCGGGTGCCGTCCTGGTTCAGGACCGTGGCCCCGACGATGATCTCCGGCGTGCCATCGCGGTCGAGGTCGGCCAGGGCAGGTCCGCCCAGGTTGACGCCGCCAGGGATCACGGCGCTGCGCCACTTGAACGTGCCATCGTGCTCGAAGGCGAGGAGCCGGTCTCCGGAGTCGGCCTCGGCGACGATCTCGGGCCGGCCGTCGAGATCGACGTCCCCGACCGCGATGCTGCCGCCGGCGCGCACGTCGAAGGTGGAATCCGTGACCGTGAAGAGCTCGGCGCCGGTCCGGCCGTCGACGGCCCGCAGGTGGCCGTCGGTGCTCCAGTTGCTCCCCTGGAACGTAGTGAAGACCACCTCGGGGACGCCGTCGCCGGTGAGATCGATCACCGCCGGCGTCATCATTACCTGGTTCGAGCCCGACAGCGTCGTGCTACCCGACCACTGCCACTCGACCTGCGGCGAGAAGCTCCCCGCCGGCGGCCGGAAGTCGCAGGCGGCACCGGTCTGGTTGAGGTTGTTGTCCTCGGACAGCTCGGGGATGACGCCCTCGCTGTCCACGAAGGCCCAGATCAGGTCGTCGCGGAAGCGGACCTCGCCCGCGACCGGGACGGGCAGGGTCGCGAGGGCGCCCGCCGCGAGGCCGTCCGTGAAGTCTGCCTGGCCGAGCACGCGGTCGGTCCCGGCGGTGAGCCGGCCGTCGCGGTCGAGATCCACGAACACGGTCACGCGGAACGGCTCGGTGACGCCCGTGTTGCCCTGGTTCTTCAGCCCGATCCCGAGGCTGCCCGCGATCGTCAGGGCCTGTAAGCCGGTCGTCGCCGTGCTGCGGTCGATCGACGGGATGATCAGGTCGGGCAGCGGCGACACCTCCACCACCTGGGTGTTGTTGGACCGGTCGCACTCCTCCACTGGCCCTCTTCCCTGACTGGTGCCGTCGTCGTTGGTTACCAGGTGGAGCTGATGGGTGCCCGGCGGCGGCGAGGTCCAGACGAAGCGCACGTCCTGGTGTTGGCCCGGGACCAGGGCGAAAAGGCTGGCGAAGGTGGAGATCCGCGTGCCGCCGGCCGCCGGATCGCCGTCGTAGAGCGACACCGGCGTGCCGGCCGGAGACACCGCATCGCCGCCGTTGCCGATGCGGACGGTCAGCTCGATGGCATCCGCGAAATGGACCTTGCGGACGAAGGAGGCAGTCAGGTCCGGCAGGCCGGAGCGGGTCTCGACCGTGATGTCGTAGACGATGGGCGTCTCGCCCGCCGGGGACGGCAGCAGGATCACCTCCACCTGGAGGTAGCGGCCGTCGGGCACGCCGATCTCGATCCCCTTCTCGACATCGACGAAGGTGGATGCGGCGAGGGCTCCCACCGACTCGGCGCTATGGGCGCGCACAGTGACGCTGGACCCCGGCGGCTCGTAGGAGCTCCACCGCACCCGGCCCCACTTCGTGCCGGCCTGGCCGCCGTCGTGGTTGACCGTCCATCGGCCCTGGGGCGCGGTCTTGCCGAGGCTTACGGCACCGGTCATGTCGCTGTAGTTGTAGGGGTTCGCGTTGGCCCCCAGCGAGACGGTCAGATCGACCTTGTTGGTCGCGGGATCGATCCGCATCACGTTGTCGGAGCCGTAGTTGGTCACCCAGACCTTGCCCGCGGCGTCGACAGAGACGCCGGTGGGCGTGGAGCCGACGGCGACCGTGGCCAACAGGTCGCCGTCATTGCTCAGCCGCGTCACCGTCGCGGAGCCGGAGTTGGCGATCCAGGCGTTGTCGTCGGCGGTGAACGCGACGCCGCGGGAACTGCCGCCGCCAGTCGGGAAGACGTCGAGGATCGTGCCGTCCGGCGCCATCTTGGTGACCGTGCCGTCTTCCCATTGAGCGTTCCAGATGTTGCCCTGGCTGTCGAGGCCGAGGCCGTAGGAGTTGGACACCGGCAGGCATGCGAGCTCGCCGGTCCTGGGGTCGTACCGCATCAGAGGGCGAGCCGACCACAGCACGCCATGGCGATCGATCAGGCCGCCATAGCCGCCGCAGGGAGGTGCGATCGAATCCAGGATGGCGCCGGTCTTGCCGTCGAGCAGGTCGTGTTTCCGATTGTCGAGGCCACCGACCCACAGGTCGTTTTCCGGCGTCACGGCGACGGTGCGCGTGCCGGTGCCGTTGACGCGCACGTAGTGGAGGATGCACTCGTCGGCCGCGGTGGAGACCCCGCCATTGTCGTCAGCGCCGCCGGTGTTCGGCCACGGCCGCAGGTCGCCCAGGCCGTTGGAGGTGTCGATGACGCCGTTGCCGTTGCGGTCCACGCACTGGAAGGCTTCCTTGAGGCCGATGTGCACCACCGCCCCCCGGCCTCCCGAGCCTTCTGCGCGGTTGCCGACCCAGACATTGCCATTCAGGTCGACCGTGGTGCGCGACGGGTCGCGTCCGCGGTTATTCGGCGCGCTGTAGTACTCGCCCAGGATCTTCCCGGTCACGGTATCGATCTTCACCACGGTGCCGCGGGCGGAGGCGGCAACCCAGAGGAACGGGAAGGGCTGGGCGATCTTGTTGAGCCGCAGCTCGTCGTGGTGCGGGGCGTCGTGGTTGACGTTGAACAGCACGCCCTCCTCGAAGTCGGCATCCGTGGTGTAGGTGCGGCGGCCGATCTCGCCAGTCACGAGGCAGGCCTCGCCCGTGTTGCGGAGATTGTTCGTCTCATCGACCTCGGTGATCGTGGCGCCGCTGTCCACGAAGGCCCAGATCGGCGCGTCGCGGAACTCGACCGCGCCCGCCACCGCGACGGGCACGGTGAGCGCGGCTCCCGCTGGTATCGGCAGGGTCGGCGAGGTCACCTCGGCCTCGCCGAAGACCCGGTCGGCGCCCGGTGTGAAGGCGCGGTCGAAGTCGAGGTCCGCGAACACGGTCACCCGGAAGGGCACGGTGACGTCGAGGCCGCCCTGGTTCGCGATCTCCACGCCGAGCGTTCCGGTCAAGGCGAGCGTCGCGAAGTCGGTGACCGTGCCGCTGCGGTCGAGCGAGCGGACGATCAGGTCGGCCGGCGTGCGCGCGGTGGCGCCGCCCTGGTCGTCGGTCGTATCTCCCGGCTTGACATTGGGTCCCTGGCTGCCGTCGTCGGAGATCGTCGCGGTGTTGTTGAGGACCGCGCCGACGGGCAGCACGAAGTCGGCCTGGACGGTGAAGGTCAGGGTGACGGTCTGGCCCGGCTCCAGGGTGCCGACCGGCCAGGTGACGGCGTGGGTCTGCGGATCGTAGACCCCACCCGGGCCGGCGGAGACGAAGTTGGCGAGGTCGGGTAGCGTGTCCACCACGGTGACGCCGCTCGCCGGCAGCGTGCCGTCGTTGGTCACCGTGATCGCGTAGGTGACGATCTGGCCTGGCGCCACGATCGGACCCGCGTTGCTGTCCACGGCCACCCCAAGGTCGAGGACGCCGTTCACCTGATAGCTGTCGCAGCCCGTCTCGCCGTCGTCGTCGGTGACGCAGACCTCGACCACGAAGGTCCTGTTCTCCGTGTAGGCATGGGAGCCCGAGACGGCACCGGAACCGCTGCCCTGACTGACGGCGCCTGCCTCCCGCGTACCGTCGCCCCAGTCGATCGTAGCCGTGTGGGTGTCCGCCCGGCCCGCGTCGGTGAAGGTGGCGTTGACGGTCACCGCCTGGCCCGGATCGACGAGCACCTTCTCGCCGGCTTCGACCACAGGGGCCAGGTTGCGCACCGTCGCGGGTACGTCGTCGCAGCCGGTACCGCCGTCGTCGTCGGTGGCGCAGACGCGCACGGTGAAGCTGCCGTCGTCCGGGAAGGAGTGGGTCCCGGTGATGACGTCGAAGCCCGCGACCTTCGCGATCGTTCCGGGAGCTGTCGGCGTGCCGTCGCCCCAGTCAATCGTGGCGGTGTGGGTGTCGAGCACGCCCGCATCGGTGAAGCCCACCCGCGCCTCAAGCGGCCGGCCTTCGTCGCCCACGATGGACTTGATGGAGAAGCCGCTGTAGGTGACATCGGCCTGCGAGTAGCCGTAGAACGCGAGGCGGCCGTTCGGGAAGCTGCCCGGCACGTCGAGCTCGAGCACTCCGTTGATGAACAGGCGCAGGCGGTCGGGGCTTGCCTCCAGGGCGAAGGTGTACTCGGTGCCCGGCGTCCAACCGGTCGAGCCGAACCGTTTGCCGCGAGCGAGCTCCCGCACGCCGCTCGCCGTGCCGTTGCAGGCGCGGTTGTCGTGCGCCCAAAGCTCGGCGTCGGCGGGCACGCCCGAGACGCGGGACAACGCCAGGCCGCGGCGGGCCGTGGCCTGGCCGCCGCACCCGAAGCGGAAGGACTGCTCTTCCCGCCGCCAGTCGATCAGCAGGTAGTCGGCCGCGGGGCTCATGGTGTCGCCCGGCAGGAAGCCAATGGCAAGGCCGAAGGCGTCTCCATCCATGGCGCCGATACCGCCGGAGGAGACACGGAGGCGGCCCTCGACGCGGCTGCCCAGGGCGAGGAAGTTGCCATAGAACAGGCTCGGCCGGCTGTTGTTCCTCTGGGTGACCGCGCCTGCGCCCGCATCCACCTGCCAATCGGAAAAGCCGTCGTAGCAGGAGAGGTAGTCCTCCGGCCTCCAGGCGCTCAGGCCGAAGGCCCCGGCTCCCTGGACCACCGGGTTCTGGTTTTCCACCGCCACCTGGATCGCGTCGCAGCCTGTGTCGCCGTCGTCGTCCGTGACGCAGACCCGGACCTCGGCGTTCGCGTCATCTGGGTAGATGTGGTTGCCGAGGATGAGGCCCGCCGCGATCGTGCCCGGGTCGAAGGTGCCATCACCCCAGTCGATGACAGCGGTGTGGGTGTCCGCTGCTCCCGGATCGGTGAAGGGAATCGACAAACTCAGGCGATCGCCTTCCAGCACAGCCCGGTCGTCCCCGGCGTCCACGACCGGCGGCCGGTTGGCCACCGTGACCTGCGCAGTGTCGATGTCGAAGCGGCCGGTAGCGTCGGTCACCCGCAGCGTGACGGCATAGACGCCCTGGTCCGGGAAGGTGGCCGCGGCCGAGGCACCCGTGGCGTCGTCGAAGGCGCCGTCGCCGTCCAGGTCCCACTCGTAGCGGACGATCCGGCTCTCGGGGTCCGCGGTACCGGAGGCGTCGAGCGCGATCGCTTCGCCTTCGCCGCCGACGTACGGGCCGCCGGCCTCGGCGCGGAAGGCGAGCAGCTCGTTCGTGTCGCTGGCCGTGTTGTTGCCCGGCGTCGGATCGGGCCCGTGGCTGCCGTCGTCCGTCACGGACGCGGTGTTGGTGAGCGTGTCCACGCTGGCCTGCACCGTGTCCACCACGCGGATCGTGACCGTGCGGGTGGCCCGCGCTCCGGGCTCCAGGGTGAACGGCGGCCAAGTGACGACGCCTCCGACCCCGCCAGACACCGCGCCGCCGTCGCTCGCCGAGACGAACGTGATATGCGGCGGCAGCACGTCGGTGAGGGCGACGCCGGTCGCGGCCTGCGGAGCGAAGTTGTCGATGGTCAGCGTGTAGGTGGTCTCGTCGGCGAAGCGGATCGAGCCGCGTCCGTCATCCTTGCGCAGGATGAGCCCCACGTCGGCCAGGTTGTAGGCGAAGGCGTAGACGTTGTTCGTCTCGTCGCACTCGCGCTCGCGGCCCTCGGCGTCGGCGACGATCCAGATGGTCGAGGGCTGCGGCGGCGGCGAGGTCCAGGTGAAGGAGACCTCCTCGTATCCGCCCGGCACCAGGCGGCCCACCGTGGCGGTGCCGAGGAGCGCACCACCGGCTGCGGGATCACCCGCATAGAAGGCCACGGAGAGGCCCGGCGCCACGGACGAGCTGCCGCCGTTGCCGATGCGCGCCGTAATCCGCAGGCTGCGCGGGAAGTCGGAGACGTCGACCCGGCCGCGCGAGGCGGTGAGGTCGGGCGAGGAGAAAGCCACGCCCGGCGGCGCGATCTGGGCGCGGTAGGTGTTGTGAGAGAGCCAGCTCCAGTCCGGATCGCGCGGGATCGTGGCATCGTCGTTCACGTTGCCCACGCTGTAGGCGTGCTGGTTCCAGATCGACCGTGTGCCCACCCAGTTGTCATTGGCATCGCCGAAGACGCGCAGGCCTGCATTGCTCGCGTTGCCGGGGATGCCGCTGTCGCCGTCGCCATGGTCCGCGGTGACCAGGATCTCGGCGTTGCCGTCCTTGTCCACGTCCGCCACCGTCGGCTGCTCGTTCAGGGTGGTGGAGGGGACCGGGACCTGGAACAGCACGGTGCCATCCTCGCCGCGGTAGACGCGCAGGTAGACCTCGTCGCGGTAGACCACCTCGAAGCGGCCGTCGCCGTCGAAGTCGAAGACCGTCGAGCCGGTCATGCCAGAGGAGAAGTCCTGCGTCTTGCGCTGCCATTTGACCGTGCCGTCGGTCTCGAAGACGGTATAGAAATCCGAGCCGGCCACGCCGATCTCGGGCTGGTCGTCGGCGTCGAAGTCGGCCACCGTCGGAGGGCCTCCGGCCATGGGCTGGGTGCCGGGCAGCACGACGGGTCCCCACTTCAAGGTGCCGTCGTGCTCGTGCAGGCGGACCTTGCCCTTGGCCACGACGACGATCTCCGGGAACGGATCGGCGTCGAAGTTGGCCACGGCGGGATAGCCGTCGTCGTAGGGGATCTGCCAGTAGATCGAGCCGTCGGAACGGTAGGCGGTGTTGCCGGTGACGATCTCCGGATTCCCGGTGAGGTCGAGATCGGCCACCAGCGAGATGGAGCCGCTCGCCGGGTTGTCCCCGTTGAAGATCGACTGGAAGGCCTGCCCGCCTGCCCCCTTCCAGCGCAGGCTGCCGTTGTAGTTGAAGACGTGGCCGCCGACGACGATCTCCGGAACGCCGTCGCGGTCGATGTCCGCGATGGTGGCGTTGTCCCGGTTGGTGAAGCGGCCGCTCGGGTTGGTCGAGTAGACCGGGCTCCGCCACTTCAGCCGCCCGTCGTGCTCGTAAGCGATGAGAACGTTCGAGGGCTCGAAAGGCGGACGGAAGCGCAGTGTCGAGACCACGATTTCCGGCAGCCGGTCCCCATCGATGTCCCCGGCGGCGACCGTCGACAGGGTGAACTGATGGAAGAAGGCTCCGTCGTAGAGCTCCTGCACGTCGAAGACCGCCTCGCCCGTATCGCCGCGGATCGCCCGCAGCACGCTGGGGTCGTACACGCCGAGATACTGATCGAGGTTGGCCGAGGTGAAGACGATGTCCGGCACGTCGTTGCCGTTGATCCTGCCGTCGCCATTGTCGTCGGTCAGGTTGACGACTACCGGGCTGGAGGCGCTGTCCACCGAGTCCGGGAGCTCGATGCCCGGCTGCGGCCAGAGGATCTCGAGCTCGGGCTCGAAGGCGCCGACCGCCGGCACGGTCTCGCAGCCGCTGGCCGTGCTGCCGACGCTGTTCGTCTCGCTCAGCTCATCAATGACGTTGGCGCTGTCGGCGAGCGCGAAGATCCGGTTGTCGCGGAAGGCGACGGTGCCGGAGACCGGCACGGCGAACGGCACGCTCTGGCCGGCCGCGAGCGGAGCGCTGTAGGTCTGCCGTCCGAGGAGGTTGTCCGTGCCCGCGGTCCAGGCGCCGTCGCCGTTGACGTCCTCGAAGACCGTGACCTCGAACGGCACGGCCGTCTCCAGGGTGCCCCGGTTCTCCAGCCGCACCAGCACGTCGCCGGACAGGGCGAGGCTCTCCAACTGGAGCTGCGTCTGGCTCGCGTCGACCTCGGGCACGGCGAGGTCGGGCTTGCGGAGCACCGTGTCCGTATCCGTGACGCTGTTGTCCGCCGGGTTCGGGTCCGCGCCGTTGGCGCCGTCGTCCGCCACCTGGGCGGTGTTGACCAGGGCCGTGAGATCCGTGGGCAGCGGCGCCTTGACGCGCCCGCTGATCTCGCGCGTCACGCTCGCGCCGGCCGGCAGGCCGAACTCCGGCCAGGTGATTGTGAGGCCCGACTCCGCGCCGCTGTCGCTCGCCGCGAAGAAGGTGAGGTTCTCGGGGAGCGTGTCGGTCACGCGCACGCCCGTGGCCCCCTGGCTGCCCCGGTTCGTGATCGTCAGCACGTAGCGCAGCGTGGTGCCGGGGAGGATCTCGGCGAGGCCGTCCGTCTTTGTGATCGCCAGGTCGGGCGCCGCGTCGAGGACATCGCTGTCCTGCGCAGTGTTGTTGGAGGGATCGGGCTCGACGCCGTGGGTACCGTCGTCGCCCACCATGGCCATGTTGACCAGCGCCTCCAGGCCCGCGGGCAAGGCGGCGGCCACGCGCGCGGTCACGGTCCGCGTGACGCTCGCCCCCTCGGCCAGGTCGAAGGCGGGCCAGGTCACGACGCGGCCCGCGGTGACGCCGCCGTCACTTGCGCCCACGAAGGTGACGGGGTCGGGCAGCGTGTCGCGCACGGTCACGCCGGTGGCGGTCCCCTCGCCCCGGTTCTCGATCGTGAGGGTGTAGGTGACCGTCTCGCCGGGCGCCACGCGATCACGGCCGTCGGTCTGGGTGACAGCCAGATCGGGGCCGACTTCCGCGATCAGGTCGCGGCGCTCGTAGAGACCGTCCTGCCAGACCGCGGTCTGCTGCGCCTCGACGCCGGCCACCCGGAAGCGGATGGTCTGGCCCGGCTGCCCTCCTTCGACCGCGGGCGTGCCCTCTACGTCGCCCGGCACGTCGATCCGGTAGACCGACTCGCCGCCCGACAGTAGGGAGAAGGTCTCGGTGTAGCGGATGCCGCCGATCCAGACCGAGATCCGGGTTCCCGGCGGGGTGGGGCCGGCCGTCTCCTCCAGCGTGATCCGTCCGAAGAAGCTCGACGGGCGCGGCGGGGCCGCCGTGGCCGTGGCTGCCGCCGCCGCCGCAACCGCAACGGGAGCCGTAGTGCCCGCGGGGATCAGGACGCTCGGCGTTGCCACAGTGGTGGCCTGCGCGGGCGCTTCCGGAGCGAGCCCGGGCTCCAGGAGCGGACTCGGGGGCGCCAGCGGAGCACCCTCGGGGGACGTCAGCCAGGGATCGAAGAGCACGTTGTCGCTCACCCGGTTGCCCTGCCCGGTCGGGTTCAGCGTGGGATGGCGGGGGCCGGACGGATGGCCCCACCAGTTGTTGCGGGCGTCGAGAATGCCGCCGATACTGCCGCCGGCATGGAGGAGACCGTTGCCGGTGTTGCCTTGCAGCCGGTTGCCCGAGAAGAGCGGCGGTGGCGGGTTGGCGGTCAGGTGGACGCCGCTCTGCCGGCTGCGCTCGAACGTGCACGAGGTCGCCGAGACCCCCGGCGTGTCGATGCGCAGGTTGGCGAGGGTCTCGGCCACGTTGACCGCGCCGCCCCAGGCCAGCACGCAGTGCTCCAGGACGTTCGCCGAGCTGGCCGCGCGCAGCCAGACCTGACCCCAGTCGCCCGCAATCGGAGCGGATGCCGCGCCGTCCCGGTTCGTGTCGCCGCCGCGGGAGTCGTCTTTGAGCGACGTGAAGACCACCGGCTGGGCCACGGTGCCGCGGGCGACGAGCGAGCCGTCGACGATCAGGTCGTGCTGCGGGCTTCCGGCCTTGACCACCGTGCCCGGCGACAGGGTGAGGACAGCGCCCGACCGCACGGCGACGTCGGCGTTGAGCCGAAGCGGCAGGTCCGCCTGGCCGCTCCAGTCGAGGGTCAGCGGCCCGCCCACCAGACCCTGGATGCCGATGCCGTTGGTGAGGTTGCCCGAGGCGGTGTTGCCGCGAACCGTGACGGTGCCCGCCGTGGCCTCGAGGTCGAGGAACGCGGCGTGATCGCCGTTGCGCAGGAAGCGGCTGCCTTCTAGGGTGACCTCGATGTTGCCCGCGAGGTCGTTGAAGAAGACGCCGGCCTGGGCATTGTCCTCGACCTCGACATCGCGGATCTCGCCGGAGGAACGGTGCGCATAGACGCCGTGCTGCTTCGACTTCCGGACCGCTCCGCCCACGAGCGAGAAGCGGCCCGAGTCCACCCGCAGGCCGGCCACGACATCCGCCACACCGGTAGCGCCGCCCCAGACGAGGACGACCTCCTCGAGGACGTTCCCCGTGCTGCCGGGCCGCAGCCAGACCTGCCCCCAATCCCCAGGCGCGGGACTGGAGGCGCCGCCGTCGCCGTTCGTGTCGCCGCCGAACGAATCATCCTTGAGCGAGGTGAAGACGATCGGGCGCGCCGCCGTGCCCCGGGCGATCAGCCTCCCCTCGACCCGCACCTCATGGTCGGCCGCGCCGCCCTTCACGACGACTCCCGGAGAGAGCGTCAGCGCCGCGCCCGCCCGCACCGTGAGGTCGGCGGTGAGCCGCAGCGCGAAGCCGCTCTGGCCCGTCCAGTCGAACAGGAACGGTCCCACGAACGAGCCCTGGACCCCGATGCCGTTGGTGCCGTTGCCCGACGCCGCGTTGCCCTGCGCCACGACCTTTCCGGTGACACCCTGGAAATCGAGGAACACCGCGTGCTGGGCATTGCCGAGGAAGGCATTCCCGTCCAGGCTCATGTCCACGGTGCCGGTGAGGGCGTTGACGTGCAGGCCCGACGAGGAGCAGTTCTCGACCGTGACCCGGGCCAGCGACAGGGAGGTGCTCGCGACATAGATGCCGTGCTGGCGGGAGCGGCGGACCGTCAGGTCGGACAGCAGGACACTCGGCGTGTCCGTCCGCAGGGTGGCGAACGTCTCCGGCTGGCCCGTGGCGCCGCCGTAGGCGAGGACGGCGTTCCGCAGGAGGCTGCCGCTGCTCCCGATCCGCAGCCAGATCTGGCCCCAGTCCCCCGCGGCGGGCGTCGAGGCGCCGCCGTCGCCGTTCGTGTCGCCGCCGAACGAGTCGTCCTTGAACGAGGTGAAGACGATCCGCCGGGCGAAGGTGCCGTCGGCGATCAGGCGACCGAAGACGTGAAGGTCCGCCGCCGCCGCTCCGCTCTTGAGCACCGTGCCGGGCGAGAGGGTGAGCGTCGCCCCGGCACCCACGGTGAGGTCCGAGAGCAGCCGCAGCGCAAACCCCGACTGGCCGCTGGCATCCACGGAGAAGTCGCCCTGGACGTCTCCCTGGACCGCCACGCCGTTGGTCTGGTGGCCCGACGCCGCGTTGCCCGCCAGCGTGATCCCGCCGCGGGCGGCCGTCAGGCCGAGGGAGACCGCGTGGAGGGTATTGCCCACGAAGGTGTTGCCGTCCAGGAGAAGACCCCGGTTGCTGCGCAGATCGATCTGCAGCCCGTGGGTGAGGTTGCCCTCGAAGCGGGAGCCGCGGACCAGGGATATGGCGCCCGTGACGTGGAGACCCGCCTGCCGCGAGCTCCGGAACGTGCTGTCCGAGACGGATACGCCTTCGGAGTCGATCCGCACCTGGCCCGGCGCCGCGGACGCGGTGCTCGCGCCGTAGGCCACCAAGGCATGATCGAGGCGGCTGGCGCGGCTTCCGGGATTGAAGCGGATCTGGCCCCAGTCCCCGGGAGCGGGGCTCGTGGCCGCGGCGTCGCCGTTCGTATCGCCGCCCAGGGAATCGTCCTTGAACGAGGTGAAGACGACCGGCGCCGCCTCGCTACCCTGGGCGTCCAGCGTGCCGTCGACGAACACGTCCGAAGCCGCCGTCTCCAACTTGACGACCAGGCCGGGACCCAGCACGAGCTTCCCGCGGCGCGCCACCGTCAGGTCGCCGCCCACCAGGTAGGTCAGCCCCGGATTGAGCGCCCAGGTGACATCGCCGGAGAGCGTTCCGCTCACCCGCACGCTGGCGAACTTGTTGCCGCTTCCCTCGTTCTCCCCGATCTCCGCCGTGGCACCATCCGCGTACTCCACGGAGATCGGATAGCTGCGGTTGCTGCTGAACGTGTTGCGCACCACCCGCGTCAGGTTCGCGGGGGAATTCGTCTGCATGAAGACCGCGGCGTTGTCATGGTCGGCGAACAGGGAGTCCTCGACGATCGCCTGGCCGTTGGCGGCCCACAGGCCGTATTCGTCGCTGGAGCGGACGGTCGAATGAGAGAGGGTCAGCGAGCCGCCCTGGGCCACCTGGACGTTGGCATCCCACGGGCCGCTGGCGAGGCCGCCGTACTCCACCGTGGCCCAGTCCAGGAGGGCCGTGCCGCCGTTCCCGATGCCGATGCCGTCCCAGTCGCCGCGGCGCAGCCGGCTGCGGTTGGAGGTGAAGAGGATCCCCCGCGACTGCGTACCCTGGGCGATCAGGGTGCCCAGGACCTGGATGCCCAGGGCGCTGTTGAACTTCACCACCACGCCCGGCTCCAGGGTCAGCGTCACGCCCGCGGGGACCACGAGCTCGCAGGTGACGATGAATGGCCCGTCCAGGGCCTTCCACAGCGTGTCGCTGGTGATGCTGCCGCAGACCGTCGTCGGTCCCGAGGTGACCAGGTTCTCGTCCGACACGGCGTTGCTGGCCGGGACCTTGTCCGGGCCGTGGACGCTGTCGTCCGCAATCGAGGCGGAGAAGGAGAGGACTGTGCCCACCGGGACTGTGGTGGAGACCTTGACCACGAAGGGGACCGCGGTCTCCTGCCCGGGCTTCAGCTCCGGGATGCTCAGGACGTACGTGCTCGACGTCCCCACTCGCTGCCAGCCGGAGGCGCTCCCCGCGGGATCGAACGTAGTATTCGCCGGTACCGTAGCCGTGAGCACCACGCCCGTGGCGCTGTCGGCGCCGCGGTTGGCATAGGTGAGCTTATACGTGATTGTGGCGCCCTTCGCGGTAGATGGTGTGCCGTCGTCGACCGTCAGCTCCAGATCGGCGCCGAGGCACCCCAGGCAGTGCTCGCCGGTGAAGGCGAAATCCTGCGTCTGCGGGCCGGGGTCGATGCACACCGGCGCCTGGACCTGCGGCACGGCGAACGCCGCAGTCACCGCGCCCAGCACCGACACGAGAGCAAGGCCCAGGGTCTTCCTCACCTAGCTCCCTCCTCCGCGGTACCCCAAAGAGACGCTACGCAGAGCCGGAGACTGCGTCCCGTTCCCGCGCAGCGTGACCCGGACCTGGACGTAGCGGCCGGCCGGCAAGTCCACGGCCTGGTTCGGCGCCACCTGCACCCACCCCTGCATCACCTGGGGCGTGCCGGCCGGCGCTCCGGAAGGCGGCGGGGCCGTGGCGCACATCCCCGCGCCGCGGGCCTCGGCCAGGGCCTGGATCTCGCCCGCGGAGAGCGCCCGGTCGAAGACTGCGACCTCGTCCAGGAGACCGGGGAAGTAGTGCTGATCGAAGCTCGCGCGCGAGCCCAGGGCAGTCTTCTGGGTGCACTGCGTCAGGTTGCCCGCGGCCGCCGTGACCGCGGCGAGGACGCCGTTCACATAGAGGCGGATCTCCTGGCCGTCGTAGGTCCCGGCGAGATGGGTCCAGCGGCCGAAGGGCACCGCAGAAGGCCCCTCGGCGGACTGCCAGCCCCCGTTGACCTGCACGTGCATCCGCGGCTTATGGCTGACACCGTCCTCATTGAGCGCGAGGAGGAAGCCGCAGTTGGGGCTGTTCCCCTCCTTGTAGGAGATCAGGCTCTCTCGCGTGCTCGTCGCGCCCTCGCGGTACATCCAGGCCTGGACCGTGACCCGCGTGAAGCTGCCGAAGCTGAGGATCTCGACGCGGTCGTTCACGCCGTCGAAGCGGAAGGCCTGCCCCGCCTGGCCCACGTCAAAGGCCGTGCCGCCCGCTAGCGTGCCGGCGTTCGTCCCGGCCGAGTCCGCCGCGTTGCCCTCGCCCCGCCACCAGCTCGCGCGGTTGGCCGGAGGTCCGAAACAGTCTCCCGGGCAGCCCGCGGCATCAACGGGAGTGCGAGCGGGAGTGGCCGGGCAGGCGTCCACGGGATCGGCCACGCCGTCGCCGTCCGCATCCGGCTTGCAGAGGCCGGAGCCGCCCGCGGCATAGAGCGCCTGGATCTCCGCCGCGGTCAGCGCTCGGTTGAAGACCGCGACCTCGTCCAGGAGGCCACGGAAGAAGCCGTTCGCCGCGTCGTTCGAGAAGCCGAGGTTGACGCCGGTCTGTCCTGTGAAGTTCGAGGACGCCTTGCTGCCCGCGGCCCGATGCACGCCGTCGACGAAGATCTTCTGACCGCCGACCGCGCCGCCGAAAACGTGCACGGCGTGATGCCATCTCTCGTCCGCGTAGCCCGATGCAGCGCTGCAGACCGTCTCGTCGCTCCAGACCCGCGCGCACAGGCGGCCGTTGCTCAGGTAGAGATGGCGGTCGTGGCCTCCGCTGCCCAGCGTGCCCGAGTCCACGGAAAAGAGGCCGCAGTCGCCGCAGGAGGTCTTGAACCAGAGCGAGAGCGTATAGGCGGTCTCCGACACGTCGACCGTGGGCTCGACGTAATCGTCCGTTCCGTCCAGCCGGAAGGCCCGATGCGAAAGCCCCTCCGCGAAGGCCGCGCCGTTGCGTAGGACCTCGTCCCGGCCCACCTGGAGATTCCGGCCGTTTCCGTCGCCCGGCCACCAGCCGGCGAGCCCCGAAGGTGCGATGCACCGCGCGTCCGCGAGATGCGCGGGATCGTCCGCGGCGCGGACCTCGAGAGTCAGCGCGCCGCCTGGGACCGTGTCCACGGCTGTGCCCGACGGCGACACCGCGTTCCAGGCGACCGCCGACAGGTCCGCGCCGGCCGGCAGCTCGAGGACCGCGGAGGTGAACTGTCCCTCGGTCCGGCCCGAAGCGAGCACAATCCGCTCATCCCCATTCACGACGGCGCCGTCGAGCGCAGCCCCGGTCCAGGGGCTTGCCGCGACCAGCGCGCCGGAGACCGGACCAATCACGGCCGTGGCTTCGTCCGCGTTGCCGTCCGCGTTGCCGTCGGCATCCACCGCCTGGAGGTTGAAGAAATAGCGACGGCCATCGATCAGCCCGGGGACGGCCACCTCCAGGGTATGCCCCGCGCTGCTCGCGGCCGGCACGGCCTGGGTGATCCGGCCGACGCCCGCCAGGCTGCGGTCGACGGGGCTCACGGTGCTGTAGTAGAGGTCATAGGCCACCGTCGAGCTGTCGGCGGCCGGCTCGAAGCGGACCACGGCCCGGCCGGCGCCGCCCTCCGCGAAGAGGGCTCCCGCCGGACCCGTCCAGGCCGGAGCCGCGACGTCGGTCCTCGGTGTGGCGCAGACCTCGCGAGACGGATCTCCCTCCCTCCCCTGGGAATCCACCGCCCGCACCTGGTAGCAGTGCCCGATCCGGTTCGTCAGGACGGCCTCCTGGTAGGACGGCGCCGGCACGGGCGAGGAGGTGCGCAGGGTCCAGGCCGTCGCCGGGGGGAGCCGGCGGTAGACGTTGTACCCGGTCACGTCCCTCTCCGGGTTGGCGCTCCACGCCACGGTGACCGCGCCGTCCGCCGGCTGGGCCGTCACGCTCGCCGGCGCGACCAGAGGCAGCGGGCTCGCGGTGAGCCAGGCGGTGTAGTCCACCCGCTCCGACACCCGGTCGCCCAGCCCGCCGGGGTTGAGCACCGGGTCCAGCGGACCCGAAGGGTCGCCCCACCAGTTGAACCGCGCGAACAGAGACAATGCTGTGCCGTTGAAGGCCCCGAACTGGGAGCTCCCCTCGATGTCGCTGTCCGCCAGAGACAGGGGACCCGAGGCGAGCAGCCGCAGGCCGCTGGAATTGCCGATCAGGCGCGTCCCAGTCAGGACCGAGCTCGAGAGGCTCGCCAGGACGCCGTTCTGGCCGCTGCCCCGGACCGCGACCCCGCTCAGGTAGGGGGACGAGCGGTAGATCGCGACGTTGCCGCCCGAAGCACCGCCATACTCCACCGCGCCGTCGAAGAGAAAGCTCAGGTCGTCCTGTGTCAGGTCGGCGAAATAGATCCCATTCCAGAAGCCGGGTACGGGGGAGAGGGTATTGGCGGTGAAGGTCACGCCGCTCGCCCGGAGGGCGCCCCAGTGGCCGCCCTCGATGCCGCTGTCGCCGCCGATTTGCAGGCCCGCCCCGCGCTCGAACCGCACCTCGCCACCGCTCTGGAGGACGAGCGTGCTCGTGCGGTCGCTCCCCGTATTCTGATTGCCCCGGACCTGCACGTCGCCGAGGACCAGGAATGGGAGGTCCGCGGCCGGCCAGACACGGGTCTGGGGTCCGCCCGCGGACCCCATGACACCGCTCTCCACCGCCACGGCAGCTCGATCGAAGGGATAGCCTTCGGCCCGGCTGCCGCGCAGGCCCGCGACGTTCACGTTGGGGTCAATCCGCACCGGATAGGGGCCGCCGCGCAAAATGGCATCCCGCAGCAGGATCGTCGAGCTCCCCGTGGCGCGGACGGCCGCGCCGCTCCCCCCCTCGATCTCGCCGCCGAGGACGGTGACCTGCGAGGCGGAGTTGGACGAGAGGTAGACGCCCGACGAGGCCGTGTTGCGGACCGCGAAGCCGTTCTTGAAGACCGGAGCGCTGGCGTTGATCCACACGGCGCCGGGGACGTCGCCGCCGGCCCACTCGATCGAGCAAGCGTCGAGGAACGTGTTCGCGGCTCCGTCGAGCGCCAGGTCGGCAAAGTAGATCCCCTTCCAGAAGCCGGGCACGGGTGTGGCGGAGCCTGCCGTAAAGGTGACGCCCGTGGCCTGGAGGCGGCCCAGGTGGCCGCCGTCGATTCCGGAGTCGTCGCCGATGAAGAGCCCGGCGCCGGAGGCGAAGCGCACCTGGGTCGGGGAGCCGATGATCAGTGTGCTGGTGCGGTCGCCGCTGGTGTTCTGATCGCCTCGCACGGTCAGGTCGCCCAGCACGATGTAGGGGAGGTCTCCTCCCGGCCACGTTCGGCTCTGGACGGCGGTCCATCCCATGATGCCGCTTTCGACCGCGATGCCGTCCCGGGCCGGTTCGTACCCGGCTGCCGTGTTGCCATTCAAGGCAGCCAGGCTGACGTTGGGTTGGATCTGCACCGGATAGACGCCGTTGCGCAGCGTCACCCCGGCCAGCGACAGGGTCGACCGGCCCAGGGCCTGCACCGCCGGACCGCTCCTTCCCTGAATCTCGCCACCGGTCACGGTGGCGGCGGTGAAATCGCTGGCCGAGAGGTGCAGACCGACGGTGCCGGTGGCGCGGATGACCGTGCCGTTGCGCAGCTCCAGGGAGGTGGCGTTGACCGCCACAGCCCCCGCTGATCCGGCGCCGCCGGCGTCCTCCACTACGCAGGCGTCCAGGATTCCACCGGCCGTGGCCGTGTCGGCGAAATAGATCCCCTTCCACCATCCGGGCGATGGAGTCTCCGTGTTCCCCCGGAATCTCACGCCGGTGGCCTGGAGCTGACCCGCATAACCCGGGTGCTGGCCCGAATCCCTGCCGATGGTCAGGCCCGCTCCGGCGTCGAACCGCACCTCGGCCGGAGCGCCGATCACCAAAGTGCTGAGGCGGTCGCCGCTCGTGTCCTGATCTCCACGGATCTCGATGCCACCCAGCACGATGTAGGACAGGTCACCGCCCGGCCAGAACCGGCTCTGTGGGCCGCTGCTGCTGCCCATCAACCCACCTTCGACGGCGATGCCGGCCCGGGGCGAGATGTAGCCGGTTGCCCTGTTGCTTCCCAGTGCCGCGAGAATCACATTTGGCTGGATCTGCGCAGGGTAGGTCCCGCTGCGCAGCGCCACACCTGTCAGCGACAGGGTCGAGCGTCCCAAGGCCTGTACCGCGGGACCGCTTCCCCCTTCGATTTCTCCACCCGTCGCCGTCGCTATCGTGACCGCGCTTGCGGACAGCCAAAGACCCACATTACTCGTGGCACGGATGGCTGTACCATTGCGCAGCACCAGCGAGGTGCCATTGACCGCCACCGCTCCATTCGAGCCCGCACCACCGGCTCCCTCCACCACACAGGCATCCAGGATGAGCCCGCCTTCCGTGGCGGTATCCGCGAAGTAGATCCCGGCCCAGAAGCCCGCCGTGGGTGTCGTCGTGTTCCCCTTGAACGTCACTCCGGTGGCCAGGAGCTTGCCCGCGAAGCCCGGATGCTGCCCGGAGTCCTGGCCGATGGTCAGACCGGCTCCGGCATCGAACCGCACCTCGGCAGGCTGACCGACACCGATCGTCAATGTGCTGGTCCGGTCACCGCTCGTGTCCTGGTTGCCCCGAATCGCGAGGTCGGCCAGCACGATGTAGGAAAGGTCTCCCCCGGGCCAGGTACGGCTCTGGGGATCGCTGCTGCTGCCCATCAGACCGCCTTCAACGGCGATCCCGTTGCGCTCTGGGATATATCCGGAAGCTGTGTTCTCGCTCAGCGCCGACAGGATCACGTTGGGCTGGAGCCGCACGGGATAGGACCCCTTGCGCAGCGTCACTCCCGTCAGTCCGAGCGTCGACCGGCCCAGCGCATAGACTGCGGGACCACTCCCACCCTCAATCTCGCCGCCCAGCGCGGTGGCGGAGGAGTCGGCGCTGGCCGTCAGGTAGAGACCCGTGCTCGCCGTGTCATGGACAGCCGTGCCATTACGCAGCTCCAGCGAGGTCGCGTTCACCACCACAGCCCCGAGGGCACCGTGCCCTCCGGCCTCATCAATCCTGCAGGAGGCGAGAAATGTCTGGCCGCCGCCAGTCGTCGTGTCGGAGAAGTAGATTCCTTTCCAGAAGCCTGCGGCGGGGCTCGTCGTGTTGCCCCTGAAGGTCACGTCGGTGGCCTGCAACCGACCCGCATAGCCCGGATGCTGGCCCGCGTCCCTGCCTATGGTCAGGCCCGCCCCGGAGTTGAAACGCACCTCGCCCGGACTCGGAATCACCAATGTGCTGGTGCGGTCGCCGCTCGTGTCCCGGTCGCCGCGCACCGTGAGATCCCCCAGCACGATATAGGGCAGATCCCCTCCGGGCCACGTCCGGCTTTGGACGGAATCGGCGCTCCCCATCAGGCCCGGCTCGACTGCGACGCCATTCCGATCCAGGGAATATCCGGTTGCCGTGTTGCCGCTCAGCGCAAACAGAGTCACATTTGGCTGGATCTGTACAGGATAGGTTCCGCTGCGCAGCGTCACACCTGTCAGCGATAGCGTCGATCTCCCCAGGGCCTGAACCGCTGGACCGCTCCCACCCTCAATCACACCTCCGGTCACGGTGGCAACGGTGAAGTCGTTGCTCGACAACCGCAGGCCCACGTTGCCCACAAGGCGGATGGCCGTGCTATTGCGCAGCACCACCGTGGTGAGATTGACCGCCACCGCTCCATTCGAGCCGGCACCACCGGCTCCCTCCACCACACAGGCATCCAGGATGAGCCCGCCTTCTGTGGCGGTATCCGCGAAGTAGATCCCGGCCCAGAAGCCCGCCTGAGGTGTCGTCGTGTTCCCCTTGAACGTCACTCCGGTGGCCAGGAGCCTGCCCGCGAAGCCCGGATGCTGCCCGGAGTCCTGGCCGATGGTCAGACCGGCTCCGGCATCGAACCGCACCTCGGCAGGCTGACCGGTTCCGATGGTCAACGTGCTGGTCCGGTCACCGCTCGTGTCCTGGTCGCCCCGGATCGCGAGGTCGGCCAGCACGATGTAGGGCAGATCCCCTCCCGGCCAGGTCCGGTCCTGGGGACCGCTGCTGTTGCCCATCAATCCGCCTTCAACGGCGATCCCGTTGCGCTCCGGGGCATATCCGACCGCCGTGTTTCCGCTCAAGACGGACAGCACCACATTGGGTTGGATCTGCGCCGGGTAGGTCCCGCCGCGCAGGGTCACGCCGGTGAGGCTGACGCTGGAGGCCCCGAGCAATCGAACCGCCGGCCCGCTCCCCCCTTCGATCTCGCCGCCGACGAGAGTCACGGCGCCAGCAACGTGGACGCCTCCGGAAGCCGTGCCACGGATTGCCGTGCCGTTGCGCAGCTCGGGGCTCGACAGGTTGACCACCACCGCCGCTGCCGCACCTCCTCCACCAGCCCACTCGACGGTACAGCCGTCGAGGTAGTTGTTGGTCCCGCCATCCGTCGCCGTGTCGCCAAACCGAATCCCTTTCCAATCGCCCGCTGCCGGCGTCCTGCGGTTGGCAGTGAAGGTCGCGCCGGTGGCCTGCAGCCGGCCCGAATGGCCCGCCACGATGCCGGTATCGTCCCCCACAAACAGGCCAGTCCCCGGTTCGAAGAGGACTCTCACGCCTGGCTGGATGACAAGCGTGCTCGTGCGGTCGCCGGAGGTACTCGCGTTGCCCCGAACCTCCAAGTCGCCCACGACCACATACGGGCTGCCTGCCAGAGTCCAGGTCGTCGTGATCGGTCCTGAAGAGCTGCCAATGACACCGCTCACGAACGTGCCGGCCCGCGGCGTGGCCGGATCCTCCGCCGAGCGCGGGCCCTCGCCCGTGCCGTCCACGGCCGTGGCAACGTAGTAATAGGTCGTGTCGTTGGCGACCGCGTTGTCCGTGTAGGAGATGGTGGTCAAGCCGGTTGCGAGCGGGGAGCCGTATGGGCCGCCCGGCGTGAGGCTGCGGTAGACGTTGTATCCGGTCGCGCCGGTGACGGCGCTCCAGGTCACCGTGATCCGGGCGTTGGCGGGGGAGGCGAGGAGGTTGCCGGGGGCGGCGGGCACCGCGAAGGCGCGGAGCGCAAACAGCAGGCAGGCGCACGCCAGCCCGAGGGTGCGCGACACCCTCCCGAGCCCGCCGTTCGCCTGCCGCTGGCTGCTCATCCTCGGAACACCTGGAGGTCCACCCTCGCCCCGGCCTGGACGAGGAGCTCCACGAGATCGTCATACTGGCTCAGGCGGGCGATCTCCAGCGGGCTCGGGCTCTCCGACGCCTTGTGGTTCGGGTCGGCCCCCGCGGCGAGGAGGGCCTCGGCGATCTCGCGGGAGCCGTTGGCCACGGCCAGCGAGAGCGGTGTCTCTTCACGGGTGGCGGCCTCCACGTCCGTGCCCGCCAGCAGGAGAACCCGCACCACTGCGGGCTGCAGACCTTCGATGGCGGCCAGGAGGGGCGTGGGCAAAGTGCCGGCGCCGCGGCCGTTCACGTCCGCCCCTCCTTTCAGGAGAGCCTCGACCGTTTCGACATGCCCCCGCTCCGCGGCCAGAATCAGCGCGGTGGCGCGCCGCGGCCTGTCTTCCCAGGCCACGGTGGTATTGCCGATGGACCCCTCAACGAAGCTCCGGTCCTTCAGCTTCGGGTCGGCCCCGGCGCGCAGCGGGGTGCGGACCACCTCGGCGTGGCCGGCTGCGGCGGCGGCCATGAGGGCGGTCCGATCCGAAGGAGGCCGTGCGCTCTCGATCCGTGCATCCACGGCGGCACCGGCCGCGAGCAGGGCTTCCACGATTTCGGGATTCCCCGCACGGGCGGCGAGGACCAGGACCGGCGTTCTTGTGCCGAGGGCTGCGTCCACCTCGGCAGCGTCCGGGCTCGCGCCCGCGGCCCGGGCGGTTTCGGCCCACTCCACGGCGCAGCCGTCGAGAAAATTGTTCGTCGCTCCATCGGTCGCCGTGTCGCCGAAGCGTATCCCTTTCCAGTCGCCCACCGCCGGCGTGGCGAGGTTCGAGGTGAACGTCGCACCGGTGGCGAGCAGCCGGCCCGAGTGCCCCGACACGATGCGCCGGTGTCGTCCCCGAAGAAAAGGCCGGTCCCCAGCTCGAAGAGGACTTCGCACGCCCGGCTGGATGATCAACGTGCTCGTGCGGTCGTTGCCCGTGTTCTGGTTGCCCCGGACCTCCTCGCCCACGACCACGTACGGGCTACCGATGAGGTTCCAGGTCGTGGTGACCTGACCGGAAGCGTTGCCGATGATACCGCTCACGAACGTGCCGGCGCGGGGCGTGGCAGGGTCCTCCGCCGAGTGCGGACCCTCGCCAGTACCGTCGACGGCGGTCGCCACGTAGTAATAGGTCGTGTCGTTGGAGGCCGCGTTGTCCGTATAGGTGGCGGCGGTCAGTCCGCCGGCGAGCGGTGCCCCATAAGGACCTCCCGGAGTCAGGCTGCGGTAGACGTTGTAGCTCGCCACGCCGGTGACGGCGCTCCAGGTCAACGTGACGCGGGCGCTGGCGGGCGTGGCCAGAAGGCTGCCGGGCGCGGCGGGCACCGCGAAGGCGCGGAGCGCGAACAGCAGGCAGGCGCACGCCAGCCCGAGGGTGCGCAACACCGCCCTGCCGGGCCCGTCATCCGCCTGCCGTTGCCGCGAGTGCATCAAGCTTCTCTCCTGATCGTTCCGTGTCCGTCAGTCAGCCACGGCCTCATCGATTGGATAACCTGCCTGCTAAAGGCTCCACAGCTCCGTTAGCGCTCGATCTGGCCCGTCGCTCCGCGTCCAGCAGCGCTGAGCTCAAGACCTTGGTGGATATCGATCGTGTCACCATTGGCACGGTCGAAGTATGGACAAACCGCGCACACCTCCAGGAGCGAGTCGGGAGCGCGGGACCACCCGATCTGCTGCACCACAGTCTGGCGGGTTTCCGTATAGCCCATAAGCTGAATCTCGGCGCAATGCGTCTCGCAGATCCAGTCTTCGAGGATCAAGCAGGGCCATTCGTACTCGCTGCCGGTCGAGATCCCCAGGTGCGCGCAGTGCAGACAGCGGCCACGCTCCTCCGGTGTGATCGGAGCGCATTGCCGCTCCCGGGGGAACCTCTCGTCATACATTCTGGATCCTGTTCGCGAAGTCGGTCATGGTGTATTTCGTCGAGGCTTTCATGCTCGGAGTCCATTGACTCCAAGCTTTGCCCGGATCTCCTGGCGGCTGTGCATCTCATCGAGCACCCAGTCGCTTCGCACTCGCCCCGCGAGCACAAAGCGCAGACCAGCTCCGAGGCCCTGCCCACAAAGCCGGGCCTCTCGCACTCTGGTGGGAACGGTCATCTTCAGTCCGCGGACCATCCGATTCGCAGCCTCTTCTTCATCCCGCGGCACGAAGGCGGAGCAGTATGCGAGACGGCCCACTTTGCAGTACACGCTTAGCTCGATTCCGGAGCCCTGCCTCGCCGCCACATCGTAGAGCCCTCTCACGAGAAGAGCATTCTCGGCCGGCAGTGGAGCTCTCAGCCATGGGGTGCCTCGACCTCTCACCGTGACATCCTCTTTGAACACCCAACCAACGTCGCGGTCGAAATTCTGCGACACTAGAAAGTCCCCGAAGGATCGAAGGGCGTCCTCGAATGTGGGTAGCATCATGGCGGTGAGTAGAGTTAGTTAGAAGAAGCAAGAAGGTCACGGTAGTCCCTCTCGAAGCGCAAGCAGCTCCCTATTCGTAAGGTCCAAGACCTCTACACAGCAGAGATCTCCAGACTCAGAGAATCCAAACGCAAGCCTCGGCTCCGGCCGGAGCCACGACTGCACAGTCTCCGGCAGGAGGCCAAGTCGAACGAAGGTCGGAGCCAGTTCCAATCGACATGGGCCGCTGAAGTCGTAATAGTCGAATCTAGCCCGGTTCTCGTGGCGTCGCGGCCAAGGAGACAGATCAAAGAAGGGCACCCCGAGAGAGTGGCCTTGGCTCTTTGGTTGATCGTCGATAAGCTCCACCTTTCCCAAGAAGCTAACCAACGTAAGGGACAGGAAGCTTCCGTCGTTGCGATCAATACCTACTTCGACCAGGGCCGAATCGCCGTCGAGCAGACGCCAGTAAAGAGGGTTCTCGGGAGGTAGGGGGTCCACCACCAACTCCATTGGTACGTGCCGGTGAAACTTTCGCCTGATCGCGACGCACCTAGGCCGGGATGAGATCAAGCGCAACATGGCTAGAAGAAGAAGATGGCGTGTTTGAGGACGAGGGGCACGAGCTCTGTGCCGACCTTCTTCTCGATCACAAAAATAAGCTCCCACGCCCCAACTCTGATCGGGCTCCCATACCGGAAGCCCTCAATCGCGGCCCTCGTGATCGCGGCATCCAACTCTTGCAGCATTAGGGCCGTGGCCGCTCGAGTTGAGCCGGCATTGCCGGTACTCTTAAGCACCTCGACCATGTGTTTCGTAGCGTTGGGGTTGACGAAAACATCTCCCAGCGTTGAGCGGAAGGTGAAAAACTTTGGCAACGACGTGCCTGGATGGAGCTCCCCCGCGTTGACAACGCGGCTCAAGACACGTTCGATGGCCCGAGCTATTCGTGCCGCCTGAGCGCCACGGTAGGATTGGACTGCTAGATTTCCTAGACGGACGAAGGCTTTGAAGACAGCTACGCCGGCCCCGTAGAGGAGAGCGCCCTCGAGAGCGCCAAGTAAGAAGTCTTTGCCGACAGAAGCAAGGGTAGATTGCGCATTGATCCCGGTAATTGCACTGATGATTCCGCCGATGGCGGCGCTAATCAATAGACCGCTCAAGCTGAACTCGGACCGCCCTGAGGGGTCGATCTTGTTTGTCGGATCGTTACCAACATACACGTAGCGATGCAGCGACTCGGGCTCAAAGAGGTGCCCGGGCCACGAGTCCTCACTCCCAAACCGACCCACCCGCGGGTCCATCCACCGCGCCCGCAAATAGTAGAAACCGCTGTTGGGATCGAGCGGCTCGCCGGCGAAGAGGTAGGCGTTCGGGTCGGTGCCAGTGTGAGCTAGGAGCTCGCCGAAGGCAGAGAAGGTGTAGGTGTCGGTGACGGTCCCGGTTTCATCCGTCAGCGCTCGAATCGAGCCCAAGCCGTCGGAGTGGTAGAAGCGAGTTTGAGTCGGGCGGAGAACGGCGAGCAAGTCGTCGCCGCGAACGAAATATTGGCTCCAAGCCCCAGCGGCGTCGGTCTCGGCGATCACCTGGGAAAGCTCAGCGAAGGGATCCACCAGGTAGTCCGTCACCACCGGGGGCCCGATGGCGGGCGTGATCTCCGTGCGGACACGGTTGCCGTCGGCGTCGTAGGCGTGCTTCACCACGTCGCCGTTGGCGCGGCTCACTTCGGTGAGCCGGTTTTCGGAGTCCCAGGTGTAAGTCGCGCCGTCCGTGCCGGACTTCGAGCGCAGATTCCCGTTCGCATCCCAGGTGTAGCTCGTTCCCGTTTCGGTGAGCAGGCGGTCCCGGTTGTCGTAGCCGTAGGTGAGCGTGGTGGTGCCGCCGGTGGAGCCCGTCTTGGCCTGGGTGAGGCGGTTGCCCACCGGGTCGTAGGTGAAACCATTGCGATAGAACAGTCCGGTGGACCCCGTGACCTCCTCACCGACGAGCCGGTACAGCGCGTCATAGGTGTAGGAACGCGACAACCCTCCCGCCTCGTCGATACGCGTGCGGTTACCGCTTGGTCCCAAGGTGTACGCGTAAGAGGCCACCACCCCGCCGCCCGCAGCCAGGGCGGTGAGTTGTGTGAGCCGATTGAGCGCGTTGTAGCTGTAGCGGGTGGCTACGCCGTTGGGATAGCTCACCTCCGCGCGGTTGCCCACCGCGTCGTAGTCGTGGGTGTACACCCGCCCCAGCGGGTCGGTCACGGTCGCGAGACGATTGAGCGCGTCGTAGCTGAAGCGGGAGGAAAGCGTCACCCCGCCGGCCAGCAGAGCGACGTGCTCGGTGCGGTTGCCTTCGTCGTCATAGCGGTAGGTCAGGGCCCGTCCGTCCGGGTAAACCAGGCTCTCCAGGCGGTCTTGCACGTCGTATTGATATGTGGTGGTGCCGCGCGCATCGGTCTGCGTTGCTCGCTGACCTGTGCTCTGGTAGGTGAACGTCACCACCGAGCCGCCGGGAAGGTTCTTGGTCAGCAGGCGGTTCATCGAGTCGTACGCGTAGGTCTTGGTGGCGCCCGAAAAATCGTTGTGGGTGAGCAGATTCCCCACCGCGTCGAAGACCCGGGTTTCGACGCTGCCGTCCGGCAGCTCGCGGCGAGTCTGTCGGCCCAGCCTGTCGAACCCGAAACGAGTGGTGTGGCCGTTGGCGTCCGTCTGCGAGGTGCGGTTCCCGACCTCGTCGTAGGCGTAGGCCGTCACCTGGCTGAGGGCGTCCGTGACGCTCACCAGACGGCTGTTGTCGTCGTAGGAGAAGCGGGTCGTCCGTCCCGCCTGATCGATCGAGGAGATCCGCCGGCCCACCTCGTCGTAGGCCTGGCGAGCTTCGGTGCCGTCCGGGTACACCGTGCGCGTGAGCCGCCCCAGCGCATCGTAGTCGAGCTGCGTGGTGTGATCGCGAGCGTCGAGGAACGCGACCTGGTTGCCGGCGGCGTCGTAGAAGTAACGCATCTCGTGGCCCAGGGGGTCGATCACTTTGATGCGGCGGCCGGCGGCATCGTACTCGTAGCGCGTGACGTTTCCCCGCGCGTCGGTGCTGGCGACCACTCGGCCGGCGGCGTCGTAGCTGTTGCGCCTGATGGTGCCGAGGAAGGTGGTCGAGAGCTGGCGGCCGGCGGCGTCGTAGGTGTACGTCGTAACGCGTCCGGCACGGTCGGTCTGCGAGATCAGGTGGCCTTCGGCGTCGTAGCTCCGCGTTTCGGTGGTGCCGTCCGAATAGGTGGTGGTGGTGGGCCGGCCGGCGTTGTCATAGGCCAAACGGGTGGTGCGGCCCAGCGCGTCGGTGCGCGAGGTGACCTGGCCCAAGGTGTCGTAAGAGTTGCTGCTGACGCCGCCGGCCGCGTCCGTCACCGAGAGCTCATGGCCCTGGGGGTCGTAGGTGCGCGTCGTCACCAAGGTCTCGGTGCCGCTGGCTGTGGTCCGCTGAGTGGTTTCGGTGAGCCGGTTGCCGCGCTGGTCATAGGTGTAGGTGGTGGCATGACCCAGGGCGTCCGTAATGCGCGTCACATGGCCGGCGCTGTCGTAGGCGTAGAGCGTGCGTGCGCCTGAGGGATCGGTCACCGAGGTCGGGTTGCCGTTGGCGTCGTAGGTGTAGGTGGTCACCCCACCGGCGGCGTCCGTCGTGGTGAGCAGGTTTCCCTTGACGTCATAGGTGTTCGTCGTCACCCCGTCCAGCGGATCGACCGCCGTGAGCACCTGCGCCCGGGAGTCGTAGGTGTAATGGGTGACATGGCCCAGCGGGTCAGCGATCGAGGTGACGTTGTCGGAGGCGTCGTAGCTGTAGGAGGTAGTCTCGCCGAGAGGGTTGGTCTCGGCGAGCAAGTTATCGCGCGCGTCGAAGCTCCGTGTCGTCACCTTCCCAAGAGCATCCGTCTCGCGGATGATGTTCCCCCGCGCGTCGAATTCGAAAACCCGCGAGTGCCCCAACCGGTCGGTTATGACCTCTCGATTCTCTGCCAGGCTGTGCGTCAGCTCAATCTTCTTGCCGAAGGCATCCGTCGTGCTGATCAACCTCCCCAAGGCATCGTATTCGTTGCGGATCGGCTGCCGGCCGAGCGAGTCCTGGATGGAGAGCAGAAAGTGGTCGTCGTAGGTGAAGTGGGTGGTCGCCTCCCCACGGTCCGTTACCGCGACCAGGTCGACGGCGGTGTCGTACGAGTAGGTGAGGCTCTCTCCCGCAGGATCCGCGATCCGCGTGATCTTGCCCTGAACATCTCGCTCGAAAACAACCCCTTCGCCGCTGGAGTGAGTGATTCCATTGCGGCCGAAGGTCAGCGTGTTCCCGTTTCGATCCGTCAAGTTGATCAGCCCTGCCGCCTGATCGATCACGAACGCACGCCCGTCCTGCATCGTCAACCGGTAGCGCCCTGGGTCTTCGAGCTCAACCCCGTCTTGATCCCAAAGCTGCACGGTCCCTGGAAAGCTGCCCACGACCAGCGCCTGAGGATTCTGGTCGAGCATCTCCAGGGAGCCGACAGTCCCTGGAAGCGGCACATAGGAGATGTTGACGACCTGGGGTGGCGCTAAGAGTTGGCATTCCGGAGTCAGCTTCGGCCGGAAGCGCAAAACCTTGTCGTCCGGCAGAGTGATCGTGACCTGATGCTCTCGCACGGGCTGAACACAGTAGGTCGGGAACGATCCCCCACTCGTCACTCCCTGCCAGCTCTCGCCGACCGGCCCATCCTCCTGCAGGCGAACCCTGCTCACGCTCAGCGTCCACCCCACCCCGAAATCACCGACACGTTTGTCGCGGCTGTCGTAGGTGCGGATGACCTGAATGGGCAGACCCGCGAGCGGAACCTCGAGATCGACGAAGGACAGGGTGAAGTTGCCGATCTTGAGGTTTCCCTCCACCACGACGTCGATGAAGACCGAGGCCGACTGGCCCTGGAAGTCGGTGGCATTCAGCTCGATCTCATAGAGGCCGTTGAGGAGAAGGGTAGGATCGAACTTTGCCAGCACTCCGTTGGTGACAGGGGTGTTGCCCGTGGCGAAGGTCGTGAACGCGCCGGCCTCCCCCTTGAGGCGCCAGGCCAGCGTCCAGTTCTCCAGGAGGTTGCTACGCACGGTCCCCACGATGTCCGTCGGCGCGGTGATCGTCGCGGCGTTCGCCGGGCTGGTGATCGCCACCTCCGGCGGCAGGCCGGCATTGGACAGCGTGAGCGTCGTATCTTCGGTGGCATAGATCCAGTAGCCCCGGCCCGGGAGCATTCGCTCCAGGTCGTTGGCCCAGGCGGGCACGGCCACGTCGAAGACCTCCCAGGGGTCGGCCGGGTCGGCCGGGTCCCAGCCGTAGACGCGCTGGAACCTGCCCGCGATCGAGGAGAGCGCCGCGAGCACCGGCCGCGGCTGCGAGAGCGGATAGCCGATCAGGTTCCAGCCCTGGCAGAGCTGGATCGAGGTCTCGGCCGGCTCGGTCCCGGAGACCGCGAGCGGCGCCGCCACCGTGGCCCGCACCCAGAGCCCGATCCGGTGATCGATCGCGGTCAGCGAGCTCTCGGCCGGAGCCGCCGGGTCGTAGGTGCGCCACCGGTCGGAGGAACAGGCGTCGTAGGCATGGGCGACGTTGTAGCTCCCCGAGATGGACGCAAGGACGGCAGCCGGATCGACGCTGTCCGGCTGCTTCGGCAGGGAGATCAGGTTCCAGCCGGAGAGGAGAGAGATCGCATCCGGGGAAGGAGCGGCGGCCGGGGCCGCCATGGGCTGAGGGGCCGCCGGCGCCGTGGAGGCGGCCGGCATGTCGGGGAGGGAGGGCGGCGGTGGGACGGTGGAGGCGAGGAGCACGGGGCCCCTCACCCCCATCCCCTCTCCCATCGCACTCTCTTCCCCCGGGAGAGGGGCGCCCGCTCCCAACGGAGATTTCTCAAACACCACTTCCGAGAATGCCGCCGCCCCTTCGGGGCTTGGGGGTTTTTGGGACTCGCCTACCTGGGGTTGAAACCCCAGGCTATATGCCTGCGCCCCTTCCGGGGCTCCCACTAGCGCCTCTGCTGGCGCGTCTGATTGCTGCCCCCCCTCTCCCAGTGGAAGAGAGGCGATGGGAGAGGTGACTGGGGTAAGGGGCCTGAGCCCCTCCAGCACCCGCAGAGCCTCTTCGATCGTTGCCTCATCCGGCCATGGGCGACCCCTCCCCTCCAATTCCGCGGGAAGCTTCACCAGGTGGGACCGCAGGCGCGTCTGCTCAGCCAGGGCCGGCCCGTCGAATACCAAATTGAGCACCAGGAGAAGCGCCAGGTGCGCAAAGAGGGGACTCCAGCGGCGGAACGTTCTCATTAGCATTCCAAACCTCGCTGTCCCGTCTCCGGGAAGAGAAAGCCACCGATCCCGGAAACGGAAGTCCGAAGCGGCCAGCTGGCCCTGCCGGCTACCTGCTTGACTGCTGAGACATCGGCACTATACCGCCGGCCCGGCGCGGAAGCAACGCTTGGCGGCCAGAACAGCGGCGAGCGTGGCGGCCTTATCGCAACCTCCTGGGAAACTTGGCAGGCCACGAGAGCGGAGGTCCACAACGGGGCTCGGATAATTTCGTAGGGAGGGTTCGGTAGCGTCGAGTGACCAAAAGCGTCCTTCTGGACACCAATTTTCCGGGTCGGACCGGGCCGGGCTGCGTCGCGGAAAGGCCCGTCCGGCTTGGGTTTGGCGAGGGGCGACCGTCTTTGTTTCGCTCTCCTTCCCGGTCTGGACGTCGAAAACGAAACCCGAGTTCCGTTTTTTTGGTGAGCAAAGGCCCGCCGGGATTGCGTTTGGTCGATTTCGTGGGGGCCTTTTCGGTGGTCCAACGGTGCGCGAAAAAGAAACCGCGGAAAGTCGGCTTGGAGGGGGTGGGCGGGCCGGGCGGG
>JANMTS010000086.1:0-126489 GCA_031390755.1 Holophagales bacterium
AGGCTGGTACGCACCCCATCATCATAATAGGGCAGCGTGGTGGAAATTTTTTCTTCAAGAAAACCAGGGTCGATACGCGAATAGGTTTCCAAAGATTGTTTAAGCCAACCGTTCAGCTTTGCGGTATCAACAGTCAGTTTCCTGTCGAAGCAGTACTTAAAATAAAACATAGCCTTACGTTTGCCATTCATTGCCATTAAAAAATTCCTTTCCCCCTCCCCGGGGGGTTGTGGGGGAACCCCCGCCCGGGCGGTGCTTTGGGGCTTTGGGGTGGTGGCGCCCCCTCGCCCGGGGGCGGGGGGTCGGGAGATGGGAGAGGGGGTCGGGGGGTGAGGACTCCGCGCGAGGCACTTTCCAAATACCCTCTGAGTCCTGAGGCTCTGGCCATTCCCATTCAGCCCCGTTCCACTCGGTCGGAAGCGGAGTGTCGAGCAACTCGTCGTCTCCCGCCGAAGCCATGGATTGGAGAGCCTCCGCCCAACCTTCTCGGTCGCTCATGGCTCCGCCCTCCGCGCAAACCCGGCGTCCATCGCAGCCAGCAGGATGAAGATCGAATCCTCTCCGATGTCCTGCCGCTCGCCCTTGAGGGCCATGAGGGCGCTGCCCCGGATCACGGGGACCTGGTCGCCCTTGTAGCCGTTCAGGGTGAGCAGCTCCCGGATCTCCTTCTCGACGAGCTGGAGCAGCTCCGGGTCGATGGCGACGTCGACCTTGTTGATGTAGACGGCGACCGCGGGGATGCCCTGCTTGTGGGCCAGGCGGATGTGCTCCAGCGTCTGCGGCATCGGGCCGTCCTGCGCCGAGACGACCAGGATGACGCCGTCCAGCTTGACCTTCGGCGACGACAGCAGCTTCGTGCAGTCTTCCGACGCGCGGCAGTCCACGTGGAGGTATTTGGCCGCGCCGGTCTCGTACTCGACCTGGGCGGCGTTGAGCCGGACGCCCTGGACGGTGATCTCGGAGGCGTTGGAGATCTCCGAGTAGGAGGCGAAGTTGTCTCCCGAGGCCAGGACGCGGCTGATCGCGGCCGTGAGGGTCGACTTGCCGTGGTCCTGATGGCCGATCGTGGCGACCCGCACCACCGGTTTGGCGGGCTGGGCCGCGGCCGGCAGGCTGGCGAAGAGCAGCAGTGGGAGAAGCAGGAGCTTTTTCATGGATAAGGCCCTCGGGATGACGGAGCGACGTTCCCGATGTCCCACGCCCCGATCGGCAGGAGCGTCACTCGAATGGATTCAGGGTCTCGACCTCCAGCACGGCGAAGTCGCGGACGTTGCGAGTCACGACAACCAGGTGGTGAACGGTCGCCGTGGCGGCGATGAGCGCATCCGCCATTAAATCCTCGGAGCGGTGATGCATCAACTTGGCCCAGACTCGAAAGGTTCTGCCGTCGAGCGGCAGGATGTTCCAGGTCTGAGCCACCTGGTCGATCCACGACTCGATCTGGGTCGCCCGCACGGGATCCTGGTCGCGGGTGCGTTCGACGCCGGCTTGCAACTCGCCGAGGGTGATCGCGGCAAGGTGAAGATCCTGATCCTCTACTCCCTGCAGCCAGGTGAGCACGGCCCCGTGAGGCCGCTGCCGCCTCAGCTCGGAAATTACATTCGTGTCAAGGAGATACATCGCCCGCTACTCCAGGTCGGGAGTGGGGCGCCGGTGCCAGCTTCGACGGGAGGGCACTGGAATCTCACCGCGTGGTGTATCCGCGAGGAGCAATTCCTTGAGTGTGGGCCGGGCCGAGTCCTGGAGCCGTCGCCACTCGTCGAACGGAACGAGGACGGCAGCCTCGACTCCGCGGCGTGTGACGATCTGCGGGCCCTCGTTGAGACTGGCCTCCAGGAATTCACTGAAGCGCGCCTTCGCATCCTGGACCGGCCATCGTTTCGCGGATCGGTCTGCCATGGAAACCTCCCTTGAATGCCGACAGACTAGTTATAAGACTAGTTCTTGGAAATGGCAAGCTCAACATTCAAGGCCTTGCATCCGGCGCCCCCCGCGCCTTGCCTTCACGCCGATCAAGGCGGAGATGAAGTTCAGCGATCTCCAGCTGGCCCTGATGTGGCTGGCGCCGGCATCGGCATCTTCTTCTCGACGGGTTCTCTTCTGGCTCGGCAGCCGGGCGCGCGCCGCGTCCGCCCGGGCCTGAAGCCGCCGAGCACGGGAAAGTTGGTCGCAAGTCCCGGAATTCTGCGCGCACCGTCTCGTGAGTCGCGCGCTCAACCTCGTGAGTCGCGCGTGCATTCTCGTGAGTCGCGCGCGCAAACACGAAGTTTGCTGCGACTCACGGGAGCTCTGCCGCGAATCACCCGGTCTCGTCGCAAGACCGCGGTCATTTCGCCGCGAGTTGCGCGCGAGTCGCTGCCGCAACACGCGAGTTGCGCGCAAGTGGGGATGAGTTGCGCGCGACTCAGGCGTGAGTCGCAGCAGAAATCCGGGTTTCGGCGTCAGCGATCAGGACTGCGGGTGATGGTGACGGGGTCGCGCGCACTACCGTCTTCCCCTGGCCAGACGCCCAGAAGATCCTGCATCTTGCGGTGGCGATACCGGAAGATGGCGCGGAGGTCGCGCTCGACGATCAGCCGGTTGGCGAGCGCGCCGCCCAGGGCCGAGAAGCGGACCCGATCCTCGGCGAGAGTCCCTCCCTGATGGCCGTCGACATCCGCGAAGGTGTGCTCGTGGACCCAGAGGCGATAGGGGCCGCTCAGCTGCTCGTCGACGAAGCGGGTCTCCGGCTCCCAGGCCGTGATCGCGGTCTTCCAGCCGATCGGGATGCCGTGGAGCCGCAGCCGGTAGTCGATCCGGGCGCCGACCCGCATCTCGATCGGCTGCTGGGTGAGGATGCGGAAGTGCAGCCAGGGCGGCGTGATGGCTTCGAGGTTGGCGGCGTCCGCGAAGAAGCCGAAGACCTCGGCGCGGGGACGGGGGAGGCGCAGGCTGGTCCGGAGCTCCCAGACCTTCATGAACCGACCTTCATGAGCTGCCGGCGTCTTCGAACTGCTGCCGGATCGTCTCCATCCGCTTCCGGTTGACCCCGAAGTCCGAGCGTCCCAGCCGCGAGGCCGAGCGGAAGTGGATCAGCTTCTCGCGGTCGTGGAAGACGAAGTCCACGTCGTCCACGAAACGGAAGAGGAGGCTCCGGCACTCGGCCTTGAGGCTCACGGCGTCCTGCTTGACGATCGTGGTCCGCGGGAAGGCTTTCAGCACCTTCAGCAGCCGCTCGCGGGCCTTCTCCAGGGAGCCGGTGTAGGGGATCGGATCCATGAATTTGGACGGATCGGTCGCCTGCGTCGAGACGCAGTTGGGGGTCCGCCGGCAGGGGGGGAGAGGGGGAGGGGAGGGGAGGGTCGCGGCTGTCACGTCCGTACTCTATGATGTACGGCTCCGAATGCAAGGTGCAACGGGACAGGAGACCACGACGATGTTGATGCTTCCGGCCGAAACCCGCGGCGATCTGTGGCAGCGCCTGATCGAGGCCATCGAACGCTACGCCGAGGAGGTCGGCACCGCGCCCGTGGCGCCGCGGCTCGACGCCGACGCGATCCGGGCGCGGCTCGCCCCCTACGACTTCGCGGCCCCGGTCGACCCCCTGGCCGCGCTGGACTTCGCGGTCGAGAACCTGTGGCGGGACCAGGTCCACACCGCGAACCCGCGCTACTTCGGGCTGTTCAACCCGGCGCCGACCACCATGGGCATCGCCGCGGATGCGCTGGTCGCCGCGTTCAATCCGCAGCTCGCGGCCTGGAGCCACAGCCCGTTCGCGGCCGAGGTCGAGCTGCACCTGGTGCGGACGTTCGCCGAGCGCTTCGGCTTCGATCCGGCCCGCGCCGAGGGGACGTTCACCTCGGGCGGCGCCGAGGCCAACCACACCGCGCTGCTGCTGGCGCTCAACCGGGCGTTCCCCGAGTCCGCCCGGCGCGGCATGGTGGCGCTGCGCAGCCAGCCGGTCGCCTACGTCTCGCCCGAGGCCCACCACTCCGTGGTCAAGGCCGCGCGCCTGTCCGGCATCGGCGCCGAGGCGGTGCGCGAGATCCGCGTGGACTCCGGTCTGCGCATGCGGCCGGAGACGCTGCGCGAGCGCATCCGGGAAGACCGGGAGGCCGGCTGCACCCCGTTCCTGGTGGTGGCCACGGCCGGCGCGACCGGCTCCGGCACGATCGACCCGATCCCGGCGATCGCCGACATCGCGGACGAGGAGCGGCTCTGGCTGCACGTGGACGCGGCCTGGGGCGGCGCCGCCATGCTGGTCCCGGAGCTGCGCCCAGCCCTGGAAGGGATCAACCGCGCCAGCTCGATCACCTTCGACCCCCACAAATGGCTGTCGGTGCCCATGGGCGCGGGGCTCTTCCTCACCCGCCACCCGGGGCTGCTGGAGCGCACGTTCCGCGTCGCCACCGGCTACATGCCCAAGGATGGCGCCGGCCTGCCGGTGCCCGACCCCTACGCCCACTCGATGCAGTGGTCGCGGCGGTTCATCGGCCTCAAGGTCTTCCTGTCGCTGACCGTGGCCGGCTGGTCGGGCTATGAGGAGGCCATCCGCCACCAGACGGCCATGGGCGACCTGCTGCGCGAGCGCCTGCGCGCCGAGGGCTGGGTGGTGGTCAACGACACGCCGCTGCCGCTCGTCGCCTTCGTGGACGCGGGGAAGGACGGCCGGTCGCAGGCGTTCCTGGACGCGGTCGCGGCGGACGTGGTCGCCTCCGGAGAGGCGTGGATCAGCGTGGCCCGGCTGGCGGAGCTGGGGCCGGCCCTTCGGGCTTGCATTACTCACTACAAGACAGGTCCGGAAGACCTGGAAGTGTTGATCCGGGCGCTCGGCAGGGCGCGCGAAAAGCAGGTCTTCGTCAAGGAAGCATGAGGGAGTTTGGTCCCGGCGCCGGAGCTGGTAAGCTTCTTCGGCCCAGGTGTCACGCCTTGGGCTCTGGTGGCACTTATGAGAGGGAATGCTCTCGCCGGCCCGGGGTCGTCCGAGGCCCTGGCGGGCGGCGGTTGATAAATTCTGCAAGGAGAACGCTATGAGTTGGGAAGACCGCGAAGACAATACGATCTACAAGGTGGTGGTGAACCATGAGGAGCAGTACTCCATCTGGCCCGCCCACCGTGAGAACCCCCTTGGCTGGAACGACGTAGGCAAGTCGGGTCCGAAGCAGGAGTGCCTGGACTACATCAAGGAGGTCTGGACCGACATGCGCCCCCTCTCTCTCCGCAAGAAGATGGAAGAGATGGAGCGTCAGAAGCAGGCGGAACAGAGCTCCAACTGATCCGCGCCGCACTGTGAAGCCGACGATACCTCCTGCCGAGCGGTGGCTCGCCTACCGCGAAGTCAACCCGCGCGCCCGTGTGCGGATGTTCTGCTTCCCCTATGCGGGAGGCGGAGCATCCGCCTATCGCGGCTGGGGCGGCACCCTCCCTCCCGACACCGAGGTCTGCCCCGTGCAGCTCCCCGGCCGCGAGAGCCGTCTGCGCGAAGCGCCGTTCGAGATGCCCGGTCCGCTGATCCAGGCCCTCGCCGATACGCTGCAGCCGTATTTCGCCGACCTTCCCTTCGTGTTCTTCGGCCACAGCATGGGCGCGATGATCAGCTTCGAGCTGGCGCGGGAGCTGCGGCGGCGCAAGCAGACGATGCCGCTGCATCTCTTCGTGTCGGGCCGGCGGGCGCCGCAGATTCCGGACACGGACGATCCGATCCACAACCTGCCGGAGCCCGAGTTCATCGAGAAGCTGCGCGAGCTCAACGGCACCCCGGAAGAGGTGCTGCAGCACGCGGAGCTGATGAAGCTGCTCAGCCCGGTGCTGCGGGCGGACTTCTCGGTCAACGAGACCTATGAGTACACGGAGGAGGAGCCCTTGGACATCGGGATCTCCTGCTTCGGCGGTCTCGGGGACAAGGAGGTCAGCCGCGACGACTGCGCCGCCTGGAAGGAGCAGACGATCGGCCGGTTCCGGCTGCGCATGCTGCCGGGCGACCACTTCTTCATTCACAGCGCCAAGGACATGATTCTCGAGTCCACGGCACGCGACCTGGCAGAGATCCTCCAGGCCGCGCCCCGCACGTGAACGCGACCTTCCCCTCCCGCCCCCTCGCCGGTCTGGAACTGCCGGCGGGGCCGGCGAGGGAGATTCACACCTGGCTCGTCCCTCTCGATCCTCCGGAGCACCGGGTCGAGGCCCTCGGCCGCTTCCTCTCGCAGGATGAGAAGGACCGCGCCGCCCGCTTCCGCTTCGACCGCCACCGCCGTCAGTACATCGTGGGGCGCGGAGCCCTGCGCTCGCTGATCGGCGCCTACACGGGGACGCGGCCGGAACTGGTCCGGTTCGCATATGGCCCCCGCGGCAAGCCCTTCCTCGAAGCCGCGCCGCCGCTCGAACCCGGCCAGGCGCCGGCTCCGGACGGCCTCTACTTCAACCTCTCGAATTCGGACGAGCGGGCCTTCGTCGGCTTCGTCCGGGGCCGCGAGATCGGCATGGACATCGAGTACCTGAAGCCGATGCCCGACTGCGAGCAGATCGCGGAGCGGTTCTTCTCGGAGAGCGAGCGGGTGGTGCTGCGGGGCCTTCCGGCGGAGCAGAAGGAGGAGGCCTTCTTCAACTGCTGGACGCGGAAGGAGGCCTACCTGAAGGCCGTGGGGGAGGGGCTGGCCGCGCCGCTCGACTCGTTCGACGTCACCCTGGCTCCCGGAGAGCCGCCCCGGATGCTGACGCTCCGCGGCGACGCCGGGGCCGCGGCCCGCTGGTGGCTGGAGCACTTCCGCCTGGCGCCGGACTACATCGGGGCGCTGGCGCTGGAGCGTCAGGAGCCGGGGGAGACGTGGGACGTGAGGGCCTGGACTTTCGAGTAGACGTTCGCGGTAACAGCCGGCACCGCGCCGCGCAGCCAATCCTCCAGGCGGCCCAACTGCTCCGGCGTCGCCTCCGGATCGACCTCCAGCTTCCAGGGCAGGCCGGGCTTCTCGCCGAACACGACGGGCAGCTGGGTCAGGCGCTCGCGCCGGGCGAGGAGGATCGTCTCCTTCTGGCCGGGACGGTACGCTTCCAGCCGCTCCTCCCAACCGTCCGCCGGCACCCGGTAGTCGCCGAGGGCGAGGATCTCGTCGCCCGCGTTGATCCCCGCCTCGTAGGCCGGAGTGCCCCGGCGCACCTGCGTCACCATCAGCCGTCCGGACTGGACCTCCGTGTCCACCCCGAGCCAGCCGGCGGGCGGCTCCTCGAAGCCGGGCTTGCTGCTCTTGCCATCCTTCGCATCGTCGTCGCTCTCCACCAGGCGGAGGCCGTACCAGGCGAGGGCGGGCCCGTAGTCCAGCTCCTCCGTCGTCTCCAGCGCCGACGCCAGCCAGACACCGGGGCCGGCAGACGGGTTTCCCGCGACCTCCTGGATGAGATCGCGCAGCTCGGCGTTCTGAAACCCGCGGTCGCCGGCATGGCGGCGCCAGGCCAGGCGCAGAACGTCGTCCAGGCTGCGCAGGCCGCCGGTCGCCTGGCGGATGCGGGCGTCCAGCAGGAAGGCCACGACTGCGCCCTTGGTGTAGTAGCTGATCCCGGAGTTGACCGAGTTCTCGTCCTTCCGGTAGTGCTTGATCCAGGCGTCGAAGGACGAATCCTCCAGCGCCTGGACCCGGCGGCCGGGCGTGGTCTGCAGCTCCTCGATCTCCTTGCTCAGGCTGCCGAGGTACTCGTCGCGCGACGAGAGGCCGGCGCGGTGGACGAGCAGCGCGTCGTAGTAGGAGGTCACCCCCTCGGCGAACCACAGCGCGCGCGTGTAGACCTCGCCCTCGTAGTCGAAGGGGCCGAGCTCGGCCGGCCGCAGGCGCTTCACGTTCCAGGCGTGGAACAGCTCGTGACTCACGAGGTTCAGCCAGCCGCGGTAGCCCTCGCGGGTCCGCGACTTCCAGCGGCTGGTCATCAGCACCGTGGAATTCCTGTGCTCCAGCCCGCCGCCCGCCTCGGTGATCAGGTTGAAGAAGACGTAGCGGTCGTAGGGGACGACCCCCCAGAAGGAAGCCTGCTCGCGCACGATGCGCTCGGCGTCGGCGACCGAGCGCGGGCCGCCCCAGACGCTGCCCTCGCCTTCGTTGACCAGGAAGTGGGGCCGGCCGTCGACCTCGAAGCGGTGGACCGGGGCGTTGCCCACGTAGAGCGGCGAGTCGACGAGCGTGTCGAAGTCCGCCGCCCGGAAGACGTTCGCCTCCCCGGGAAGCGGGCTGACCACCGTCCGCCACTGCGGCGGCAGGATCACCCGGACGTCGTGGGGCCGGTGCTGGGCCCCGGCCGCCGTCAGGAAGGTGGGGGCGCCGTTGAGGATCGCGAAGCCCGCGTCCACGAAGTTGGTGCGCACCGACATCTCGCGCGCGTAGACCCGGTAGCGGACGACGATGCGCTCGGCGCCGCGGGTCTCCACGCGCCAGCGGTTCTTGCTCGTCTTCGAGACCGCGAGCGGCTCGCCGGTCTCCGTGGCGAGGGTCACCGCCTCCACGTTGCGCGCGAACTCGCGCACCATGTACGAGCCGGGCGTCCACACGGCCATCATCAGCTCGACGGCCGGCAGACCGTCCGTGGGGACGAGCGCCTCGACCTCGACATAGTGGGTCTGGGGTGCGGGAAAGCGGAGTGTGTAGGAGATCGGCTCGGGCATCGGCGCTCCACACAGGCTGGCAGCCAGCAGCATCAGCGTTGATAGCACGGTTGAAATTCTATGCACGGGTCTCATCCTATGATGTGCCTGGGAAGGCCCGAGGCGCGATTCGCCCCCTTCCTGAGACGGAAAAGGCTCTTGGAAAGACAGGGTGCCTGCCGGGCCTCGGTCCGGGACGGGCTCCCCGGCCTCAAGAGAGCGTCACCCTGCGATATCCTCTCGTCGTGGCGTTACAGCTCAGTCTTTTCGACCGCGAAGACATCCCCGAGCCGCCTTCTCCTCCCGGCCGAGTCCTGATCGCCCGCGGCGCCGTCGCCGCCGAGGTGCTCGTGCTCGTCCGGGTGGCGGAGCTGGCGGCGGAAGCCCGGTGCGATCCCTCGCTCCTGGCGACTCCGGTGCGGATCGTGGTGCCGTCCCGCAGCCTGCGGGTGCATGTGGCCGCGGCACTGGTTGGGAGAACGGGGCGGTCGGCGGCAGGGGTGATGGTCCAGACGCTTCACGGGCTGGCGTTCGAGATCCTGGAGCGCTCGGGCGAGGCTCCGCCGCGGGGCCAGGTACTGGCGGAGGTGCTGGCCCAGCGGCACGCTTCGGCGGAAAGGTCGCTTCAGCAGGGGCTGGGTGAGCTGGTCGACGGCTACGGCGCGGTGGCGGGGACGGTGCGCGACCTGCTCGACGCGGGGCTGGAGCCGATTCACGCCGAGGCGGCCGAGGAGATCCTGGCGATCGACGGCGTCCACGTGGCTCCCCGCGCGACGGTCGAGCGCGCCCGGGCGATCGTCCGGGTGGCCGCTCGGACCGAGGAGGATCTCGAACGCCGCGGGCTCGGGACTCTGTCCTCTCTCCTGCGCCGTGCGGCCGATTTGCTGGAGATCGGTGACGACGACATTCTTCCCTCGCGGGCGGTGATGATCCACGGCTTCGCGGACGCCACCGGCGTTGCCGCGGACCTGATCCAGTCGCTGCTGCGGCGCCGGGCTGCCTGGCTGGTCATGGACCGGCCTCCGTCCTGGCAGGGGGAGGGCGTCGAAGGCGCGTTCACCGAGCGGCTGGTGGGGCGCCTGTCTCCCGTGGCCCGCATCGAAGAGGCGTCTCCGCCTCCGGTCGCCGCGGTGCCGCCGCCGCGGCTCGAACGCTTCCAGGCTCCCGGCGTGGAGGCCGAGGCGCGCGAGGTGGCGCGCCGCATCCGCGGTCTTCTCGACGGCGGCGCGCGGCCCGAGGGGATCGGCATCGCGGCGCGCGATCTCACCGCCTGCCGGCTGCCGCTCGCCCGGCACCTCGAGCGGCTCGGCGTGCCGTTCTCCGCGATCGGCACCCGCGGCGCAATCGATCCCTCCGGCCGGCGCGCGCGGGCGTTCCTCGATCTCCTCCAACGCGGCGACGAGGTTCCCGCGGACCGCTGGATCGACGCGGTTTCGGGTCTGCCCGGTCCGGTGGCGGCGGTCGATCTCCGCCTCGCCTTCGCCGCGCTCGGCGCGGGCCGGCTGCGCGACGTGGCCGTGCTTCGGCCCGAGCTGTTCCTGCGCGCGGAGTCGGATTCGTACCCGCTGCCGATCCGCCACGGCCTGCGGGAGATGGGCGGCGGCCGGGACGACGAGGAGGCCGATCCCGAGGAGGGCGAGCGCGAGGTCCGGACCGTGCGCCGGCACGTGGGCGGCGAGCGCATCCGCGCGGCCGTGCGGCTGGCCGGCCGGGTGCGGGACCGCCTCGGCGCCTGGCCCGACGAGGCCGCGGCGGCGGATCACTTCGCCCGCCTGAGGGAGCTCATCGAGACGCTCGGCTGGAGCCAGAAGGAGGCCGCGGCCCGGCCGGTTCTGGATGCCCTCGACGCGCTGGAAGGCGAGGTTCCGCCCCGCTTCGCGCTCGACCGCGACGAGCTGCGGCGGCTGCTCGCCCGCGAGCTGGAGGGCGCCGGCACCGCCGATCTCGGCGGCCGGGGCGGCGGCGTGCAGGTGCTCTCCGCCATGGAGGCCCGCGGCCGGACGTTCGAGCATCTCTTCCTCATGGCCCTGAACCGCGACGTCTTTCCGCGCGGGGTGCGCGAGGATCCGCTCCTGCCGGACGACCTCCGGCGCGTGCTCCAGCGGGTGATCCCGGACGTGCCGGTCAAGCTCGCCGGCTTCGACGAGGAGCGCTGGCTCTTCGCCCATCTGCTCTCGTCGAGCCCGTCCGTGACCCTCTCCTGGCAGAGCATGGACGAGGACGGCAAGCCCGTCCCGGCCTCGCCGCTCCTGCGCGAAGCGGCCGACGCCCCGCGCGTGCCGTCGCTCTGGTCGCGCGCCTCGGTCGACACCGGACCGCGGACCGCGCAGGAGCGGGCGGTGCTGGCCGGCCTGCACGGCTCGCGGGCGGACATGGCGCGCCTCCTGCCGCTTGCTTTCAACGGTCTGGTGGGAGAGGGAACGGGGGCGAGGGCGCTCGCCGCGGCCCGTCTCGCGGTGCTCGACGAGATCGATCCCGATCTGCGCACGCCCGAGGGCCGGGCGGCGCGCGGTCGGCTCGGCCCGTGGTTCGGTTTCGTCGGCGCGGCCGGCCGGCATCTCCGCGATCCGCGCCAGCGCGACCTCTTCGTCACCCACGTGGAGGCGTTCGCGGCCTGCCCCTGGCAGCTCTTCCTGCAACGGCTCCTGAGCCTGGAGCCGACGCCCGATCCGCTCCAGATGGCGCCGGGCTCCGATCCGCTGATGGTGGGCAACCTGGTCCACGCGGTGCTGGAGAGGATCGTCACCGAGGCCGGCCCCGGAGAGGTTGGTACGCCAGTCCTGGTGCCCTGGCCGGCGGAGGAGGATCTGCGGATCTGGACTCGCGAAGAGGCGGCGCGGCTTCTGGCCGAGGAAGGCGTCTTCCTGGACGGCCTCTCCCGCGCCCTGGCCGAGCAGGTCGGCCCGCGCATCGCGGCGGCCCGGGATTCCGACTGGGCCGACGGGACCGTCCCCGTGCTCAAGGCCGAGGACGAGGGGAACCTGAACGTCCTGGACTCGAAGGGCCGGACGCGGCTGCTGCGCTTCCGCGCCGACCGGGTCGATCGCCTCGAAGACGGAAATTTGAGACGGACCGACTACAAGACCGGCCAGCCGATCTCGGACAAGAAGAAGGAAGACGTCCGGCACCGCCACTTCCTCGCCAAGGTCCAGGCGGGCAGCCATCTCCAGGGCGTGGCCTATCACCTGGCAGGGGACGGCGCGCTGGGGCGCTACCTATACCTTAGAGAAGGCCTGATCGACGACGCGCGGGTCTTCGAGGTCGGGCCGCACGACCGCGATCTGATCGACGCGTTCGGCGCCGCGGTCCGGGCGGTGCTCGCGGCCTGGGATGCGGGGACGTTCTTCCCGCGCGTGGTCGATCCCGCCGGCCGCAACGAGCCCGGGCGCTGCCGGCGCTGCGAGGTGGCCGAGGCCTGCGTGCGCGGCGACTCGGGCTCGCGGCTGCGGCTCTTCGAGTGGGCCGACGGCCTGCGCGGAGTCGAGAACCCATCTCCGGCCGCCGCCGCGCTCTCGGGCGTCTGGCGTCTGCCGGCCAAGGATCGGGAAACGAACGGCGGGGAAGTCGGATGAACGGCAAGGTGCTCATCGGCCCCTTCAGCTCGAAGCGGGATCTCGACGCCCTCCGCGAGGCCGACCGCGAGGCCCGCGCCGAGGCCCAGCGCCGGTTCGACCGGCCGCTCGTCCTGGAGGCCGGCGCGGGGACCGGCAAGACCACCACGCTGATCGGCCGGCTGCTGGCCTGGACGCTCGGCGTCGGCTGGGACGCGAAGGAGGCGCTCCTGACGGAGCGCGCCGCGGAGGCGAAACGCCCCGCGCCCGGTCCGGATCGAGTCGCGGCGGCGGTGCTCGGCGGGGTCGTGGCGATCACGTTCACCGAGGCCGCGGCGGCCGAGATGGCTACGCGCGCCGCCCGCGAGCTGGGCGCGCTCGCCCGCGGCGACGCGCCGCAGCCGTGGCTCGACGTCTCCGTCCTGCCACCGGCCGAGGAGCGCGCCCGCCGCGCCCGCGCCCTGGCCTCGACCCTCGACCATCTGGCCGTGCGGACGATCCATGCCTTCTGCCTCGGCCTGCTCTCGGACCATCCGCTGGAGGCGAAAATCCATCCCGACCTCCGGGTGGACGCCGACGGCCTGCTGCTCGAAGAGCTGGTGCAGGAGATCGTCGAGGCCTTCCTGCGCGAGGGCTATGGCGATCCGGGCGATCCCCACCTCCTGGCGCTGGCAGCGCGCGGCATCGGCCCGCGCGAGGTGTCCGAGGCGCTGGTGCTGCTGGTCCAGAGGGGGATGCCGTCCGAGGCTCTGAACGAGGATCCGCTGGCGCCGGACCGCGTCGAGGAGCTGCGCCGCCGGCTGATCCTCAACGCCGAGGAGGTCGAGGAGCTGCTCGGGCCGCTGCTCACCGGGGTCAAGATTCCGAACGCCAAGCTGATCGAGGAGAGGCTCAAGATCCTCGTCGGCCGGCTCCTGGAAGGGGGACCAGAGGGGCCGATGTCCCTCGAAACCATCCGCCGGCATGCGGGCGAGCTGCTGCCGCCCAACCTGGTCGACCACCTCAAGGCCTGGGGCCGCGGCACCTTCAAGAACGCCACCGAGGCCCGGGTGATGTGGGAGGCCCGCGAGAGGCTCATGCCTCCGGTCTCCTCCCTCTGCCGCCTGCTAGGCCACATCGCCTGCCTGGAGCCGGAGCTGCTCGACCACGCACGCCGCGCCCTCGCGCCGCGGCTGGCCGAGGTCGAGCGGACGCTCCGGGCTCGCGGTATCGCAACGTTCGACTCGCTGCTGACCGGCGCCGAGCGGCTGCTCGCCCGGCATCCGGACGTTCGCGCCCGGGTGAGGCGCGGCATCGATCAGCTGCTCGTGGATGAGTTCCAGGACACCGACAGCGTGCAGTGCGAGATTCTCCGGTGGATCGCGCTCGACGGCCCTCCCGAGACTCGCCCCGGTCTCTTTCTCGTGGGCGATCCGAAGCAGTCCATCTACGGCTGGCGCAGCGCCGACCTCCGCGCCTACGACGGGTTTCTCGAGCGGGTGCGGCACGGCTGGGGCGAGGTGCGACCGCTGGTGGAGAACTTCCGCTCCGTGCCGGCCATCCTCGAAGAGGTGGCGCGCACCATCGAGCCCGTGATGCTGGAGCGCCACGGCCTCCAGCCACGGTTCGAGCCGCTCCTCCCGTGCGACCGGCGCAAGAACGACCCCGGCTTCACGGCCGAGGGCTGGGCACCGGTCGAGCACTGGGTCTCCTGGAGCAAGGACGCGCGCTGGAAGACGCTGGCGGTCGAGGCCACGGAGCTGGAGGCTTCAGCCCTGGCGGCGGACCTCGTCGCCCTCCACGCCAGGGGCGAGGCGTGGCGGGACATGGCGATCCTCCTGCGTGGCATGAGCCAGCTCGATCTCTATCTGGAGGCGCTGCGCCGGGCCGGCGTGCCGTTCGCCGTGGGCCGCGACAAGCACTACTACCGGCGCCGCGAGGTCATCGACGCCGCGGCCCTGGTGCGCTGCGTTCTCGATCCCGGCGACCACCTGGCGCTCCTCACCGTCCTGCGCTCGCCGTGGATCGGCGTGCCGGACGCGGCTCTGATCCCGCTCTGGTCGCGGAAGTTTCCGAAGCGGATGACCGAGCTGACGTCTCCTGAGGGTCTCCATGGCCTTGCCGAGCTGATCGCCGAGTCGGCCGCCGAGGTGCCCGCGGACGTGCCGGGCATCGAGCGGGTCCGCGGCTGGGAGGCGAGCCTCCAGGCGGGAGTCGAAGCGTTGGCCGAGCTGCGCCGCTCGTTCGTCACCGATGCGGCCGACCGCTTCCTCGACAAGCTCCGCGGCCTGCTCCTGCTGGACGTGACCGAGGCCGCGCGCTATCTCGGTCCCTACCGGCTGGCCAACCTCGACCGCTTCTTCCGCCAGCTTCTGCATGCCATGGAGTCCGGCGGGGGAGACGCCGTGGCCGTGCTCCGCAGTCTCCGGCGTAGCGTGGCCGAGGCGCGCGAGGCCGAAGAGGGCCGCCCGCAGGACGGCGCCGAGGACGCGGTCCAGGTCATGACGATCCATGGCGCCAAGGGTCTCGACTTCAAGCACGTCTACCTGGTCCAGCTCCACAAGCTGTCCGGAGGCGAGAACGGCCCGCAGACCGTGGCCGGCCGGACCGGAGCCAATCTGGATGACGATCGGCAGGACCGGTGGGAGTACAAGCTCCTCGGCGCGCCGACCCTCTCGTTCGACCGCGTGGCCGCCGAGAGCCTGGAGGTCGAAGCCGCCGAGCGCGTGCGGACCCTCTACGTGGCCATGACCCGGGCCAAGGACCGCCTGGTCCTGGCCGGCACCTGGCCGGAGACGGCGGACGACTCGCCTGCCCGCCCGCCCGATCAGGCGCGCAACCATGTGGACCTTCTCGGCTGGCGCGGGAGCCGGCCGAACCTCGCCGGGCATTGGGACGAGGGCGCGGTCTCTGGAGAGTGGTCGTTCGACGATCGAACCGGCGCGAAGTGGAAGCTGCTCGGCCTGAGACCGGACGCCGTCGCCGAGGACTTCGGCCCGGCCGAGCAGACAGCCTTGCCGTCCGTGGCCGAGGTGGCCCGCGAGTCGGAAGCGCTGGCCGCGCACCGCGCCGAAGCCGCCGTCCGCCGCGAACGCCGATTCAGCGGTCCCGCTTCGGAAGACTCGCACGGCCTGCTCCGCGAGCAGCAGGCCGGAAATCGGATGGGAGACGAGAAGGGGGATCGAAAGCGCCACGCCGGAGTGGATCGAGAGGCCGCCATGGCCGCGGGAGGCGCGATCCACCGCGCCCTGGAGACCTGGAACCTGGCCGCGGATCCGACCGAGGAAGCCGACCGGCAGCGCGAGACTCTGCCGTCCTACCTCGCCTCGTTGACCGAGCCGGACACCGTCCCCCGCGCCCTGGCGCTGGCGGAGACGCTCCTGGACGGGTTCATGGAGAGCTCTCTTCTGAGTCGGCTGCGCGATCTGAAAGACCACGTCCTGGCCCGCGAGCTGCCCGTGCTCCTGCCGCCCGGGGAGCACGGCGGTCCCGTGGGCGTGGTCTCCGGCACCATCGACCTTCTCTATCGGGATCCCCAGACCGGCCGCCTCGTCGTGGCCGACTACAAGACCGACGATCCGAGCGCACCCGGAGGCGTCGAAGCCAGGGCGGACGTCTACGCCTCCCAGGGCGCGGCCTACGTGCGGGCGCTCCAGGAGGCGCTGGATCTCGCCGAAAAGCCGCGCTTCGAGCTGTGGTTTCTGCGGGCGGACCGGGTGGTCGAAGTCGGGTTTCTGCCGCGCAGCCTGCCTAGCGCGAGCCCGCGATGACGTCGCCCCAGCGGTGATCGGCCTGGAGCGGCACGCCGGTGCCGCTGCCGAGGAACCAGAGCACCGAGGGGTTCGGGCGCAAGGAGCCGAGGCGCAGCTCCCCTTCCCGTGGGCCGGTGAGGGCCATGGCGACTGCAAGCGCCTGGGCGTCCACCGCCAGCTCCGTGACCGTGACCACGCCGACGAGACCCTGGGGGGGAAGCCCGGTCCGCTGGTTGAGGTAGGGAAGGAAGAGCTGGTCGGCGATCCGCAGCGAGCCGTCCAGCGTCGAGATCATGGCCGCGGCCTTGTCGCGGAGCTGGAAGCGGCCGGCGGGCGCGTCGAGACCGGGGAAGGTCGGCAGCACGACCTTCCAGCCGCGGCCGTCCGCGCCTTTCCCGAAAGCACGCTGGACCGCTCCGAGCTGCACGAAGCCGTTTTTCACGCCCTGCCTGCGGAGCACCTCCACCGCGCGGTCCACGGCGTGGCCCTCGGCGAAGCCTCCGAGATCGAGCCGGCAGCCGACCGCCAGCTCGGCCGTGCTCGTGCCGGGCCGCAGCTTCATGGCTCCGCAGTTCGCGGCCTGGAGCGCGTCCTTCACGAGCTGCGGGTCGGGCGGCTCGGGCGGAGCGCTCATCGTGGGCTTCGGCCCGCGAAGTCCCCACACCTCGTACAGGCTCCGGCCGAGCGGACCGTGGGCGCCCTCGGACCAGAAGCAGAACTCCTGGGTGCGCACGAGCAGCGCCATCAGCTTCGGGTCCACCGGATGCGGACCCTGGCCGGCCGTGGCGTTCAGGCTGCCGATCCCTCCCACGGGCGCTTGTGCGAGATCAACTGTGTCCGGACGCAGCAGGCGCTCCGTCTCCGCGACCTCCGCCATGGCGGCCTGGATCGCGGCGTTGGCGGCCTCGCGGGGAAGGTCGCGGACCTCGATCTCCAGGCGCTCGCCGAACGCAGCGGATGCGATGCGGACCGGCCGCAGATCCTGGAGCGAGGACTGAATGAGAACCCGGGGGGAGGGATCGGCCGTCTGGAGGAGCAGAAGCAGTAGAAAGCTTACGGCTGGCATGTCAAGGATGATAGCGCGATTGATGGGTTGACCCTTCGGGTCAGGCCCCTGGCGGGGCATGATGGCCGTTTTTCGGGGTGAAGCAGTCGAGGAAGAGCCGGAACGCCGCGCGGAGGTCGGCCGCGTCGTAGAGCGCCGGGTAGCTGCCGCGCTCCGCCAACGCCTGGTCCCGGAGCAAGCCTTCCAGCGCACCGATGAGCGCCGAGCGGACCGCCTGGACGTTCAGGCCGGAGCGCAGCTGGCCCACCCGCTGCATCTCGATGAGGATCAGGTCGATCGTGGTCACGAGCCGGAGAAAGCCCTCGGTCAGGACGATCATGGAGCCGTGCTTGCGGATGCGCCGGCCCTCCAGCAGCAGCAGGATCCGCAGATCCCGGTCCTTCTCCATGGCCGCGATCATCAGCTCCGAAAGAGCGCGAAGCTGGTCGAACGGCGTCGCGCAGTCGCTCATCGCCAGGCCGAGACCCTCGCCCACCCCGCCCCAGACCTGATCGAAGATCGCCTCGAGGAGACCCTCCTTGCTGCCGAAGTGCTTGATGAGCTGGGACTCGCTCGTCCCCGCCGTCCGCGCGATGGCCGAGGTCGTCGCGTGCTCGTAACCCTGTGTCGCAAAAAGACTTCGCGCCGACAGAAGAATGCGGTCGCGGGACGACAGGTCGGACTTGTCGGGCATCTCCAGCAACTCGGGCTCCCTTCCTTCCAGGTTTCTTGCGGCGCTCATAGTAGTACGGCTTCTAAGGTCTAAGCAAGTCAAGCGCAAGCGGGGCAGTGGCGTTCGATACCCCGCGAGCTCGAAGGGATGTTGACAGATTGATTCAGTAGTGCTACTATCAGAATGCGGTCAACGAAGAAGACAACGTTCTGATGGATTTCGATCCCTCAGGGCTTAATCCCAAGATGACACGCTCCCTCCGGGCTGTTCCAAGGCACTTGTTGCCGGGGACAGCCCCTCTTTTTATCTGCTTGGACTTCCGAATCAGGCCAGACGAACGCGGGCGAACCGCCGCTTTCCGACCTTGAAGAGATAGGGCTCGGCGCGCACGGCGATCTCCCGGGCGGGATCGCTCTCCTTCTCGCCGTCGATCGCCACGGCCCCCTGTTGGAGCAGCCGCCGCGCTTCGGCGTTGCTCGGCGCGAGGCCGGCTTCGACCAGCAGGCGGGCGAGCGGGCGGCTGCCTTCCAGCTCGATCTCGGCGATCTCGTCCGGCACGCCGCCTCCCGCGAAGACCTTCTCGAACTCCTCTTCGGCGAGGCGCGCGGCGTCGGCGCCGTGCAGCTCGGCGACCAGGTGGCGGGCCAGCTCCTGCTTCACGCTCTTGGGGTGCAGCTCCCCGGCCTGGACCCGGGCGCGCCGGGACTCGATCTCGGCCTTGGGGAGGTCGGTCAGGAGCAGGTACCAGTCCCACATCAGGGTGTCCGGGATGGACATGGTCTTGCCGTAGACCTCGCGCGGCGGATCTTCCACCGCGATGGCGTTGCCCAGGCTCTTCGACATCTTGTCCGTGCCGTCGGTGCCCACGAGCAGCGGGACGGTGAGCACGACCTGCGGCTCCAGCCCGTCCTCTTTCATGAGATCGCGGCCGACGAGCAGGTTGAAGATCTGATCGTGGCCGCCCAGCTCGACGTCCGCCTTGAGCACCACCGAGTCGTAGCCTTGGGCGAGCGGGTAGAGCAGCTCGTGCAGGTGGATCGGCTTGCCCTCCTGGAAGCGGGTGCGGAAGTCCTCGCGCTCCATCATCCGGGCCAGCGTGTAGCGGCCGGCGAGCCGCACCATGCCGTGCGAGCCGAGCTGCCCGAGCCAGCGGTCGTTGTTGTCGACCACGGTCTTCGCCTCGTCCAGGATGTGGAAGACCTGCTTCTGGTAGGTGCGGGCGTTGGCCTCGACCTCCTCGGGCGTGAGCTGCGGCCGGGTCGCCTTCTTGCCCGTCGGGTCGCCGATCCGCGCGGTGAAGCCGCCGATCAGGAAGACCACCGTGTGCCCGAGCTGCTGGAAGTGCCGCATCTTGCGGATGAGCACGGTGTGGCCGAGGTGCAGGTCCGGGGACGACGGATCGAAACCGGTCTTGACCAGGAGCGGCTTGCCGGTGCGCAGCGAGCGCTCCAGCTTGGAACGGAGCTGCGCCTCGTCCACGAGATCGACGGCGCCGCGGCGGAGGAGCTCCATCTGCTCCTCGACGGGAAGGAATCGGGGCTCGGTCATAAGGTGATGGGATCGGATCTAGAAGTTGATGTATTCGAGCTCGGGTTGCAGGGGAGCGCCCAAAGTGCCGATATTCCGCAGGGCAGGAGGATCGAGGCGCAGCCGCAGCCAGGCGCCGAAGACCGCGGCGAACATGCGCATCCGCGCCTCGAAGCCGGGCACGAAGCCGCGCTTCTTCTCCTTGACGAGATGCTTGAGGCCGTGCAGCAGCGTCGTGGTGATCGGCAGGCCCAGCGCCGCGCACGCCCAGTTCAGACCGGTCTCGATGGCGAAGCCTTCGAGATGGCTCTCGGGAACGGCCTCGAAGACCTCCCGCCGCAGGCAGCGGATGCCGGACAGGAGCGGCCCGTGCTGCCGCTGCCAGGCGTTCAGGAACGTGCCGCGGTCGCGGACGCCGACGTTCATGGCGGCGGCGCCGTCGATCACCGGCTGGATGAGCCCGGCGAGCTGCTCCGCGGTCAGATTCAGGATGTCGCCGTCCACGAACGTCAGGATGCGGGCGTCGGTGTGGGCCACGCCGACCGCCATGGCGGTCGCCTTGCCCCGGTTCTGGCGCAGATGGATCGCGCGCATGCCCATGGACCGGGCGATCTCCACGGTCCGGTCCGTGGAGCCGTCGGACACCACCAGGATCTCCGTGATGAGAGGCGTCGCCGCGAGAACCTGGAGAACCTCCCGGATGGTTTCCGCCTCGTTGTAGGCCGGCACGATGGCCGCCACTGCCGGGTTCCTGGATCTGTTCTCTTCCACCGCTGCTCCTCCTCCACTCAGTCCCATCGCTCTCAAAAGCTCGTCACGACCAGGCCGGGTCCGAAGGTGTCACGTCCGCTCCAGGGAACAGCACAACCTGGGCGACGACCCGGGCATCGCCGGTCAACAGCCAGCGGTTCCCGGATGTTTCGGCGGCCCCTTCGGAGCCCACCTCGAGATCGAACCCCCCCTGCACCGCGACGGTGACCGGCAGCTCCAGAGCGCCCAGGGCGACTCCGACCGCAACGCCCGCCACCACTCCGCTGCCGCACGAGAGCGTCTCGGCCTCGACTCCGCGCTCGTAGGTCCGGATCTCCATCCGGTTCCGCCCTGGAAAGCGGACGAAGTTGACGTTCGTGCCGGGCTCGCCGAAGACCGCATGCTCGCGAAGCTTTCTGCCAAGAGTCTCGACCGGAGCCTGGGACAGGCTCTCCGGCCAGGGGAGGACGAAGTGAGGCACTCCGACCTGGATCCGGAATCCTGCATAAAGGATGCCGTCGATCGAGACGGGAAGCCCGGTGGGGGCTTCGGGAGCTGGAAGCTCCAGGGTGACCCGGCTCTCGTCGAGCCGGCGGGCGGCGACGGGACCGGCTCCGGTCACAACATTCACGGAGTTGTCCGCCCAGCCGAGATGGAAGGCGAGCTGGGCGGCGCAGCGCGTGCCGTTCAGGCAGAGGTCCGCCACGTAGCCGTCGGAGTTGAAGTACTCCATGAGAACCGTGCCGTCCTCCGGGTGCTGTCGGGGGTGCCGGAGGACGAAGACGCCGTCCGCCCCGAGGGACACGCCCCGCCGGCACCAGGCGCGGATCGTTTCAGGGACAGGTGAGGGAAGAGGGGAACCGGTTTCGGGCAGCGCAAGAAAGTCGTTGCCGCTGCCCGAAACCTTGTAGAGAGTGGTCATTTCGGGACGGAAGCGCGGACCTCCGCTCCGGGACCGCTCTCGTTGCCGATCTTGTCCACGGACGTCACCCGGTAGCTGTAGGTCTCGCCCGGGGAGACGGTCGTGTCCATGTACTCCGTCGCCTGCTCGAGAGGCTGGGAGGTGAGCCGCTCGAAGTCCCCCTGAGAGCCGCGGCGGTAGATGAGGTAGCCGGCGAGGTCCTCGGCCTCGGCAGCCCGCCAGACGAGGCGCACGCGTCCGCCCTCGGCGAGCGCGACCAGCTCCAGCGGAGGCGGCGGCGGGAAGCGGTCCTGGAAGCGGACCTCCTGCTCGGACGCCACGCCGCTCTCGACGAGCGGCTCCTGGCCGGCCACGGCGGTGACGCCGTAGATGTAGCTCTGGCCCATCTGCGCACCGTTGTCCACCCAGCTGCGCTCCTCGGCGCCCGAGGTGTGGATCGGCTGGCCGAGGGTGCGATCGACGGCGCCGCGGCGATAGACGTTGTAGCCCGTGGCACCGTCGGTGCCGGACCACTCGACCAGAACGCCGTCCGGACGCGCGGTCACGGAAAGACGCTCGGGCGCGGACGGCGGCGTCCCCGGAACGATCGCCACCTGGTTCGAAAACTCGGACGTCTCCTCGCCCGGAAGCGGCCCGATCGTGCGCACGGCGTAGACCAGCATCTGCGGGGCGGCGGACGGCGAGGCCGGGGGTGTCGGCAGGGGGAGCGGGATCAGGATGCGGCTGCCGAACGTGGCTTCCGGCAGATCCTTCGTCCCGATCGTCATCTTGAGCGTCGACGCGGCCTGGAAGATCCGGGCGTCGATCGCCGCCGGCTTGACCCCCTCGCGGGGCGCGGGCTGGACGGCCTCCCAGACCTCCACGGCGGTGATGCCGCCGAGCGCCAGGCCGGTCGGCGTGGTCTGGGGGAACGAGAAGTCGAGGAGCAGGCGCCTGTCCTGCTGCCGGACCTTGAGGTCCGCGGTCCTGGCGGGCACCACGCGCAGGGGAGGCATGGGGTTGCCCTGCTTGCCGCAGCCCTGAAGGGCGGCGGCGCCCACGGTGAGGACCAGGGCGCAGACGGCGCCGCGGGTGAAGCTCCAGCCGGATTTAGAGGACATAGCGTGAGAGATCCTGGTTCTTGACGATGTCGGACAGGGCGCGGCGAACGTACTCGCCGTCCACCTTCACGGAGGCTCCGGCCATCTCGGGCGCCTCGTACGAGACCTCGTCGAGCATGCGCTCCATGATGGTCGACAGGCGGCGGGCTCCGATGTTCTCGGTGGTCGTGTTCACCTCCACCGCCAGGCGGGCCAGCTCGGCGACGGCGTCGGTCGTGAACTCCAGATGGACCCCCTCGGTCGAGAGCAGGGCCGAGTACTGCTTGGTCAGGGCGGTCTCGGGCTCGGTCAGGATGCGCACGAAGTCCTGCTCGGTGAGCGCGTCGAGCTCGACCCGGATCGGGAAGCGGCCCTGCAGCTCGGGGATCAGGTCCGACGGCTTGCTGACGTGGAACGCGCCGGCCGCGATGAACAGGATGTGGTCGGTCTTGACCATCCCGTACTTGGTGGAGACATTGGTGCCCTCGACGATCGGCAGCAGATCGCGCTGCACGCCTTCGCGCGAGACGTCCGGACCGCGGGAGCCTTCGCGGCCGGCGATCTTGTCGATCTCGTCGAGGAAGATCATGCCGCCCTGCTCGACGCGCTCGCGGGCCTCGCGGGAGACCAGGGCGCGGTCGATCAGCTTTTCCGCCTCCTGCTGCACCAGGATCTCGCGCGCCTCGGCGACCGACACCTGCTGCTTCTTTTTGCGGCCGAAGAGACCGGGGAGCATGTCCTTGATGTTGAGGCCGACCTCCTCGACCCCCTGCGGACCGAACATCTCCAGGCTGGGGTAGGACGACTCGTCCACCTCGATCTCGACGCGGCGATGGTCGAGCGCCCCGGCGCGCAGCTTCTCGCGGAACTTCTCGCGCGTCGCGGTGAGGTCGTCCTCGTCGTCCTCGCTCTCCTGGCGCAGGTAGCTGCTCACCGGCCGCGGCGGCACCAGGAGCTGGAGCAGGCGGTCCTCGGCGCGCAGCGCGGCGGCCTCGCGGACGGCCTCGCGCTTCTCTTCCTTGACCATGGTCACGGCGATCTCGACCAGGTCGCGCACCATCGACTCGACGTCTCGGCCGACATAGCCCACCTCGGTGAACTTGCTGGCCTCGACCTTGAGGAACGGCGCCTTGGCGAGTCGCGCCAGCCGGCGGGCGATCTCGGTCTTGCCGACGCCGGTCGAGCCGATCATCAGGATGTTCTTCGGCGCGATGTCCTCGGCAAGCTCGGGCGGCAGCTGCTGGCGGCGCCAGCGGTTGCGCAGCGCGATCGCCACGGCCCGCTTGGCCTGCTTCTGGCCCACCACGTACTTGTCGAGCTCGGCGACGATCTGCCGCGGCGTCATGTTTTCCAGGACGACGAGGCCGAGCGGCGCTTCGAGGATGGCTGGGGAGAGCTTCTTCTTCATCGAATCACAGCTCCTCGATCGTCAGGTGATCATTCGTGAAGATGCAGATTTCGGCGGCGATCTTCATCGCCTCGCGCACGATCTCGTCCGCCGTCATCGGCGTGTGGCGCATGAGCGCGCGCGCCGCGGCCAGGGCGTAGTTCGAGCCCGAGCCGATGGACAGGACGCCGTCCTCGTCGTCCGGCTGCATCAGCTCGCCGGTGCCGGAGACCAGGAAGCTCTGCTTCTTGTCGGTGACGATGATGACCGCCTGGAGCTGGCGCAGGGTGCGCTCGGTCCGCCAGTCCTTGGCGAGCTCGACCACCGCCCGCTCCAGGTTGCCACCGAACTCCTCGAGCTTGGCTTCCAGCCGGGTGAACAGGGCCAGCGCGTCGGCGCCTCCGCCGGCGAACCCGACCAGCACCTTGTCCTTGCCCGCCCGGCGGACCTTGCGGGCGCCGGACTTCATCACCGTGCTCTGATTCATCGTGACCTGGCCATCGGCGCCCATGCATACCTTGCCATCGCGCCGCACCAGGAGAACCGTCGTCGAAGTAAACGTAGCCTTCATGGGTCGGGCATTCTATAGCAAGCCGGTCCCCGGCTTCGCGTTCAGGCCCGGAGAGCGGACAGGAATCCTTCCGGATCGTCCGGAGTGACGACGATCCGCAGCTCTCCGGCCTCCAGAAGGACGGCGTTGGCGAAGTCGCTGGCGTAGAGGTCGAGCTCGCCGAGCAGCCGCGACTCGAAGCCGCCGGTCCCGGCCACCAGCCCGCCGCTCGTCGCCAGCCGTTCCAGCGCCTCGACCTCCTCGGGCGTCAGCCGGCGGGCGTCGGCGCCCGCGATCGGGAAACGCTCCCGTCGGCTGCGCATCTGAATACTGAGGCTGCCGTCCGGACCATCCGGGCTTCCCAGATCGAGCCACAAGGGGTCCAGGTCGCCGCTCATCCGCCACGCCGTCCAGGGGATGAGCGCCACGGCGAGGGCCAGAAGGCCGGGAAAGATCCGTCCCGCGGCCAGCGTCGCCACGCCGACGACGACCATCAGGATCGTCAGTCCCACCAGCAGCCCCCTCAGCCGGAGCCGGCCCCGGAGCACCGCGCCGCCGGGCGTGCAGGGAAAGCGCCGCGCCTTCATCGGTCTGGCGTCGCAGACTTGCGCGCCCGGGGATGGGCGTCGCGGTAGACGTGCAGCAGGCGGTCGACCTCCAGGTGGGTGTACTTCTGGGTGGTCGAGAGCGATTCGTGGCCGAGCAGCTCCTGGATGGTGCGCAGGTCCGCGCCGTTCTCCAGCAGGTGGGTGGCGAAGGTGTGGCGCAGGGTGTGGGGATGGACCCCGCGGGCCAGCGCCGCGCTGTCGACCCAGCGGTCCAGGACCCGGCGCACGGACCGGTCGGTGAGCCGGCCGCCGAGGTTGTTGAGGAAGACCGGGTCGTCGTCCTCGTCGAACGCGCGTTTGCCGCCGGCCGCCCGGGCGCGCACCGGCTCCCAGGCTTCCAGCCAGATCCGCAGCGCGTCCGCCGCCGGCCGGCCGAACGGGACCATGCGCTCCTTGCGGCCCTTGCCCATGACCCGCAGCACCCGGGCGGAGAGGTCGATGTCCCGCCATCCGAGGCTCACCAGCTCGCCGACGCGCAGGCCCGCGGCGTAGAGCAGCTCGAGGATCGCCCGGTCGCGCAGGGCGAGCGGCCCGTCCGCGGCCTCGGGAGCTTCGAGGAGGTTCTCGACCTCGCCGGGCCGGAGGTGGCGGGGGAGCGTCTTCGGCACCTTCGGCGTCTTGACCGACTTGGCCGGGTTGGCGGCGAGGATGCCCTCGCGGCAGGCGTACCGGAACAGGCTGCGCACCGCCGCGAGCGCCCGCCCCTGGCTGCGCTTGGCGAGCTTCTGCCCGGTCATGTAGGCCAGATAGGAACGCACCGCGAGCGGATCGACGTCGCCGGGCCGGATCGTCTCCGCCTCCACGCCCAGGAAGTCCCGGGAGAGAAAGCCGAGGAACCGCATCAGGTCGCCCTCATAGGCCCGGACCGTCTCGGGCGAGGCGTTGACCTCGTCCTGGAGGTGGTCCAGGTACTGGTGGATGAGGGCCCTCACGCCACGGTCTCCACAAGGTTTGGGGTCAGCAGCGGAATCCCGTTCTGCGAGGCCCAGGCCGCCATCTCGGCCGCGGCTCTTTCCGCAAAAGCCGCGCGGCGGCTCGCCTTGCGCACCCGGCCGTCCAATTCGGTGAACAGGCCGTAGTTGATGTTCGCCGGCTGGAAGTGCTTCGGGTCCGACTCCGTCAGGTGCCGGGCGAGCGCGCCGAGCGCGGTGGTCGGCGGGAACGGCCACGGCGTGCGGCCCTGTCTCTCCAGAGAGAGATAGAGGCCGATGGCGAGGCCGGTCGCCGCGGATTCCAGGTAGCCCTCGACGCCGGTGATCTGCCCGGCCAGCCGCAGCCGGGGCTCGGCCTTGATGTGGTAGAGCTTGTCCAGGTGCGTGGGCGAATTCACGAACGTGTTGCGGTGGATCTGGCCGAAGCGCACGAAGCTCGCGTTCTCCAGGCCGGGGATCAGCCGCAGGGCCTTCTCCTGGTCCCCCCACTTCATGCGCGACTGGAAGCCCACCAGGTTGAGCTGGCTCTTGGCGAGGTTCTCCTGCCGCAGCTGGACCACGGCCCAGGGGCGCCGGCCGTCCGGCGCGGTGAGCCCGACCGGCTTCATGGGGCCGTAGCGCAGCGTGTCCACGCCGCGGCGGGCCAGCTCCTCGATGGGCAGGCAGCCTTCGAAGAAGATCGCCTTCTCGAATTCGTGAGGCACCACCACCTCGGCGTCGATGACGGCCTGGTAGAAGGCCTGGTACTGCTCCTTGTCGAGCGGCGCGTTGAGGTAGTCCGCACCGTCGCCCTTGTCGTAGCGCGACTGCCAGAACAGCTTCGAGGCGTCCAGGCTGTCGCCCTCGACGATCGGCGCGATGGCGTCGTAGAAGTAGAGGTACTCGCTGCCGAGGATCTTCTGGAGGACGGCGGACATCGCCTCGGACGTCAACGGTCCGGTCGCGAGCACCACGTCGCCGTCCGGCGGCAGCTCGAGAACTTCCTCGCGCCGCAGGTCGATCCGGGGATGGGCCTCGATGGCCGAGTTGATCCGGTCGGCGAACCGTTCGCGGTCGACGGCGAGCGCGCTCCCCGCGGGAACCGCCGCCGCCCGCGCCGCGCCGATGACGAGCGATCCGAACCCCTCCATCTCCCGCTTGAGCAGCCCGGCCGCGTGAAGCGGATCGTCGCTGCGCAACGAGTTGCTGCACACCAGCTCGGCGAGATCCCCCGTCTTGTGGGCCGCCGTCGGCCGCCCCGGCCGCATCTCGTGCAGCACGACCTCGCACCCGCGCTCCGCCAGCTGCCACGCGCACTCCGTCCCCGCCAGCCCGCCGCCTACGACATGAATCGGTCCCGTCATGGCGCGATTGTAGCGGAAGGGGGAAGACCGAGGGTCTGGGGACTACGAACGAAGAGCCCAGGCCTCGGGTTTCTGAACGTGTTTGCGGGTGTTCTGCCGCCCTTCGATCCGGCAGTCGAACCGATCGAGGACGGCGAGTCGCCCGATGTCCGTCTCGTCGGTGATCCCTGGGGTTGAGGGACGGGGCCTAGACACCGGCAGGGGTGCCGTGGGTGCCCCTGCCGTGCGCTTCCTGAATTTCAGTAGGCCGCCTCCTTGGCGATTCTGATCTCCTTCTTGTCAGGGTAGAGCGCGACTCGAAGATCCTCCAGGTATTTTTCAAGGGGCGGGATGCCCATGGACCGCAACCGCTCATTGACAGCTGCGACATCATCGTTCTCGACCGGCAGCAGGAACGGATTGCCGTTCTCATCCTCGCCGACCTGGGTGCCATACCGCTGCGGCTCTCCAATGTGCAGTTGAAAGGCGTCGTAGAGCACAGCGTAGGTCTGGCCGTCCCCCGAATCCTTGAAGGCGGACTCCGCGAAGGGCAGGGCGGTCATCATCAACCCGAGGTCTTCGGTGTGCTTGGCGATGATGGTGGCGTAGAGGGCTGTCTGGCTTCCGAATCGTCCTGAGTCGATCCACCCGATTTCCCGGATCAGGTTCACCAGATACGTGCGGTTCTCGGCCACGGCAGCGGGATAGCCGGACTTTCTGGCGGGATCCTTGACGAGATCCTGCTCATGGCGAAAGCGGGTCGCAATCTCGTTCTGGATCGCCAGCACCCGGTCGGCCGGGAGTGCCGTGGCGGCGCCCAGCGGGAGCGGCTCCAACTGAACCGCCGGGGGAGGCGCGTTCAATCTGTTCAAGAGCATCCGGCCTTTGCCGGTCTCGACGCTCAGCTTGCCATTTTCCAGCAGTTTGTACTTCCAGAATTCTTTCAGTCCTTCATTGCGAAGGACCAGCGAGTCCGTCTCTGTCCGAATCAGGCCGCGAAAGGAAAGGGTGGCGCCGTCGAACAATGCGATGCGCTCGGGCTGGACGTTCATCAGAGTCTTGCCTGCGTCTTCCTCCCACGCACCGAGCAACGGCTCGGGGAATTGCGAAACGGCGGGACCCGCCGCGGCCAGCACCACGGTCGCAAACGCGAGGAGCGTCAACCTTTTCAGATTCATGGGGCAGCTCTTTCTGGCGGGGGTGTGCTTGAGACTTCGGCCACCAGGGCGGTCATGGAGGTCATGATGCTGAAGTATAGCCCGGCGCCACCTCGGTCCAAGTGGCCCGGTCGACGCCATAGACGATGTACTCCTTCCCCATCATCTCGATGCTGCCGCCGGGGCTCTGTCCGATGCGCTCGGCCACCCGGATCGAGGGGAGGTTGTCCGGCTGGATGAGGCTGATGACCCGGTCCCGGTTCAGGACGGTGAAGGCGTGGACGAGGGCGGCGCGGGCTCCTTCCGTGGCATAGCCGTGGCCCCACCACCGCGGGAGGAGCGACCAGGCGAGCTCGAATCCCGGCCAGCCATACGGGCAGGCGAAGCCGATCCGGCCCAGAAAGACGCCGGTCCTCTTGTCTTCCACCCTCCAGATGCCGCATCCCAGGAGCTGCCAGTGCCCCACGCTGAAAGCCATATGGCGCCAGGACTGCTCGCGGGTGAACGGGATGCCCGCGCCGACGCAGCGCATCACCTCAGGGTTCGAGCACAGGTCGGCGTAGTCGTCGAAGTCGCTCAGTTGAAAGGGGCGGAGCCGCAGGCGTTCGGTCTCCAGGGTCGTTCCGGTCGGATCCACGGTCGAGGTCATGTCGGTCTCCTTGACGTTTGCCGGGATCATCCCAACTTCGGATTTTTGCAACGGTGTGATTTTTTCGGGGCCGCTAGACTCGGGGAGGGGATTTTTTGACCCGGGCACAGTTTCGTGTCCGATTTTCCGACCACCCCCGAGGAGGTAGGTTCGATGGCCAGTCTTCTGCTGCGGTTTTTGAGCGTTTTCGCGGGTGTCCTTCCGCCCTTCGATCCGACAGGCGAAGCGATCGAGGCCGGCGAGTCGACCGACGCCGTTCTTGTCTGTGACCCCTGGGGCTGAGGGACGGCTACCTAGCTCGTCACCGGCAGGGGTGCCGCGGGTGCCCCTGCCATCTCTCTTTCCGGTATGATCGGTGTCTCGAAAGAGGGAGAAGTCTGAAATGAGCCATGTCTCCTACGGACAGCTGGTACGGCTCCTGGGCGCCAGCAAGGCCAGCGGGCTGGATCAGGAAGAGGTCGCCTGCCATGTGGCGGGGTGCCCGCGCTGTTGGCGCGTGGCTCAGTACGCGTTCGATCAACTGGAGGCGACAGGGACGCGCGTCTGGGCAAAAGGCGAGCCGACGAAGAGCCTGATCACGCTGATCAGGACACAGCGCGAGCGCAACCTCGCGCACATCGGCGCCAGGGGGCGTCTCGCGAAGCTGAAGCGCCTCAGGCCTGCGAAGCGTCTCGACCTGATCAAGACGACGGCGGTCTACCGCACGCTCTCCATGGTCGAAGCCGTGATCCGGGAGACGGCGGCCCTGGCCAAGTCCCGTTCCGACGATGTCGAGGAGTTTGGACGCCTGGCCCTTCAGATCATCGACGCGCTGAGCCCGGAGGCCTGTTCGGAGCCCATGAAGAACGATCTGCGCTCGAACACCTGGGTCGAGGTGGCGAACGGCAGGCGGCTCAGGGCCGATTGGCAGAACGCGCAGCAGGCGCAGAAGCTGGCTGGAAGCCTGCTTCTTGCAGGCACGGGAGATCCGTTGCACGCCGCCAGTCTCCATTCGTTTCGCTCGGCTTTCGCCTTCGACATCGGCCAGATGGCCGTCGCCGTCAAAGAGGCTTCGGCAGCCCAGGGCATCTACCGCGAATACGAGGACTGGGCGGGGCTGGCGCGGACGATGCTGCAAGAGGCGAATGCCCTTATCGAAACGGAGCCTGACCGGGCGTTGGCGCTCTGCGAGCAGGGGGCCGAGGCTATCAAGGAGGATGAGCCCAGGCTGCTGCTCTATCTGAAGAACACGGCAACGCAATGCCTGGTCAGTCTTGGAAGAACAGGGGAAGCTCTTCACCTCCATGCCGAGTGCCGTCAGCTCCTGAAGCAGTTCCCCCGCGAAACCTGGCTGGAGTACCGCTTCCTGGCAACCGAGGCGAGGCTTCTCGAAGCTCAGGGAAATCTTCAAGAGGCGGAGCTGCTGTATCGCGACGTCGTCGAAGGCTCGGTCGACGAGGGCCTCGTGAGGGAGAGCTTCATTTCGCGCTTGATGCTGTACAGCTTCTATGTTCAGAGGGGCCGGCTCGAAGAGGCGGCGGTGGTGTGCGTTGAAGCCTGCCGTGCGTTGGACGAGGCCAAAGCCCACCCGCAGATGCGTGCCGTGTGGAACGACCTGAAGGCTCTCACCCTGGAACGGCAGGTGGATTCCGCGCTCATCAAGTCCATGAGCGCCTACATGGTGGGGCACTGGCACGTTCCGGCGCGGCAGGTGCCGCTGCCTGCCCGTTCCTGAGCCCTCTTCCCGCCGTCCGGCCGCAGGCCGCAAATGGACGGGTGAGCCGGCCGCCGAGGTTGTTGAGGAAGACCGGGTCGTCGTCCTCGTCAAAGCCCCGCTTGCCGCCGACCGCCCGGACGACGCGTCGGCATCCCAGACAACTGAGGCAACCTCCCTCGGCTGGGAGGCCGCCTCCCAACGCTGGGAAGCCGTCGCACCCGCCAGTGTGGCCATCTCCCAACGCCGGGAGGCCGCTGCACCCTCGGGCGTGGAGAGCGCGGAACGCTGGGACGCGGCCGCAATCTCCGGTGACGCCGACGCGGACTACCTCGCGGCGCGTTTACCCTGGAGTTGGAAGCGCCGGTACCAGGTGCGGCCGGAGTCCGGGTCCACGGCGACGATGCCCCAGACGAAGACGGACTTGTCCGGGATCTCCACCTCGATGGAACCGGCGTCGGCGATGCCGGTCTCCCGGCGGTCGAAGCTGAGGACGTTCGGCGCGCCGGTTCTGCGGGTCGGCTCGAGGATCACGTTGTACAGGTCGAACGTCTGGCCGGCGAGCTCCTGCGGCCAGCCCGCCTCGTAGCGGAGCCGCGTCCGGCCGTCGTTCGTGCTGCCGGTGACGCTGCCGGGCAGGTTGTGGTAGGCGAGGCGCACGCGGCTGCGGGAGCGCTGCGCCGCGGCGTCGCCCTCGATCAGGTCGACGATGAGCAGGCGCCGCGCCTCCTCGCTCAGGCCGCGGTACGTCTCCCGGATCTTGAGCGAGCCGGCCGACCAGGCCTGGACGCCGGGCCGCTTGATCACGATGTCGATCGTGGCGCGCGTGGCTGCGCGCGTCTCCTCGTTCAGGTAGAAGCCGGCCTCGTAGTAGGCGGCGGTCGCGTTGGCGGCGCGCTCGGACATCTGCGCCGAGTCGACGCCTCCGAGATAGAGACCGCCGCTGTTGAGCGCCATGTGCCGCATCGAGGTGTCCAGGTATCGGCCGCTTCCTCCCGCGTCCTCCAGGTTCACGAAGAGGCTCATGGCGCCGGAGTCGGCGAGATCCCGGAGCGGCTTGTCATAGAGGCCGTGAAGGCCGCGGAACTGGAAGCTGCTGATGTGCTGCCAGGAGCTGGCGGCGGTGCCGAACTGGAGGCCGACGTCGCTGCCTTCCCAGTAGAGCTTCGGATCGAGGCCCTGGGAGAGGAAGACCAGGAGCTTCGGCTCGTTGATGCGCTGGAACTGGGCGTTCAGGAGCTTCAGCGACTCCGACAGGCTGCGGGCCGTGCCCTCGAGTTGGGCCTGCGAGTTGGTCCGCAGGGCGGCGCTGATCGCCGAGTTCTGATCGCCGGGCGCGCCGTTCTTGTTAAAGCTCCCCCGGGTGAAGAGATCCACGCTGTTCTGGGCATTCGCGTCGAGCTGGCCGATCTCGGGCTTCATCTTGCGGATGCGCTCGATCATCTTCGCCTTGCCCGCGGCGTTCGCCGTGACCGGCCCGAGCTCCTGCTTCAAGCCCCTCTTGAAATCGTGCACCAGGAGATAGAGGTAGTCGCTCTCCGGCGCCTCCTCGATCATCGTCCGCGCGAAGTCCTGGGCCTTCCGGAACCCGTTCACCCGGGAGAAGGCGACGTCGAAGAACAGCACCAGGTGGCGATGGACGGCCGCGGGGCGCGAGCCGTCGGTCTCCGCGGTCACGGCCTTCGGGGCCGCAGCGGGCGCGGATGGCGCGGCAGCGGTCTGGACCGTCGCCGTCGTCGCCGATCTCGTCGACCGGTTGGCGCTGTCGAAGGTGTCGATCCGGATGGGCTTGCCATCCACCCGGACCTCGACCTCGTCCTGCCGGAGGTCGAACACGGGATGGCCGTCTCCGTCCACGGCGTAGAACGGGACGATCTTGATCTCGACATCCATCGTCTCGCCGGCCTGCGCTTCCCGGGACTGCGCCGAACCCGGCAGGGCCGAGAGGAAACCAGCCAGCATCAGGGCCGGCAGGGTGGACACCGCCAAGATCCTACGGAATCGGGACATGAGGCACTCCTCCCGTTTTCAGATGATTTGAACAGGAGCGTAGCAAGCGCCGTTCCCGGGCGCTCTCCCAGGGGACCGGACGGGCGCGCGACCCCGCGGGAGTCCGGGGGTGTCTTCCGGAGAGGACACGGGAAAAAGGCGCCGGACAGACCTCTACGGCGTGAGCTGAGCCTCCGGCACCACCTGCTTCCTGAGGCCCGGGGCCTGCCACAACAGCGTCACCTTGGCTGAGCCCTTGTTCTCCTGATATTCAATGCGCAGGTCGTAGCTCCGACCGGTCACCATCGCGATCCGGCCCCGGTTTGCGGCGCCGCTCCAGGCGTCGACCACCAGGGTTCCGTCGATCCAGAGGCGGGCTCCGTTGTCGGCGCGGACGGTGAAGGTGTGGGGGCCGCTCACCGCGGCGGCCAGGCGTCCCGTCCAGCGGACGCTGAAGGTGTCCGGTGCCACGGCCGGGGCCGGCGAGCCGTCCTTCCAGTCGAAATCGATCCGCGGATCGACGCGCGTGAGCACCGGCCTGGTGAAATCGCGGTCGTTGAAGTAGGTCGCGAGCAGTCCGTGGGCTGCCCGGGGCCGGGCCTTGAAGAGCGCCGTGTAGGTCGTGTCGACGGCAGGCGTGGAGAGATCGCGCGCCGCGGGCGAGCCGTCCGACCAGGAGACGAAGTCGTAGGTGACGCCGTTCAGGGTCTGCGGCGAGGGCGCGGCCAAGGTCCGGACGATGCCGACGACGCCCGTCTCCGTCAGCGGAGCGGTGCGCGGCCCTCCGTCGAGCGTCACCTGAAGGCCCGGGGGATCGGTCTGGAACGTCATCCGGGCGGTGCGGGGTCTCAGATCCACGAAGGCCGTGCCGGTCAGGCCCTCCGAGTCCTTCACGGTGAGATGGATGCGGTACCAGACCTCCGCCGAGGTCTCGCCGATCACCGGGATCGTGAACGTGCCGCCGGCCGTCCCCGGAGTGTCCGGAAGGAACGGATGGGAGTGCACCAGGTGGTGGAAGTCCACCCTCCAGGTGTAGGCGGCCGGGGAGAGCGGGCCGCCCTCCGGGTCCGAGCCCTCTCCGGCGTAGGCGACGACCTGGCCCCCCTGATAGAGAAGACCGTCGGCGGGAGCGGTGATCCGGGCTTCGGGCGGATGGTCCGAAGTCACCCGCAGGGTCGCCTTCCGGCTCGTGGCGGTGCCGTGGGAATTCGAGACGACTACGTCAAAGCCGGCCCCGTCGTCCGCAAGAGTCGGAGACGCCAGGACGTAGGTCGAGGAGCTGGCGCCCGGAACGTCGGGAAGATTGGCGCCGTCCCGCCGCCACTGGTAGCGGAGTGGAGCCTCGCCCGTGGCCCGGACGGTGAAGCTCGCGGGCGCGCCCACGGGCACGGTCAGATCCAGGGGCTCGGCCGAGATCCGCGGCGCCGGGCTGCCGGTGTAGCCGATGCGGGAGACCGTGCCCTCCTCGTAGGCGAGGTAATAGAGGAAGCCGTCGTCTCCCACCTGAAGCCCGATCGGACCGCCGATGCCCGAAGCGAAGCCGGTGACCGCCTTCGTCGCCGGATCGAGCCGCCGGATCCAGCCGCTGCAGAAGTCCGCGAAGAGATAGGTTCCGAGGAACGAAGCGGGAAACTGGAGATCCTCGGGGTTGTAGAACGCGCCGCCCGAGATGGCGCATCCGGTCTCGGGAGTCGGCCCGTGACGATAGGCATAGAGAGGCCCCTGGAAGCGCGGGTCGTTCGTGGGACCTTCGGTGACCGGCCAGCCGTAGTTGGCACCCGCGATCCCTTCGTCGATCTCCTCCCAGTCCTTCCGGCCCACGTCGTTGATGAACATCCGGCCCGTTTTGCCCCCAGTACTGGGCTCGAACGCGAAGGAGAACGGATTGCGCAGCCCCATCGCCCAGATCGCGCGGGAAACTCCGGAGGTCCGGTCGTAGAACGGATTGTCGGTGGGGATCGTGCCGTCCTTGTCGATGCGCAGGATCTTGCCGAGAGGATTGTCGAGACTCTGGGCGTTTTCCGGCACCGCGTTCTCGCCCACTGCCACGTAGAGATGACCGTCCGGGCCGAAGTGCAGCGTGCCGCCGTTGTGGATCGGCTTCGCAAGCTGCGGCAGGTCCAGAATCGCGACCTCGCTCCCCTTGACCGCCTTGTCGCCCGAAGCCGTGAACCGGCTCAGCCGGTTGTGAACCACCGGTCCGGTGGCCGTGTAGTAGACGAAGACGTGAGGCGTGCGCGGAAAATCGGGATCGAACGTCACCCCAAGCAGCCCGCGCTCGCCCTCCGTGAAGACCGGAACGCTCACGAAGGGCTCGGCCAGCAGCTTGCCGTTCTTGATGACCCGTAGCGCGCCGGTCTGCTCGCAAATGAACAGCCGGCCGTCCGGAGCGAGAGCCATGGCCGTGGGCCGGACGATGCCGCGGGCGAGCTGGGTTTCGGTGAAGCCGGTGGGCAGCGTGGCGGCGAGCGCAGGCAGAGCAGTGCGGAGCAGGGTGAGCAGGGCGAGGAGCACGAGCTTTCGGAGCATGCGGGGAGGTTAGCAGCAGAGCGTGGAACCTGCCTCAGATTGCGGCTCGAAGCGGATTGTGGTCTCATGAGGAGACGAGAATTCCAGAAAGGGAGAGCCGGGATGGCCGTGTCTGCGCGTCTGCTAGACTCCGAGAGGATGGACAAGCAGGATCTTTTGTCGCGAATTTCCATCAACTCCCAGGTGTGCTTCGGAAAGCCGTGCATTCGAGGGACGCGGATCTGGGTTTCGCTGATCCTGGATCTGCTCGCGACCGGCTCTTCCTGGGAAGAGCTACTTGACGAGTACCCGCACCTCACCGAAGAGGACATCCGCGCCTGCCTCCTCTATGGAGCCGAGACCGCCCGCGGTCACTACTTCGACATCCCGATCGAAACAGATTTTAGTTCCTCCGCCGGGGAAATATCAGGATTGCCGTGAGCGGCGGATTGCTCGTGTGGCGCTCTCGATGGCACTTCGGACTGTAAAGATTCGACGAACTGGTGGTGGAGAATATCTATATGCGGAAAGACTGGGATGATCTTGTAGGGGGCTAGCTACTCCACTGTCATTTATGAGAAGAGCGCTGGTCTCGTCGGAATCCGAAAACATGTTGAATTGAACTTTGTCCCAAACCACATAGTACTTGCTTGGACCCGGTACATAAGGTTGTATACTGTCATGGAACTCTTCGAGCCGTTCGGGAGAGGTAAGTAACTCCATCACTTCTTCAGAGCTGACAGGAATTTGCTTGAACAGATCGCGCGCTTGAATCCGATTGGCGAGATCTCGGGCAGTCTCATCGCCGGTAGATCCGCTTGCAACAGCATCTATCAGTACAAACAAGAAAAAATCATCCACCCGCATTAGGTCGGCAGGTTGAACGGCCTCACCTCTCATCATATTGATAACTGGCCTAAGGATGTCGAGCTGCGCGAGCCTTCCTTCCGTGCCTGTCCGTACAGCCTCCTTGAGGCGTCTCAAGAGTAGAGCTACCATGCCCTCAATGCAGCGAACAGTCTTGTGCTGGTATACGGTTTCGTAAAGGGCGCGTCGGGCAATCAAGAATTGTTCCAAGGCTCTTAGTGACTTGCGTTGATCGAACCCGAGTACCCAAGAATTGGGTCCTTTCTGGAGTCGCCCAAACGTGCATGTGGAAATGATCCAATCTATATCAAAACGACCATAGGCTACTCCTGTATGATGAGTATCCCTCATGATGAAATCGGAGCGATCAACATCAACATCGCTATTGAGTAGACGAGGCAAGTAACCCAAGTAGTATTCGCCTGCAAGAAGCTTGCGGATGCGCTCAGAAGTACCAGTCTCGTGATTTTCTAAGACTTTGTGAAGCTGGCCATCCTCCCACGCCAAGAGGGCTTGGCCAATCACTTCATGCCATTTACCGTTCTGACAAATCCTTTCGTTTGGGTCAAGACCTAGTGCATTGGCCCAAGCATCTCGTCTAAATGAGTCGCCGATGACCTCCCGCTCCCACGCATGCGAAAGCGGGCCATGGCCTAAGTCATGGCAAAGAGCTGCCAATGCGAAATCAGCTACTGCGTTCTCATCGGGCATCAATACCGGAACGAAATGCTCTGAAGCCTCGATTTGAATTTGATGTGCAAAGCGAAGAGCAAGGTAAGCTGCGCCCAAGCAATGCGTGAGTCGAGAGTGCTCGGCGCCAGGGAAGACGTAATGAGCAAGCCCTAGCTGCCGAATGCGGCGCAGGCGCTGAAGTTCAGGCGTGCGCAAGACTTCAACTACGACGCCTTCGGTGCCTCTAAACTCCAATAGGCCATGAACGCTGTCTTGAACTCGTTTAATCTGCTTTGTGCTCATCGCCGGGTACTTTGTCGAGATCCGTCAGGAGTTGCCGGGTAGCATCTTGCTCTTTTTTTGAAAAGCCAGGTGTACCTTGGAGGTCGCGAAGGCGAGCTATCATCTCTGCGGTCTTTCTTCGAGGTATCAGCTTTAGGCGTGTGTGCCCCATGAATTCACCTATTTGATGTAGTTCTTCCAGGGGTGAAAATCGTTGACGCCGAGAAGGGTCGGAGTTTAAACCCCTTATGAGAGCGGGTAGTTCCTTAGTGGCTCGATCAATGACATTGCTACTGCTAATTCGAGCAGCAGGGCGAGGCTCAAGCATTGCGGCCACTATACTGCGGAGTTCCTCTGGGAGTTTTGAAAATTCGACCCACTGATTCCATTCCCGTGCTCGAGTGGCCAAGAGGCTCTCGAACTCCTCTCGCGCTACAGGCTCCGATACGCGCGGTACCCGCTCTCCGCATGAGGTTAGAGGAAATCGACCACAGTAGGCATTGAAGATAGTAGCGCCGAGAGCCCAGACATCGACCTTCGGAGGATCGACATAGCCTTCATTCAGCAACAGTTCGGGAGCCCTGGTTCGTAGACTTCCCGTTGCAGTAAGTTCATTTGCGAATTCGCCTGTAGGGCGACATATCCCGAAGTCGAGCAGTATAAACTCTCCTGCATCCTTGCCGATGTTGTCGGGCTTGACGTCGCCGTGAACGCGTTTGTGATCGTGAAGATATTTAAGAGCAGACGCGATATCAAAGAGCAAATTAGAGCCATCTTGGATGCCGGCGGCCTGCCACCTGTCATCAAGTACTTCAGCTAGCCGTAGTTCAGCGAAGAACACTTCACCCTTCTTGTTCCGCAGTGGGTGCGTCTCAATAATGTTAGGATGAGATAGATTCAGTGGAAAGGACTCCATTTCTCGTGCTGCTGACTCATCAGTCCGAATAATTTTTTTAACTACGACCTCTCGCTGCATAGATCGCCAACTGGCGAGATAGACAACCTTCTGACTTCCAGATTGAGAGAGGACGCGGATTATGTCTACCTCATCGGGCGGGTCAACATCGACACATTGTATTATCGATGCAGCGTCATTTGGATGGTTGTTAACCCATCGCGTAACGGCTGAGAAGTCAATTAAGTCCCCATGTGACTTTCGTTCTGATAAAGCATGCAAGAGTGACGCAGCCTCATCGTCACTCCACTTTGCATTGGGATCGATTAGTGAGCGAACAAAGCCGTCTAATGCGTCATCGTCATTACTGGCAAGGGATTCAGTCTTGAAAAGACTTGGCTGGATAGGTAGGAGTAAGTATCTTGTGGCTTCTGCGGTTTTGGGGCCAAGAAGGCCAAGTGCCTTGAGGAATGAAGGCAGGCTATCAATTGCATCTATCGATTCCAATAGAAAAAATCCTTTCCGGGAAATCAATTCTTGATTTTTGTTGCAATAACTATGATAGGCAGCAAGGTGACAAATATAATTATCAGCCAGGAGAGAGCAGTAATCCCCCATTTCCGAGTAGGCCCGAGGCTGAAATCGAAGTCGACAGATACATTACGTGAAGTCTTTCGTGGAAGGTCAAGCGTTTCAAGGAGGTTTTGTCGGAGGTGACGAACGCGGGCGGCCCGTAATCGAGTGATCCAGAGAACCTCAGAACTCCATAAGGCTAGGGCTAATAAAAGAACTATTAGGAGATATCCGAGAATCGGCCGGATGCCACCGTCATAGCTCGCTAGAGCTCCAGACACAAGTAGTGTCATGGCGGAGTAAGATGTAACTGTATGCGTCAATCGAGAGCGATAGTGGTTTAACTCCTCGGTGCAGAGCTTGATCACCTCGAGCGCATTCTGACTTCTGGCTTGACGCACTTCCAAGGATTCATTAGGGTCGTTCATTGGTCGGCCTGGGGAGCAAAGCAATTTATGTATGTATGGCGATATTCCGGATCATTAGAGCGAAGCTGACAGCATCTCTTCTGGAAAAATACTCTGTTAGCTGGATAGTGTCAACAAGGGAGAAGCAGCAGTGGTAGCAGTGCTTTGGAAGTTTTCCCGGTGGCCTATTGGGGAAACCCGTGGCTTCGACAGATCGAGTCTATTCCTACGCTACCCGCTCGCCGTCCGTACTTTTAGCTAAGCCTGAACGCCTTCCTCGACTGGAAGACGCACGGGCCTTTTCCTTCGACTCGTCCAGGGATCCCATTTTGGAGGTCCGAATCACGTGCGGGCAAGCAGGGTGTATGTAATTGTCCCGCGAACTAAGACAGGTCGAGAATCGCGACCTCGCTCCCCTTGACCGCCTTGTACCCCGAGGCCGTGAACCGGCTCAGCCGGTTGTGAACCACCGGCCCCGTGGCCGTGTAGTAGACGTAGACGTGAGGAGTGCGGGGGAAATCGGGATCGAACGTCACCCCGAGCAGCCCGCGCTCGCCCTCCGTGAAGACCGGAACGCTCACGAAGGGCTCGGCCAGCAGCTTGCCGTTCTTGATGACCCGCAGAGCGCCGGTCTGTTCGCAGACGAAGAGCCGGCCGTCCGGAGCGAGAGCCATGGCCGTGGGCCGGACGATGCCGCGGGCGAGCTGGGTTTCAGTGAAGCCGGTGGGCAGCGTGGCGGCGAGGGAAGGCAAAGCCTGGCCGAGCAGGGCGAGGAGCACGAGCTTTCGGAGCATGCAGGGAAGGTTAGCAGCAGAGCGTCGAGGTTCCGGCCTGCAGGTTGCCCAGGACGCTTGACGCCCTATGACGCGAGGCGTTATGTTTCCGGAGTGATCAGATCCTTCAAAAGCCCGTTGGCCGAAGGCATCTGGCATGGAGAGGTCGTTCGGCGCCTGCCTCAGGATATTCAGAGCGTGGCGCGGCGAAAGCTGAGGATGCTCAACAATGCCCAGAACCTCCTCGATTTACGGATCCCACCGGGCAACCGGCTTGAAGCCCTCCGCGGAAATCGGGCCGGTCAGCACAGCGTCCGGATCAACGACCAGTGGCGGATCTGTTTCGTCTGGAAGGACAACGACGCTCATGACGTGGAGATCGTCGACTACCACTAGAGAGGCTGGCCATGCCTGAAACGCTACCCAACATCCACCCGGGCGAGGTTCTGCTGGAGGAGTTCCTGAGGCCGTTCGGCATCAGCCAGAACAAGCTGGCCAGGGACATCAAGGTGCCGCCCCGGCGCGTGAACGAGATCGTCCTCCGGAAGCGGGCGATCACTCCCGACACGGCTCTGCGGCTGGCGCGGTACTTTGGAACGTCGGAACGGTTCTGGCTGGGACTCCAGGTCGATTTCGATCTGGAGGAAGCTCAGCGCGCGATCGGCGAGGCCATCCAGAAGGATGTCAGGCCGCTTTCGACCGCGGCCTGACTCCCATCGAATTCTACCCTCCGCTCGCCGTCTGCGGCTCCGGCTCGGCGCCTGCCTGGACGCCCTTTCCTCTTCTGGAAGAAGCTGGTGCCTTCTCTCTCCATTCGACCAGGATCCCGTAAGCCGTCGGGATCACCAGCAGGGTCAGAAGCGTCGAGGTGATGGTGCCGCCGACCGCCGCCGGAGGAGGACTACTTGCCGTACAGGCCCCTGTCCCTGATCCTACCTGCCTGCGCGCAGGGAGATTCACCTTGCCTCCGGGGAAGATCCCCTCGCGACGAAGCAAGGCCACCCGGCGGGAGGCAGGCTTCCCCGACTGTCCGGCAAAGCGCCGCGCCGCGAAGGGAGATCACCCGGGGGTCGGGTGCGGTCACCTCGCCACCCGGTTGGCTTTCCTGCGGCTGGGCAACGTCGCCGCGTTGCGAGGCAAGGCTCCCCCGTGGTGGGCTACGTCACCCCGCCACGAGGCAAGCTCGCTTCCGATCACGGAAGTTGCCCTCGCCGCAGCGCCAGGTCACCCAGGGGCTGGGGGAGATTGCCTCGCCTTGGGCAATGTCACCCGGCGTTGCGGAAAGATACCCGGCGAGGAGGTCAGCTCCCCTCGCCGCGAGGCGGGTTTCCTCAGAGGCGAGGGGAGTTGCCCCGGCGACCGTGGGGTCGCCTCGCCACGAGGTAAGGCTACCTGGAGGCCAGGTAACGTTATCGAAGGGTCCGCGCGGAGCCCACGGGGCGTTCCGCACGGACAACAACGGCCGGAGGAGGGCGGGATCTCCAGGTCGACTTCGACCTGGAGGAAGCTCAGCGCGCGTTTGGCGAGGCAGCCAATCGAGGGTGCCACCTGCGAACCCGATGCCAGCCGTCGTAGAATTGCCGTCATGTCCGAGATCCTGACCGCCCCCGCCACTCCCGGCGATGCCCTGCCGGACTCCTCGCTCCAGGTGCTTTCGAGCGCCTGCCCGCTCGACTGTCCCGACGCCTGCAGCCTGGAGGTCCAGGTCCGCGACGGCCGGGTGGTGAAGGTCGACGGCACTCACCGCAATCCGATCACCCAGGGCTACATCTGCTCCAAGGTGCGCCGTTTCCCCGAGCTTCTCTATGGAGAGGGCCGCCTGCTGTACCCGGCGGTACGGCGCGGTCCGAAGGGATACGCTTCGAGCTTCGAGAGAGTTTCCTGGGACGAGGCCCTGGATCTCGTGGCGGCGCGGATGCGCGAAGCCCGGGATCGCTGGGGAGGCGAGTCGATCCTGCCGTTCTCCTATGGCGGCTCGAACGGCCTCCTCACCCAGGACACCACGGACGCCCGCCTGTTCTACCGGCTGGGAGCCTCGCGCCTGGAGCGCACGGTCTGCGCCGCGCCGAGCTCGAGCGCGGCCAAGGGGTTGAACGGCAAGATGGCCGGCATCGCGCTGCCCGACTACCTCCACGCGAAGCTCATCGTGGTCTGGGGCGTGAACCCCTGGGCCTCGGGCATCCATCTCGTGCCCATCCTCAAGGAGGCGCAGGAGAAGGGCGCGACCCTGGTCGTCGTCGATCCGACCCGCACCTCGCTCGCCAAGCGCGCCGACTTCCATCTCGCGCCGCGCCCCGGCACCGACCTGCCGCTCGCGCTGGCGATCCACCGGGTTCTCTTCGAGGACGGCAAGGCCGACTGGGGCTTCCTGAACGCCCACACCACCGGCGCCGAAGAGCTGCGGCAGCGGGCCTTGCCCTGGACCTTCGAGAGGGCCGCCGCGGTCACGGGCGTCCCGGCCGAGGACATCGAGCGCCTGGCCCGGCTCTACGCGGAGGCGTCGCCCGCGGCGGTCCGCACCGGCTGGGGTCTGGAACGCAACCGCAACGGCGGCTCGGCCGTGGCCGCGGTGCTCGCGCTGCCGGCCGTGGCCGGGAAGTTCGGCGTCCGCGGCGGCGGCTACACGCTGAGCAACTCCGGCGTCTGGTCCGCCGACCGCGCCGCGGCCATCCGGGAGCCTGAGCCGTCCACGCGCGTGATCAACATGAACCGGCTCGGGGCCGTGCTGACGGAAGACATGGATCCTCCGGTCAAGGTTCTCTTCAATTACAACTGCAACCCGCTGGCGACGATGCCGAACGCGGAAAAGGTGCGGCGCGGCCTGGAGCGCGAGGATCTCTTCACCGTCGTCTTCGAGCAGGTCTGGACGGACACGGCGCGCTACGCCGACCTCGTGCTGCCGGCCACGACCTTCCTGGAGCACCGGGAGGCGTCGCGGGGCTACGGCTCCTATCTGATGTACCGCTCGGAAGCCGTGGCGGAGCCGGCCGGCGAGGCGCGGCCGAACTACGAGGTCTTCGCCGATCTCTGTGACCGCCTGGAGCTCTCCCGTCCGGACGAGCCGCGGACCGCCGCCGAGCTGGAATCCTCTCTGCTCAGCCGCAACGATCGCCAGAGGGAGGAGCTGGACCGCGACGGCACCGCGCTGCCGGACTGCGGCGCCGCGCCCATCCAGTTCCTCGACACCTTCCCGCAGACGCCGGACCGCAGGATGCACCTCCTGCCCGAAGCCCTGGACCGGGAGGCGCCGCTCGGCCTCTACGGCTATCAGGAGGACCCGGCCACCGAGCGCTACCCGCTGGCGCTCATCTCGCCGGCCACGAACCGGACCATCAGCTCGTACCTCGGCCATCTCTACAAGGATCAGGTCGCCCTGGAGATCCATCCTGGCGACGCCGAAGCCCGCGGCATCGGCGACGGCGACGAGGTCCGCGTCTGGAACGATCTGGGGGAAGTCCGGTTGAAGGCGAAGCACAGCCGCGACATGAAGCCGGGCGTGGTTGTGCTGCCCAAGGGCCTGTGGAGCCACAACACCCTCTCCGGCACCACCTCGAACGCCGTGTCGCCGGATACGCTGACCGACCTCGGCGGCGGCGCCTGCTTCAACGACGCGAGGGTGCAGGTGGAGCCCATCGTCTGAGATCGGTTCAGGTGAGCCGGGAGAACGGACGCCCAGCGACATGTTGTTCTGTAGGAGCGGCCCTTGTGGCCGCCCTCCGGGGGGCGGGAGCAAACACGAAGAGGGCAACCACAAGGGTTGCCCCTACGCACATTCGCCATTCCCAGCGACCGGGCTCATCACCCTACGAGCGCCGGTACAGGACGAAATCTGGCGCAAACTCCAGAGCGTCGCGCGCGTCGGAGGGCGCAAAAAACTGTAGCTCGCGCCGGGCCTGGGCCGCGTGGCCTTCGGCCATCTCGGTGACCTCCTCGAGCGTCCCCTGCGAGCGCACCAGCTCCAGGATCTGCTGCGGCGACACCCGCGCGAAGCTGCGGTCCTCCAGCACCATCTCGATCAGGCGGCGCTCCGCGGCGGTGACCCTCGGCAGCAGGAGGATCAGCGGCAGCGTCAGCTTGCCTTCCTTGAGATCCGACAGCACCGGCTTGCCGAGCTCGGCCTCGCGCGCCGTGAAGTCCAGCAGGTCGTCCACCAGCTGAAAGCAGATGCCCAGCTCCCGGCCGTAGCGGTCCAGGACCGGTCCGGCCTCGGCCCGCGACGGCTGGATCAGCGCCGGGATCGAGCAGGCCGCGGCGAACAGGTGGGCGGTCTTGCGGTCGATGATCTCGAAGTACTCGTCCGTCGTCAGGTCGATCGCGCCGAGGCGTTGGAAGGCGAGCAGCTCGCCCTCGGTCATGCGCAGCGTGGCGTCGCACAGGCGCTGCACCACCTCGATGCGGCCGTGGCTCAGCGCCATCTGCATCGCCTTGGTGTAGATCCAGTCGCCGAGCAGCACCGTGAGGTTGTTGCCCCACAGGTTGTTCAGCGTCGGCTGGCCGCGGCGCAGGCCGGCGTGGTCGATGATGTCGTCGTGGATCAGCGTCGCCGTGTGGATCAGCTCCACCACCGCGCCGTAGGTGATCTCCTCCTCACCGTCGTGGCCGAGGAGGCGCGCCGCGAGCAGCGTCAGCGCCGGCCGGACCCGCTTGCCGCCGCCCTGGGCGATGTACTCGCCCGCCTGACGGATGAACGGCACGTCCGAATCGAGATGCCGGCGGAACAGCGCTTCGGTCGCCACCAGCTTGTCGGCCACGAGGTCGACGAAGCGGTTGGCGAGCGCCGAGCGGGCTGCTTTCGCGTTGACCGGCTCGGCTGGGTCGGCCGTCTTGGAGTCGAGGAGCGGTTGATTCTGCACCGGGGAATTCCTTGGGAAGGAGGAAGGAGAAGAGGTCACGGACCCGGGGCGCCCGGGACCGGCGTGAACGGCACGACCTGCTCCAGGCGGCCCGCCCGGAAGCGGTAGACGCGGCCGCTCTCGAAGTACCACCAGGAAGCCTCGACGTGATCCGGGTGCTCGAACCGCTGCACCTTGTCGGGCTTGCCCATCTCGTCGTACGTCCTCCGCTCGTCTTCGCTCTTCACCATCGCCAGGAACTGGCGCAAGGATTCCACGAATTTGGCATTCTCGACCACCAGCGAGGCGACCACCGGACTGCCGCCGCCGAGGCGCTTCGTCACGTCCTCGCGAGCCAGCTCCTCCAGCTTGTCGGCGCGCCCCTTGCGCACGGGGATGCCGGCCACCAGCTCGAAGTGGTTGAAATAACTGTCCCACGGCCACTCCAGGGAGTACTCCCCCTTGGCGTTGGTGACCGCGGCCACGCGACGCACGTCATCCACCTCCTGTTTGCGGAGGTGGCGCACGCTGAAGTAGTTACGCGTCACTTCGAGAGTGACGCGGATGCCATCGAGCGGTTTGCCCTGACGATCGGTGACGAGCCCCGTGAGCTGAACCCGCTGGCCCTGGTCGTACCTGGCCGCGGACGCAGGAGCGGAGCCCCCGAGGAAGAGCATCAGGGCGGAGGCTGCGAGCAGCCAGCGGAACGGGTGGGACGCCATGAGCCGCCTCACGCCGACCGGTAGTTTGTGAACGTGAGTGGAACGTCCAGATCCAGGCCCTTGAGAAACGCGATGGCCGTCTGGAGGTCGTCGCGGTTCTTGCCCGAGATGCGGACGGAGTCCCCCTGGATGGCCGCCTGGACCTTCATCTTCTGGGCCTTGATCTCGGCCGCGATCTTCTTGGCGGTGTCCGTGGGGATCCCCTGCTGCAGGGTGATCTTCTGCCGGGCGCGGCTGTGGGTCGCCGCCTCGATCTTGCCGTAGCGCAGCGACTTGAGCTGCACGTTGCGGCGCACCATCTTGGTCTTCAGCACTTCGAGCGCCTGATCGAGCGAGTACTCGTCTCCGGCTTCGAGGGTGATCTCCTCGCCTTCGAGCACGAGGGACACCGCGGCCTTCTTGAGATCGTAACGGTTCACGATCTCCTTGTCGGCCTGGTTCACTGCGTTGCGGACCTCCTGGAGGTCCACATTGGAGACGACGTCGAACGAATTGTCTGCTGCCATGGCTCCGACTCGAATTGCTCCGACAAAAAGGCCGCCCCTAACGGCGCGGCGTGGCCTCTGGGGCCTGGGCCATTATACCTACTCCTCCCACCGGATGCCGGAAGGGGGAGAGAAGGTGCCACTGCGGGAGAGGTCGCGGTAGTTCTTGATTTCGAAACGTGTGAGGTTCCCCTCGCGGTCGTGGTAGGCCACGGCCACCAGCCGTTTCTGCTCGGGGTCCACGGTCAGCGTCGCGTCGGCCAGCTCGGTCGCCGCGCCCTTGGACGCCAGCGCCACCTCGATCCACCCCTTCTCCACGGACTTCGCCGTGGCCTGGTAGCGCGTCCTGAGGTCGTCCACGCCGAGCAGCAGCAGGTCGAGCCCGGGCTCGTTGCGCCGGTCCACCCGGTAGCGCCGGCCCGTCTTGTCCTCCGTGTTCCAGGAGTGGGCGAGACCGCCGCACAGCAGGAAGCTCTTGGGATAGGGATCCTGATAGTCCCAGCGCAGGCAGTCCGGAAGCGCCAGGGACATCTTCCCGGTCTCCGTCTCGCCGGACGAAAACCCGGCCGGGATGTACGTCTGCGTGAACACCGCCTCGGTCGGCCCTGCCTCCACCAGGCTCTGGCGGACGGCGGACAGCATCGCCCAGGGATCGCTCTGGGCCGAAGCGGCCGGGGTCAGAGCGGCGAGGGCGGTCAAACTGAAGCCTAGAAAGAAGATGCTCTTGCGCATCGTGTCGGTACCTCCAAGGTGACAGCCCATACGGAGTAGCAAAACCCGGGCCGAGTCAGAATGCTTCCCGGGGAGGGATATTTGGAAAGTGCATCGCGCGGAGTCCTCACCCCCCGACCCCCTCTCCCATCTCCCTTCCGCCCCCCGCCGGGAGGGGAGGGAGCCCCCGCTCCTCTTGCTTTCCGGGTTTTGGGTGGTGGCGCCCCTCTCCCGGGGCGGGTGGACTCGGGCGGACCGGGAGAGGGGTCGGGGGTGAGGGCCCTTCCCCCTCAATGCCGGAAATGCCGGACGCCCGTCAACAGCATCGCCATCCCCTGCTCGTCCGCCGCCGCCACCACCTCGTCGTCCCGCTTGCTCCCGCCCGGCTGGACCACCGCCGTGATCCCCGCCTTGATCAGCGCATCGAGCCCGTCGCGGAACGGAAAGAACGCATCCGACGCCGCCACGGAGCCCGGCACCGGCAGCTGCGCCTTCTCGACCGCCAGCCGGCAGGAGTCCACGCGGCTCATCTGCCCGGCGCCGATCCCGACCGTCTGGTCCGCGTTCGCCACCACGATCGCGTTCGACTTCACGTACCGGCACACCTTCCAGGCCAGCTCCAGCGCGCGACGCTCCTCCGGAGTCGGCTGGCGGCGGGTCGGGCACGTCCAGGTCGCCGGATCGTCCGGCCTCGAATCGGGAGGCTGGGCCAGGAAACCGCCATCCACAGGCCGCAATTCGACCTCCCGGGAGGACGGCGCATAGAGAGGACACTCCAGCAGCCGCAGGTTCTTCTTCGCCGAGAACCGCTCCAGCGCCGCGGCGTCGAAGCCGGGCGCGAGCAGAACCTCGACGAAGAGATCGGCCAGCGCCTCGGCCAGCGCGCCGTCCGCCGGCCGGTTGAGCGCGACGATCGAGCCGAACGCCGACACCGGGTCCGTGGCCAGCGCGCGCCGGTAGGCCTCCACGAGATCCCCGCCGCGGCCCACGCCGCACGGGTTGTTGTGCTTCACGATCACCACCGCCGGCTCCGCAAACAGCGCCGCCATCTTGCGCGCCGCGTCCGCGTCCAGCAGGTTGTTCCACGACAGCTCCTTGCCCTGGATCTGCCGGAAGCCCTTCAGCACACCCCCCTGGCCGGCCGTGGCGTACACCGCGCCGCCCTGGTGAGGATTCTCGCCATACCGCAGCTCCATCGTACGTTCGAGCTCCAGGGTCATGCGTGCCGGGAAGGCCTCGCCGCCCCCTTCGCCCGCCGCCCCGGCGAGCCACCCCGCCACCGCCGCGTCATAGCTCTGCGTGTGCTGGAACGCCTTGGCCGCCAGCGTCCGGCGAAGCCCGACAGGCACGACACCGCCCCCAGCCTCCAGAGCCGCCAGGACGGCCGGGTAGTCCGCCGGGTCCACGACCACCGCCACGCCGCCGAAATTCTTGGCCGCGGCGCGGACCATCGCCGGCCCGCCGATGTCGATCATCTCCAGCGTCTGCTCGAACGACGCGCCAGCCGCCAGCGTCTCGCGGAATGGATAGAGGTTGACCACCACGAGGTCGATCCGCTCGATCCCATGCTCGGCGATCTGCTCGAGATGCCCCGGCACCGACCGGTCCGCCAGGATGCCGCCGTGGATGTTGGGGTGCAGCGTCTTCACCCGCCCGTCCAGGATCTCCGGAAACCCCGTCACCCCGGACACCGCCGTCACGGCGATCCCCTTCTCCTGGAGGAACTTGAGCGTCCCCCCGGTCGAAACCAGCTCGACGCCCATCCGAACCAGCCCCGCGGCCAGCTCCTCCAGACCTCGCTTGTCATAAACGGAAATCAGCGCACGGCGCGCTTGCAGCATGACGGCTCTCCTCAGGATGGGACAGGGCGCAGGGTGACCCGGCGCACCGAAGTGTTCATCTAGGATCGGGACGGGTCAACTCGCGCGCAGGAGAGGGCTCGGCAGAGCGCCCAGGGCCGCGCTCGCGCGGTATAGATCCACGGCCTTCTGGGCGTTGAGCCAGAACTCGGGAGACATCTGGAAAGCCGCGCCCAGCTTCAGCGCCATCTCCGGCGTCACGCCCGTGCGGCCGTTGACGATGCGGTTGATCACCTTGACGTCACAGCCCAGGTGATCCGCCAGCCGCCTTTGGGTCAGGTCGAGGGGCTTCAGGAACTCCTCCAGGAGGATCTCACCCGGGCTCGTGGGCTCTCGCTTCCGCAGCATGGCTGCCTCCTCAATGGTAGTCGACGACATCGACATCCGAGGGGCCTGCGCCGGTCCAACGGAAAATGATGCGCTCAGTCGCGACCTGAAAGCGGTCTCTCGCGCCGGGAGTCACGCTCCCAGGCGAGCGGGTCGTTCATGCCGCGGACGCCTCCGGCCTTGGCCAGGCGTTCCAGGGCATCGGCCATCCGGGAACTCCGGCCAGGTGCGCCCGGCCGCGGCTCGTCGAGGATCGTCACGATGACGGCGAGCTCGCGGTCAGGAGGAAGCGTGTCCGGCTGCTCCTCCCGCCACTCCAACCGGTTGCCCTTCAAGGTCGCTTTGTAGGTCGCCAGCATTGGGTGCCTCCAACTCTCACCCATCGTACCGCATCGGTCCAGGTTGCCCAAGCGGGGGCAGTCGCTGCCCAAGCGAGGGCAATCGTCGCCCTCGTACTGTGCGGCGGTGCCCCGGCGCCTTCAGCGGCCCGGTTCGGTTCGGGGGAGGACGAGAAGGCGGGTGCCGGCGTTGACAACCCCGGTCCGGTCGTCCGCGCCGCCGGCGGTCAGCCAGATGTACCGGAGGACGAGGGAGACATCCGTCACCGCGTGACTGAAGGACACCGACGCGACTCCGAACGCCGTGGAGCGGTCGTCGAAGCGGCCGATGCCGGAGGCGTAACCAATCTTCCGGTACTCGCGCCCAACCGACGGGTAGAACGCGCGTCCGCGGCGCAGGGCCGCCTCGAAGATCGGCTTCACGCCCTTGGAATCCAGGCTGGGGGGAACTCCGTAGAACACGAGGGGAAAGCGGCGCTCGGCCTTTTCGGCGTAGCGCAGATAGTCGACGAAATACCGGCCCTCGCCGGCATCGTCGCCGGACGCGGCGAGCGGATTGTTCGCGTCGGCCACATAGTGGGCCACCTGGCCGAGCCGCTGGACGATCTCCTCGAACGGCCGGTGCCGGCGGATCGCAGCCACCGCCGAGTCGACCTCTACATAGAGGGTCTTGTCGAGCGTGCCGGAGCCGTCGGGGTTCTTCATGTGGCGACCGGGGTCGGCGTCCTGGAACGGAGCGAGGACACCCGCCTCGAACGAGCGCTTGTGCTTCGCGATCTGGCGGGCAAGGTCCGGCGGAGCGAGCCGGGCGGCCTCGCGGGCGATGGCGGTCTGGGTGGGCGGAGTCCAGGCGAGGGCCGGAGTTGATCCGAGGAGCAGGCCGCCGAGAAGCAAGCCGCCGAGAAGCGACCTGCCAAGAAGCGACCTGCCAAGAAGCGACCCGAGGACCGCCGGGAAGAGCCGAGCAAGATACAATCGCTGGCGCATTTCCGCACCATTGTATAGGTGTCTCAACGCGCCGCCTCTCCGCCGCAAGGGGGAACTTCCGTGCCGACCCACCGCCTCGACGTGACCGGCCTCTTCTGCCCGCTGCCGATCCTCTTCGCCGCCCGCGACATGAGGAAGCTGCAACCGGGAGACCTCCTGGAGGTCATCGGGGACGACCCCGGCATCCGGGAAGACATGCCCGTCTGGTGCGAACGGGCCGGCCACCGGCTCCTGGAGATGGAGGACCAGGAGGGAGGGGTCATCCGCTCCCTGGTGGAGAAGGGGCAGCCGAAACCGAGGGCTTGACTCCGGGCGGCCTTCCCTGGTAAAAATTCTCTCCCCGGAGGGACGCCCGTTCCTCCTGTGCCCAGGTAGCTCAGTTGGTAGAGCACGTGACTGAAAATCACGGTGTCACTGGTTCGATTCCGGTTCTGGGCACCACTTCTTTTCGCTTCACCCCAAACAGCTTCCGCGTCCCCTCTCGCAGGGTATAATGGCCATGCCATGAAAGCGAAGCTGACCGTCTCCATTGACGAGGATTTGATTCCCAGGGTGAAGCGCTTTGCCCGCGGGAAGGGCATTTCCCTGTCCGAGTTCGTTGAGAGCTCACTGCGGTCTGTCACAGACAAGGACGAGGCCTCTTCCTTCTCGGAGCGCTGGCGGGGGAAGCTCCAACCGGCTGACAGGCCGGACGAACGTTACAGGCATCTGGCGAAGCGGTACCTGTGATCGTCCTTCTCGATACGGATGTGCTGATCGACTTGGCGCTCGATCGGGTTCCCTATTCTGAACCCGCTGCCGGCCTACTCGACGCTCTTGAGAAGCGACCGGGTTCCGGTTTTGTGGCGTGGCACTCCTTATCCAACTTCTTCTACCTTGTTGCACCTTCCCGCGGAAAGCACCAAGCCAAGAACTTCCTCTTGGACCTTACTCGTTTCGTCTTCGTAGCTCCAACGACGACGGAAAGCTTTCTGTTCGCTGGCAGCCTCAATTTCAGCGACTTTGAGGATGCAATGCAGGTCGCCGCGGCAGTTGCCTGTCAGGCGACCGTGATCGCGACTCGCAACCTTCGAGATTACAGCCGATCGCCGGTTCGTGCGGCGGAGCCGCAAGTAGTACTGAATGAATTGATGGCTTAAAGATTGCCTCGCAAGTAGACGGCTACATCCGACTGCATCGTCGACAGGGTTCAACTCAAAGGAGGGTTGGTTCTTGGAACCGAGGGTCGTGAGCTAAGTGGGATAAGTGCCTGCCGTTTTTCAAGGCACGAGGCCTTGTTCTAGAGGTGTGCTACCTACACCCGGATGAGGTGGAGGCGTAGGCCCGGAGAGCCGACACAAAGATGGCCAGCAAGTTCGACATAATGCGCCGTGCGTTTAGGGCATACTTGGGGACTGAGGATCAATATTTAGTTCTAGGCTGAAGGAATTTGTCGCCATTGGTAGCACTAAGCACTCGGGACTGTCTAGTGACAGTCCGTTAGGATAAGGAAGGAATAGCAATGTCAAGTCTTCTTGTAAGACTTCTTTCTGCTTCATAGGCTGATGATAATGATGACGGGTCTAAGAGCGGCAATTTTTGTTCTAGGTATTAGCGGTTCAGGAAAGTCTACGGCCGCCAAGGTTCTGGTGGAAAACCTTGGGTTTCGCCTCATAAGCGGAGGCAAGATGATCAGGGAACTTGCATCCGCGAACGAGGTCGCCCTTGGCGCAATATCGAAAGGCGAAGGCATCCCGGACTACTTAGTTATTGAACTCTATAGCTCTGCGCTAAGAATCGCAAAGGGATCATCTGTGGTATTCGATGGAAACCCAAAGGATCATGCTCAGTTCGTCAAAACAATAGACCTCATCAATAGGTTTGGTTACTCACTAGGAAGTACGTGCTGTATTCACCTTCAACTCTCCCCTGAAGCAGCGCTAGAGCGCCTCTACTTTAGACGCATCTGCCCAACCTGTGGGTTTCAAGGCACAAGCGATGCCTGCGTGGTTTGTGGTAGTCAAACTATCCGAAGGTACGATGACTCCCGGTTACAAGTGCTAGATGCAAAGTTTACCTGGTTTCGCCACGACGTCTTGCCCGCAATTCAATGGTTTGCAACCAAAGGCACAGTACTTTCTATTGATGCCAACCAAGATTTAGAAAAAGTAAGAGGGGATATACTTTCCCGTAGCGCAGAGTTCCTTTCCAGAATAAAAATAACATGACACGCCTGGGACCTAAGAATATCTTCATCCAGTATTTCAGCCATCAGATGCTGAAAAACTATGGACTTGATCAGAAGTATGCGCCTCGCCATCTAACTGACGTGTTGCTCAGGGTTACTCGGGTCTGCTATCTGCTATGTGCAGAAAAACTTCTAGTTCCAACAATTGATTTAGTAGAATCTCCTTATTTGCCTCATGTAATGCCGAGTCTCAGATCACTCGTGGCTCTTGGAGACCTTCAGTTTGTAGGCTCTGAAATCGAGCCGGGTCGTTTTATCGAACACAAGCAGTCGCATTTTAGCAGCTCTCGGTTGTATCCCATGTATTTTGAGAACACAATATGGCCGCAGCTAGAAGGAACATCTGATCAATGGATAAGGAGGACAGAATCTACCACAGATGATCTGACTAGGAGATGGAAAGATGCAGTAGCGCGTCTGGCAGGCCAAGCCGATGTTGTAGATAAATCCTATGATTTATCTATCATGGGCAAGGTCTGGAGAGTCCTCCGAACAGAATCATCGGCCAGTGCCGAGGCCTTGGATAATCTGTATTATTTACCCGAACGGCTAGGTGGAGAGGCATTTCTTTGGGATGTAATCGAAGCTCGAAATGTATTGAAAGGGGCAAACGCCACCGTAAAGTCTCTTGCCTCGCTATTTCTGGGAATGAAATGGCTACAGAGCCATATCGAAGAGTTTGATGCCAAAATCATTACCGATGTTCCCTTCTTGAACTGGCTTGATTGCAGCCTTCGACGGTTATATCCCCAGTACGTTCTTAGCTATAATGTGGCCGTGCGAATACTAAGGCAGTACTGCCTTGGCGACCTTCTCGACCTTCCGTTCGAATTGCTTCAAGACTTGAGACAAAGGGCGTCATTTTTGTTTTTCAAGCGTGCAATATGGCTACCGAAGCATGACAGCCTGTTCCTCCAGGACTTCGAGGCTCACCGTTCCTGGTTTATCTATGAAAGATTTATGCTAGGTGTCATAGAAAATATCAACGTCGATAGAAATGGATCTGGAAGTTCGGACTGGGCTTTCAAGCATGTGCTTGATGTGCTTGATGTAATAGCGAATAAGCTCCTTGATTTTCAACACCATGCCCAAGATGTGAGTGCTTCGGCAGAGACATTATCCTATAGGGGAGGACATAATATGCCAGAGAAGGCTAAGGTTTTTCTTGTTCATAGCTGGAACTCAAAGTTAAAGAACGAGGTGCATCTATTTCTGTTTACCGAGCTTCAGCTACCCGTAGTCGTGATGGACGCCAGTCCCATGGGAGGGCGCACACTACCCGAAAAATTCGAAGCGACAGCCCAGGAAGCATCATTTGCCGTTGTCCTTATTACTGCCGATGAGCAGGTCACGAAGGAAGACGGATCTCCGATCTGGCGAATTCGTCCCAATGTGCTACTTGAAATTGGATACTTTTGGGGCAAGCTTGGAAGAAAAAACTTAGCTATCATAATTGAAAGAGCATCCGAGATTGAAATTCCTACTGACCTTGCAGGTATCGGCTATTTACCGCTCAAGGAAGGGTTCGCGAGTATAAAATTCGAACTCCTGAAAGAGCTAAGACAAGCCGGTATTCTCTCCTGAGGAAAGGGAGGCTTAATGATATTCGGCACGGGTGCATGCACCTTTGACGTGCTCTTCACGGTGGAGTCTGTACCTGAGTTCGGATCGACTGTTCGAGCGCGCAATTTCGCGGTCCAACTAGGAGGGCCTGTAGCTAGCGCGTTGGTTGCCCTTAGACGCTTCGGGCTTGCCGCTAAGGTTTTCGGCGAAGTAGGCGATGACGAGCCAGGGCGACAGATACTTAAATGGCTCAAGGCGGAAGATGTAGACGTTCAGCACCTCCGGTTGCGGGCGCAAAGTGACTCACGGATAGTTCTAGTTTTGGTTGATTGTCTAAGCGGAGAACGTTCTTTTACGTTTAGGCCAGACTCCTTCACAATGCCTTCCCTTGACCTACTAGATTCAATGGAGTTTGCCTCGTGCAAGCTCTTAATCGTAGACGAAGCGACTGAGTTCAGTATTGAGGCAGCACGTCGTTGCAAGTTAAATGGAGGCAAGGTCATATTCACAGGAGGCTGGTACCGTGGTTCGATAAATCAACTCATTTGTTACGTGGATGCCTTTATTATTTCGCAGGAGTTCATTCGCGACTGGAATCGATCTGACGATGGGAACCACACTATCGAAGAATTCTTTTTGCAAGGAAGGTTCAGATTCGGAATACAGACTAATGGCGAGAATGGTTGTATTGTGCAAACGCCTGAGGCCATTGAGAGCTACCATGCCTTCAGAATTAAACCAATAGATACCACTGGAGCGGGCGATGCGTTTGGCGCGGGAATTGCGTATGGTATGATTCAAGGTTGGGCGCTTCCTTATCTTGTTAAATTTGCCTCCGCCTGTGCTGCAATGAATTGCCTCACGTTAGGAAGCAGCAATGGGCTTACCACTGTGTCTGCGGTTGTCGCCTTCATAAATGAATCGGAAAATAGAAAGGAGGTTTAGTCGTGTTTGTCAATATGCTCCACGAATGGTCAACGCCGCTGGGGGTTGTAGACTTTGAGGGAGTAGTCGGACTAAATGCCGGTCTGAAAGAGATTATTCTGCGGAAGGAATCAGAGTTCGCGTCCATCCCTCTTCTGCCTAAAGGAACGCCTCAGTATTGGAATCGCTTTTCTCAATTTCATCGTCGTCAGGGACTCTTGGATTGGGGTGGTGAGCCAATCGAGCGGCTGCGGGAGATGATTTACGGCGCAGCATCAGAGTTTGCGCGGACGGGACTTGGCATAGAGAATTTGCAGCCTCTCCGAATCGACGCATGGGCAAACGTAAGCCGGAAGGGGGACTGGCACGGATTGCATTCTCATTACACTAGGGCCGGAGAGCTGATCTCGGGCGTGTACTGGGTTTACGATGAGAGGGAGCCGCAGTCTGAAGAGTTAGATGGTCAGCTCATATACTATGATCCGCGAGGCCTATCTATTCCTGAGCGATACGAAAAGATCTTTAAGCCCATTCCCGGAAGAATGCTTCTGCATCCTTCTTGGCTTTCACATGCAGTAGCCCCAAATAGATTTGAAGCACTGAGGATATCCGTGGCATTTGATATCGTAGTCCAATAGAGGTTTTGAGTGTCTGGAGATGATGACTTATGACTACTGCTAGTTCATATAGTCTTAGGCTTGTTCAGCCATCTGAAGATCTCTTGACGGCTAATAAGTTGGCTCAATTTCTTACCGATATTTCATCAGATTTGGCAGTGTCCCGTGGCGGTCATGTGCCTGATGAGATTGTGCGTGGCATAATTCAAGAAAGATATACCACCGTTGACTCTGTGCTGACATTTTCATCCGCAGCATATCGATTTATCTTATTTGATGGGGGAGGAGATATTGCGGCGACCATCCTGGTCGCCAAGCATCCCGGTATAGTATTAGCAAAAGACAGCAAAAATTTGATTTCTCCTTCGGATTCCTCTGCTCTCTCTCCTTATCACTGCTTGTTCAACCTGGCAGTAAGAAGGGATTTGCGCAGAAGGGGCTTAGCGCGGGAGTTGCTCGACCGGATAGAGTCCGAGTTCCGAACACTGCTGTCGGGGATCGGGCTGTGGATTCGTGGGGAACCTCCGGACCACGATATTTTTATTGCGCTAAATTTTAGTCATCGGACTGAATGCGATGGGTTCTTCGATGACCAACTACCGGTCACCCCGGGCTTTGCTAGCCTACAGGATTTCAACGCCAAGTACGATTGTGGATGCCCAAAAGCGTCAGAGCAACTAGGGTACCTCTTAACTAAGAAGTACAAGTATGGGGTGTTTGTTCGTGCCTTCAGGCAAAGAGAAGGCCATGAGTAGTAGTCGCCGAAGTTTTCGTAGTACGAGTAGTAGTAGTAGTCAGAATACCTTTGGCGAGCCAATAATCGATCGAATGTACGACCTGCGCCGAGATGACGCCTGGGCTCGGCGTGTTCTGGACGACTCATCGGCACGATTCATTTTCCACTGGAACGGAAAATTTATAGTGAGTTGGGTTAATGAGAGATGCGAACTTTGGTTAATGGATAGAGAGCTGGGCTTTGAGCTGCATAGTCTTGGGGCAGAGATTGCTTTGCTAGGGCGGGAGGATGAAAAGATATACGTCTCTCTGGATGGATCGCATCTGTCGCGGCGTGCTGCTAGGCAGATCGCAAAGGCACATGGTAAACTGTACGACCTTAAAACCATTGGATGTTTGCTATCTCCTGCAGAGGCTGCTTATCTGGCTTATTCCCGTTCATTATGGAGCTGGCATTCTCATGCTCGTTTCTGCGGCCGATGTGGACATCCTACTGAAGGCACTGAGGCCGGGAATGCTAGAAAATGCCGTGCTAAGAATTGTTGCCTAGTGCAGTTTCCTCGTATTGACCCGGTTGTTCTAATTCTAGTGACTTGTGGGGATTACGCCCTTTTATCTAATCAGCGAACTTGGCCGAGAAAGCAGTATGGAACCCTTGCAGGGTTTGTCGAATCTGGTGAAAGCTTTGAAGGCGCTGTGCAAAGAGAGGTCTTTGAAGAGGTGGGGGCTTACGTCTCAGGAATGCGCTATCACTCCTCGCAGCCGTGGCCATTCCCGGGTTCTCTGATGGCAGGCTTCAGTGCTTCGGTCGAGAGTCTAGATATAAAGGTAAATAGAGAAGAATTGAACGATGCGGAATGGTTCCCGCGATCGTTGCTGAGGAAACGCAAGGGACGACCGATCATCCTTCCCTCCTGGCTTAGTATGGCGCGAAGTATGATTGAAGACTGGCTTGATGAGGACTGAGATCGTTATTCACGGTTACCAAAAGTTTCGCTATCGCTACGTATTCTTCGATTCTCGTTGCATGCACAGGCGTAGCGGAAGAATTCTCGAAAAGGCGGCTTGGTTTCCCTCGCCGGAGGGTAAGTCCTCGCTCCGCCCCGTCTTGAGCTGGTTGAAGTGATCGGGAGAAGTGCCTTGCGCCAGGCAAAGCCTGGGAAGGGAGGAAGGAAAATGCAGTAGACAGAACCTGAAACCCTTCGTAGTGGACCCGGTAGGTCCGAATCCTACCCGGCAAGGGCTAGCCCCCCACCGGAAGCGAGTCTTGCGTGGCGTTGGAGTAATCCACCGCTGCGAAGCGTAGACAGCGAGTGTGTAGGCCGTGGTAATCAGCCTCGAGAGACCAAGATCGGGGAGCCGACGTCGTGGCACTAGCGGAAGGCTATCTCCTCGGCGCCGTATGGCTTGGCGTGGAGGATCCCCCGGGGTGTAAGAGCCCATGGCATGCACACAAATGGGTCCGCCCAGGAACCTGGGAGAACCCTGAGATCTCCGCGGTCAAGTTCCGGATGGGCTCCGGAAGACCAAAGGTCCAGGCCCACAGACAGAGGGCGTCCGCACCCTGTGGGATCGAATCGGCGGGCGTACCCGCGGTACTGCCAAGCGAAGGAAACGAAGCGCGGCGGGAGGGACTCAGGGCGTCTTAGCACCCCAATAGTACCGAGGAAGCGGGGGAACCACCCCGAGGGACCCCGTGGAGGGAAGGGGGGTGTCGGGTCACGGAACCGTTGGAGGGAAAGATGACAAGGTCACCGAACCTTGAAAGAGTCTCAACGAGACTTCAGCGGATAGCACAACTGGCGAGGGAAGACAGAGGACGGTCCTTCTTGAGCCTGGCCCACCACATTGATGTGGACTTCCTGCGGGAAGCCCATCGCCGGACGCGCAAAGACGGTGCTCCAGGCGTAGACGGTCAGACAGCAGCAGCCTACGAGGAGAATCTGGAAGAGAACCTCCAGAACCTCTTGGACCGCTTCAAGTCCGGTCGTTACAAGGCGCCGCCGGTTCGCCGGGCCTACATTCCGAAAGGGAGTGACCCGTCGAAGAAGCGGCCAATCGGGGTGCCAACCTTTGAGGATAAAATCCTCCAGAGGGCGGTCGCGATGGTGCTGGAAGCCGTCTACGAGCAGGATTTTCTAGACTGTTCGTATGGTTTCCGCCCCGAACGATCGGCGCATCAGGCGATCGGTGACCTGTGGAAAGGTCTCATGGAGATGGGAGGAGGCTGGGTTCTGGAGGCCGACATCGAAGGGTTCTACGACAACCTGAACCCTGGCGATCTTAGAGACTTCCTGGACCAGAGGGTGCGCGACGGAGTAATGCGCCGTACTCTTGACAAGTGGCTGAAGGCGGGCGTGATGGAAGCGGGGACCCTCAGCCATCCAACTACAGGAACACCGCAGGGAGGAGTCGTCTCTCCGATCCTGTCGAACATCTATCTCCACAAGGTACTGGACGAGTGGTTTGAGGCAACGGTCAAACCCCGGCTTATCGGCCAGGCGTTTCTGATCCGTTTTGCCGATGACTTCGTCGTGGCCTTCCAACTGGAGACGGATGCGCGGCGGGTACTGGGCGTACTGCCGAAGCGATTCGCCAAATACGGCCTTCACCTCCACCCAGGCAAGACTCGTCTGATGCGCTTTGAACGGCCTCGCAAGTCGGAGCCGGGCAGGGCGCAGCCGCAAGAGGAGCCGAGGAGCTTTGACTTTCTCGGTTTCTCTCACTACTGGGAGAAGTCTCGTCGGGGCAAGTGGGTGGTGAAACGCAAGACGGCTTCCGACCGGCTCACCCGGTTCCTGCGGAAGCTCAACCTGTGGTGTCAAGCGAACCGGCACATACCCATGGCCTTGCAGCATTCACAAATCCTCGGCAAACTGCGCGGGCACTACGGGTATTACGGGATCACCGGAAACTCGAAGTCTCTGAGCAGGTCGCATCACTGGGCCAGGGCGGTGGGAGGTGCCTGCCGTTTCTCCGGTTTCTCCGATAAGTGCCAGCCGTTTTTCAAGAAAGCGGCCGTTGTCGCCCTCGACGAGGGCCACCTCTCACGTTGCGAGGACGTCAATCGAGTGGAATGGGGCTGGATGAGCCAAGAGGCCGGCGAAATTCTCGCGACTCTTGAGTCTGAAGATCTCCGCACCCAGGGGGTGGCACACCGATCGGGCACACCTCTTCCTGACCGCTCAGTCGAGCGCCTCGCAGGGCTTGTCTTCGGATGGGGCCTGCCGCTGCGATCAGGGCGGGCCGACAGCCTCCGCTGTCACGAAGGGCAGCCTCGGCGGGAACGAACCCAAAGGAAAGCGTGCCGCCCGGTCTCCGGCTCGGAGGCGCTCGGACGCCTCTTGAAACGCGGCCAAGAAGGTTGCGTAGGCCTCCCAGAAGAGCTTGCGGACGGCCCGCGTCGCCGCATGGTAGAGCGGCGCGGGTGACCTCTTCGTCGTGGTTGGGCGGGTTTCGTGGCTCTGGCGCAGGACTCCGGCGACGCCGAGTGGCACACGGCCGCTGGCGGCAAGCGCGGCTGCCGCCTCGCTCTCGATGGCTTCGACGAGATCCGCCACCCTCTGCCGGTAGGCTTCCGGGGCGAGATGCGCCCAGCAGGGAAGAGCAGTGAGCACGAGGGCCTCTTCGTTGGCGTACTTCAGGCGGTCGAAGTCATCGCCGCGGCTTCTGGCGGCAAACTCCTTGGTGCGGTCGAACCAGTTGCCGCGGATCGGCTCGCCGCTTTGAATCTCCCGCACGCAGTGAATCCCGGGCCAATCCCGGGCACGGGCCACCAGGCCCTCCTTGACGCCGTGAGCCAGGTGGTAGCGAAGACGCTCGACCTGGGCGGGCTCCTCGTCGCTGACCAGGATGGCCTGGTAGCGGCGTTCCCACACGGGGCCTCGCCTCCCGTGCAGCCGGTTCACTTCGAGAGCCAGGTTGGTGTCCACATACTCCATGAAGTCGGCCATCTGCTTCGCGTCGTCGACGGTCAGGAGCAGATGGAAGTGGGACGACATGACGACGACGGAGTGGACACGCACCGGCACCTTGGCCTGAGCGCGTCCGAGGACGCCTCCGGCAAGGTCATTCAGGGAAGGGCTCGGGCGCAGGAGGAACTCGGACTGAGCCGTCCTCACGGTCACCTCCACGAGCGAGCCCCGATCGGGGACAAAGCGCACACGTCTGGCCATGCCCCGTATAAAGAACGGAAAAGGCATGGCGAATGTCATTTCGGAATGGTCTTAAAGACATCGGAACGGGGGATCGAGCCTCTACCGCGTCGACGGCTTCGCCGCCGATTTTGCCGAGGTGTCCTTTGGAGCACCCAGCTTGACAGGTGTCATTCCCATCCCCAGAATGACACCCATGACAAAGACCCAGGTGTATCTGCGCGACGAGGAGCTTGAAGCGCTCCATGAGGCGGCGAGACGGTCCGGCAAGAGTGTGGCCGAGCTCGTTCGCGAAGCGGTCCGGCAGGTATGGCTACGTCCTCAGAGTCGCGGGCCGGTCGCGCTCTGGGACGGTGTGCCCCGCCACAGCTCTCTCGACCACGATACGATCTACGACGAACCCTGATGCGGGAAAGCGAAGCGGTCTTTGTGGATACCGGGGCTTGGATCGCCCTGGCTCTCTCACGCGATCCCTTCCACGCCCGTGCCCGAGAAGCCTGGGACAGCTTGCAAGGGGCAGGTGTCCGTCTTCATACCTCGGTGCCAGTCATTCTGGAGACCTTCACGTTTCTCGATCGCAATACGGTCCGTGATGTGGCGTTGACCTGGCAGGACTCACTGGCTCAAATCACAGCGCTTCGCATCCTGACGGTCACGCCTGCCGAACTGGAGAAAGCCTGGCCTTTCTTTCAGCGCCGCGATCTGCACAAGCTCTCGGCGGTGGATGCGACAAGCTTCGTCCTCATGTCTCACGAGAAGATCCGGACTGCCTTCACCTTCGATCATCACTTCGCCATGGCCGGTTTTCGGTTGGTGGGGTAACCGCTCAGTCCTCTGCGGAGTCGCTCGCGAAGGCTCGGGCGAGCGCGAGCGCCACCGGGGTTCCCATGATGAAGACGGCGATCAGCGTCAGGCTCGACCGGGGGAGAAGTGCCTGCCGTTTCCGATAGTTTCCGATAAGTGCCTGCCGTTTTTCAAGAAAGCGGCCTTTGGCGCCCTCGGCGAGGGCCACCTCTCGCGTTGCGAGGACGTCAATCCAGTGGAATGGGGCTGGATGAGCCAAGAGGCCGGCGAAATTCTCGCGACTCTTGTGAGTCTGAAGATCTCCGCACCCAGGGGGTGGCACATCGATCGAGTACACCTCTTCCTGACCGCTCAATCGAGCGCCTCGCAGGGCTTGTCTTCGGATGGGGCCTGCCGCCGCGATCAGGGCGGGCCGACAGCCTCCGCTGTCACGAAGGGCGAGCGCGAAGCGCCAGGGGATCTCGCCGTTGAGCGTCATGAGAAGGATCACGGCCAACGGGAGACATCCCCCGACGTACAGACCTGCGCGATAGAAGCCTTCGCGTGAGCTGGCGCCCATGGCTCAACGAATAGCCAGCGGAACCCCCAGCGAGCCGGAAGCGCCCTTGATGGGCACGGGGTTGAAGATGTAGAGGAACTCGTAGGTCTTGGAGCTCGGGCTGGCCTTGAAATCGGCGGCGAGGTCGGCGGCCAGCTCGCTCAGCACCATCGACTCCTGCATGAAGACGCCGCTCTTGACCAGCAGGTGGTGATGGACGGGGAAAATCACTCCCGGCGCCGGGGACGGCTTGGGCGGCGCAACCTCCAGGCCCCAGTTGTCCGCGCCGACGCAGGCCGCTCCCTTGGAGACCAGCCACTGGGCCGCCGCCAGGCCGAGTCCGGGGGCTCCCAGCTCACCGTTCGTCAGGTAATAGCCGTTCGTCCCCATACTCCACTTCTCTTCCCAGCCGGTGACGATGAGCACGACATCGCCCTCGCGGATCTCGATCTTCTCTGCCGCCAGGGTCTGCTCCAGCATCGCGACCGTGACCTCCTGCCCCGCGGACATGGTCTGTCCACCGTTGGCGTAGCGCTTGACGTCGAGCAGCACGCCCCGCGTCACGAACGGCTTCACCTTCTCGACTCCGAGACGCTCGAGGCCGTCCGGCCCCACCACCTCGGCGCCGGTGAGCTGGTTGTAGTAGAGGACCCCGTCGGGGTCCGACGCCCCGACCGGCAGGTAGCCGAAGTGGCCCAGGCTGTCGAACTGCGTCCCGAGCTGGACGATCTCGCCATGCAGGATCTCGGTGTGGGCTCGCTGCTGGGCGACCTGCTGGACCGGTTTCGGCGTCATGGTCCAGCCCTCGTTGCCGGGAAAGGCAGGCATACTGGGCTCATAGACGTGGCCCAGACGGTAGACCTTGCCGGACTTGACCAGCTTCACCGCCTGCCGGACCTGCTCGGCGGTCTGCGTGTTCGAGGCGCCCGCCTCATCCTCCGGCCCATAGGGCGAAGGTCCCGGAACCGGATCGTAGGGCTGGGCGCTCGCGCAGGCAGCCACGAGGACGGCCATCAGAAGGAATGCTTTTACTGGCTTCATATCGATCTCCTCGGCGGGTCTTTGCCCGCATCGTGTTTGGATGAGCAGAGAGTACTATCCCTGCCCTACTGATGTGGCGTTGGGTTCGGCCTCGTCGGCCTTCCGACTCTTCTGGCGATCTTCCTCTACTACCTGCGTCCTCGCGGGTGATCCGGCGGCAGGCTGATCCCGCGCTGGCTCACTCATAGGCGAGAGGAAAGCCTCCACAGCAGCTCATCGCTGTTCCGTAGCAGCATGAGGTTGAACTTGAAGCTTCCGACGACCATTCCGCCAGGGAGCAGCCAGCCGCCAAGAGGGTACGAGGACCTGGTCATGTTCATGCTGGGTGGATGCCTTATCATGGTGCCATCATGTCCAGCTCATTGACTTCGGGCCGGCTCCTTGGATGCGCGTTCTCCGCCGTCGTCGTCGGAGCGCTCCTGCTCTTCACTTTCGTTCCGGAAAGCCGGTGGCAGGAAAGCACCGGGGGCTTGTACGTCGGCTCGTTCCTGCTGCTCCTGGCCCTGGGCTTTCTCCTGAGCCGCTTCTATCACGACCAGTCCCCGGTCTTCCACCTCCTGTACCGCTTCGGAAAGCTCCAGGTCATGAGTGGTACCAGTCTGCGCGACCGATGTCTCGCCAACGCTGGAATCTTTGGCATGCTCGGCCTGGCTTTTGTCATCCTGGGCGCGCTGGGCCTGATGGACTGACAACGACCTCGATTCTGCGACAGCTTCCTTCATCCGGCTTATATCTCACGAGCAGGGAGCTCCCCGGTTTCCGGCCTGCCGTCAGGCCCCACAAGAAGCTGAGGGAGGGAACCCCTTCCAAAAAGGCCGACCTTCGGCGCCACATACCCGACGAGCTCATAGGGCGCCGTTCCCCAGACGGGATAGAGGGGCGGCCCGAGGATGCGATGCAGGATGGAAAGCGCTCTTAGAATCGCTTCCTCCAGCAGAAGACCTTCCGCAAGGACCTGCAACCTCTCGACGGCAAGCCCCATGTCGTCAAGGATCTCCCATCCTCCCTCGGCCTCCCAAAGGACGAAGCCGCGCACATAGCGGCGCTCCTCTCCTGCGAAGACGTCGACGTGATAGTGCTCAGCAACCCGCTCTGCAGACATAGCCTTATCTCGCTTGCATGGCGATGGTGGTGGAGATTACGAAGTAGGCCATCTGCAAAACCGCCAGCACGATCAGGACGTAGCCGATCCTGAAAACGATCTTCATGATCGTGTCGGCTCGCTCGAGCCCCGCCTCGCGATCGAGCTCCTGTAAGTAGCCGGGATCCGACTCCGCCCGTGCCTGGATGAGACTCTTCAGGTCAACGTTATCCAACTCACCCAAGGACGGATCGCGATTGATGAAGGCGGCATAACGCTTCCGGGGAATCTCGCGCTGGTACCAGACAATGAACCCGATCAGAATGAAGGTGTGGATCAGCACGAGCACCATGAGCACCATTACGGAGACGCTCAGGCCGAGCCTCCCGGTTGCACTGGAGGCATACTGGCCGACAGGCTCCGCAGGGCCTCAAGGATGCCGGCAACCATCACCTCGACCTCCCGGCGGGAGATGCGGTCGGTGTAAGCGATCAGAAAGCGTCCGGAAGATTGCAGCCGGTTCACTCTGCCATCGCCCATCAGGCGCTCGACCGCTTCCAGGCTCCCGGGCAGGGCCAGCCAGCGGGCGCACGCGTCCGGGTCTCCAAGCTTAACTATCAGGACCTTTCCCACATGGTGCACCGAATTCTTGCCTCCCACAACCCTGTTCATAAACCGGGCCGTGCGGGTCGCGCGCAGCAGCTCGAAAGGGATTGTCTTGCTCTCCGACTCCAGCGTGATCTTCAAACCCGGATCGGACCTGCCCCACGCCGACACTGAGGCGAGTCGTCCCTTGAAGCGGCCCTCCGCCACACTGGTCGAAGCCAGCCAAAAGGTGTGGATTTTGGTCTCCTCCAAGACCGTGGTCAAGGGAAGCAGGCGGCGCCGCGCCATCCATGTCGCAGTCGGCGACAGGCTGACTAAGCCTACGGCGATGAGTGTGAATAGGAGGTTTTCCATTCAGGCCAAGAACCTCCACATCAGAAATCCGCAGAAGAGCAGGGTGCCCCACAAGAGGAGCGTTCCCCCGATCACCTCTCGCGTCATCCGGCGTTGGATCTCCTTGGACAGATGCGGGCTCCGTTCCGCCTCCCAGTACGATGCATCCTCCTTCACCTGGGCTACCGGGATCCTGCACGCCCGTGCGATCTCCTCGAACGGAGACCCCTGCGCGAGCAGACGAGCCTGCCGGTGCGAGTCTTGGACGATCCGAACGAGCTTCGGCGTGGGCTCGGGAAGCAGGCGCTCAACAATCGCTTCTACTTCAAACCCCTCTTTCATCGCGAGCTGTGCGGTATCCCTGCGAAGCCACGCGCGACTGCGGGCGGACTCCCAGAGGACTCCTGGAACGCAGAGGAACAGGGCTACGACCAGCAGGTACATCACGGAATGGAGAATCGTCGTCAGATTCAAAGTATCCTCAACGAATCGCCGAGAACAACCCAGAGGAGTCGGCCGCTGGCATCGAATCCTAGTTCGGCATCACCGTAGGAAGGACGACATCGGGCACGGGCGTCTTTCCGAAACGTAGGGCCGGTGCAGAAGTAGACCCACCGCTCCTTCGTCGAAGCAACGACTCGCTTGAAGACCTCAGGAGTCTTGCGGGCCGCGGCGTACCCACGTAGGTGCCGCATCGCATCCGGTCCAGCACTACAGACGACGTCAGGCGCCCCGGAGGCAACGCGGATCTCCTCGGCCTGGCGGCCACGATACAACTTCCCCAGACGCTCGGCCATCTCCTCGTGATTCCCCCTCTCGTCGAGTGCAAGCGACCGAAGGAAGAAGGGAAGTCCGACCATCACGGCCAAACACGGTACGCCTACTAGAACTCGTATCAGGGTATCTCTCGTCATAGCCACGTCGGCTCGAGACGAACGAGCAGGGATCTGCGCGCGAAACCGGCGACTCGATCAAATACAGACTCACGCTGATCGAGCCTTGCCGGCGGGAGATCGATTCCGATCAGCCCATGCGCGGCCCAGCCGTCGCAGACCAGGTGGTATCCAGCATCAAGCCCATTCAGCACAAGGCGTCCCTTCGCGAGGAAATCCCGTCTCAGCAGGCTGGAGCACAGGGCCGAAAACTCGTCCGGCTCACTCGCGGCGACCGAGGGCAGATAGACCCCGCCGCCGCCCGGAGGCTCAGGGTCGCGCAGCTCCAGGGTTTCGATTGAGGACAAGCCTTCTGCCTCCCGGATCCACTCGACCAGAATGCGGAAGATGGCGTTGATCTCGCCCTCCTCTCGCCAGTAGAGGGCGATCCCTGTGTCGTCCTCCTCAACCTCGATCTCGTGCACGGCGTTCATCGAGGAAGAAGAGAGTCTCAACTCAACCCCTTCCGCTGTCCAGGTCCTTGGATGGACCTCCTCCTCTGCCATTGTTGGGGTCAGGGCCTTCGGAAGGCTGGGCCGGTTCTTCATCATCCGTGGCGCCTTCGCGCTGACGGTCAGACAACGACCTCGAATTGGCGGCAGCTTCCTTCATCCCACGCCACACGAGCCCCAAATACTCGGTGAGACTCAGTCGCCTTGCTGTGGGACAGCGCCTCTCCAACTCCTCCAGAAACAACCTTCGATCCTGGATCAGGAGCGGACGCTCGAAAAGAAGGTGAACCCGGTCGTCGACCCGTACAAGCCGGAGCCAGAACAGTCGCCGTCTATAGCCAGTTACATCAGCCCAGCGTACCGACTTCCGCCTGCCGACCCAGGGCAGGTATTCAAATCCTTCGTCGGAGGTCGCAAGCGTGTAGGCAAGGTAATGTCGCGGGAAAGCAAAGTATTCCAGGACCACGAGAATCCCGAGCAGGAGCGCTTTGACGCTCCAACTCCACGAGCTCAAGAGCACACCTGCGGCAACAGCCCCTGGGACGATCAGGCAGTTCAAGGCGTAGCATGCATTCAGAAGAAGGTTAGGTCTGTATTTCATGGCTACATCGCTGGGTTCGGATCCTTCATCAGTTCAATCAAATGGCCCAGTGCCGGAGAAGTGGGAGAAGTGGGAGAAGTGCCTGCCGTTTCCGATAGTTTCCGATAAGTGCCTGCCGTTTTTCAAGTTTGTCGAAGTCCTCGCCGCGATTTCTGGCGGCAAACTCCTGGGTGCGGTCGAACCAGTTGCCGGGGATCGGCTCGCCGCTCTGAATCTCCCGCACGCAGTGAATCCCGGGCCAGTCCCGGGCACGGGCCACCAGGCCCTCCTTGACGCCGTGAGCCAGGTGGTAGCGAAGACGCTCGACCTGCGCGGGCTCCTCGTCGCTGACCAGGATGGCCTGGTAGCGGCGTTCCCACACGGGGCCTCGCTCAGTCCTCTGCGGAGTCGCTCGCGAAGGCTCGGGCGAGGGCGAGCGCCACCGGGGTTCCCATGACGAAGACGGCGATCAGCGTCAGACTCCACTGCAGGGCGGGCAAGGGGCCGGCGTAGTTCTCGGGCGAGGCGATGGGCGGCTGCGCCTGCCAGACCAGCGGCGTGATGGCGATCCCCAGCCCGGTCACCCCGTAATAGAGGGCGCCCTGGCTCCAGAACGGACGGCTGGTGGCCGGCCAGGGAAGCTCCGGCACCGGGTGGCGCCGCTCCCAGAGCAGGTAGAGCACCAGGTAGAGGAGCACGGTGCCGAACCAGCCGGCGTAGTTGTGCAGGCCGACGCCGTAGTGGCTGCCGCCGTCCTGCCAGATCCAGTCGCCGCTGATCGTTGACTGGTAGGGGTCCATGACGACATCCCACGACACCATGAGGAAGGCGGCGCAGACCGCCAGCGCCAGGGCACGCCCGGTGGTGCGCGGCGTCCGGTAGGCGCCGAGGACCATCCGCGCCACCACCAGGCTGGCGTAGCCCACGGCGATGTAGCCGCACTGGATCAGCGGCGGCACGCCCAGGATCTTGGGGCCGAGGTTGTCGGTGTAGTGATAACGGCCGAAGATCAGGCCGGTGGCCACGCCGATGACCTCCGAGGTGAAGCTCACCGCGAAGGTGATGATGACGAAGGCGATCATCCGCTTCCAGCCGAGGGTGAGACTGCCGTGGACGAAGACGAACAGCACTCCGCCGAGCAGCGTCAGTGTGGCGTTGAGCTGGTCGCTGATGCCGAGCCAGGGGGAGAAGTTGAGCAGGAAGGTGACGATCAGCAGGCCCAGGGTGAGGTAGGTCAGGGCGAGGGTCGTCGGGCTCGGCCTGGGGACGAGGGGCGAGGTGGGACTCATGGGCTCCTCCTTCTCCGGTTGAACGGCTCCGGTTGAACGGCGTTGTCTGATCTTTCTGGTGCGGTTCGTTTGCGACGACCGGAAAGTGCAACGGACGTGCCGGAAGCGCGGACCTCTTCGGAGCCCCTGGGCTCCGCGCTATCTCACTGCGTCTTTGTCACTTGCGGAATTGGAAAGCCGTGCGGCGGCCGGAAGGGAAGAATGCCGCGCAACGTCGGCCGATGTCGCCCGACATAAAAGGACGGCTCTGGCGCAGGACTCCGGCCACGGCGAGCGGCACACGGCTGCGACATCAGAAGCCGGTTTTCGGTTGGTGGGGTAACAGACCCGGGAATCCTTTTGCGCTTCCACTTGTTGCGGCACTCAAGATTCCGTTGTCCTTGCGAGGAGGGTTTGCCGATGTGGACTCGTACGTCCTTGGTCTGTGTTGCCTGCCTCTTTTTCATGTCCAGCCTCCCGCTCGCCGCCCAGGCGCCGGAGGCGTTCACTCTTTCCAGTGAAGACACCGGTCCGGCGCTGTCCCCGGGGGGGCTTCAGTCGTGGCGGATGGACGCCCGTTTCGAGGTGCTGGAGAGAGCCCCGCAGCGGCTCGCGCTGCCTCTCGGAGCGGGGGTGATCCGGGCAGCCGAGCTCACCGAATTCGAGCGGCGGGCGCCGGACAACTACACCTGGCGCGGCCGGCTGGCGGACGGAGAGGGGAGCGTGACCCTCACGGTCCGCGGCCCGGCGCTGGCCGGCTTCATCGAAGCGGACAACGCGGTCTATGAGGTCGTGCCGCGGGACCGGGGTGTCTCCAGCCTGGTCCTGCTCGATTCCGACCGCTTCCCGGAGTGCGGTACGACCGAGGAGCACGCCCCGAAGCCCTCTTCCGCGACCGCCGAGACCGCCGCTCCGGACCGCTCGACTGCGGCCGGCACGCCCGATACCGGGGCGCGGATCGACGTCATGGTCGTCTATACCGCGGCGGCCCGGCAGGGAGCGGGCGGGACGGCCAACATGGAAGCCACCGTCCAGGCCGCGGTCGACGCCGCCAACACCGCCTATGGCAACAGCCAGATCGTCCAGCGCCTGCGTCTGGTGCATACGTCGGAGGTGCCCTATGTCGAAGCCGGGGGCTTCAGCGCGCATCTGAACTGGCTCTCCTCGAACGCGGCCGTGGCAGCGCTACGCGATACCCATCGGGCCGACGTCGTCGACCTGATGGTGCAGGACACGCAGTTCTGTGGCCTGGCCTCGCTGATGATCAATGTGAGCCCGTCGTTCGCGAGCAGCGCTTTTTCCGTGACCGCGCGCACCTGCGCGGTGGGAAACTTCAGCTTCGCGCACGAGCTCGGGCACAACATGGCGGCGCACCACGATCCGGCCAACGGCGGAACCGGGGCCTACCCGTACGCCTACGGGCATTTCGTGAACGGCTCCTACCGCACAGTGATGGCGTACAGCAGCGAGTGCCCCTCGGGCTGTACGCGAGTCTCCCAGTTCTCCAATCCCGATGTCACCTTTCTCGGAGCTCCGACGGGCATCGCGAACGCAAGGGACAACCACCGGACGCTCAACAACACGGCCAGCGTGGTCGCCAACTTCCGGCAGGAAGCCACGGCCGCCGCTCCGAGCGATTTCTACTCATTGAATCCCTGTCGCATCGTCGACACCCGCACCAGCTCGGCTCTCCTCTCGGGAGCGTTGCGCGAGCTGGACGTCGCCGGGGTCTGCGGCATTCCCATGGACGCTACGGCGGTCGCGCTCAACGTCACGGTGATCGGAGCAACAGGCACCGGCAACCTGAGCCTCTACCCCGCGGACCAGTCGCAGCCCGCCGCCTCGACCATCAACTTCACCGCCGTGCTCACCCGGGCCAACAACGCGATCCTCGCCCTGCCGGCCGACGGCAGCGGCCAACTGGCCGTCATGCCGTTCGTCGGCGGTGGGGGGACCGCGCACGTGGTGCTCGATGTGTCGGGTTATTTCGCGGTGCCTGCGGCGGATGGGACGCCGTAGAAGGGGCGCCGCGCACTGAACGTCAGCGGCTAGATGACGCCGAGCGCGATGAGCGCAAGACAGACCAGGATGATTCCCAGCGCGACGCGGGCGGCGGTCATCAGGCCGGTGCGGGAGACGTGACGGGTGCCCTTAGGCTTGATGCCGACGACGGCGACGAAAGCGATGGCGATGGCGACGAGCCACAGAATGGTGAGCCAGTTCATCAAGGGCCTCCGGCGGCCGCGGGCCGCCTGCTGAGTAGGTGCGGCCGATCAAGCCTGCGATCTGCGACCACGTCCGGCCGCTTCGTTGCCTTCTCGTCCATGGGATGGAGATGTGCAGGCCTCATGCCACACCGCAGAAATGCCAGGCCAGCACCTGAGAGTCGGCGCTCACTGGCAATTCACCCTGTCGGGTCCGCGCGGAGCGGACCCCCTCGCGGGCTCCGGTCAGCAGAATAGAATCTTCTGAGTCGGTAGAGTACAATCGCGGGCGAAGAAGCGAGGAAGCTCCCGGCTCTGCCGGGGAGGCGGTAAGACTTGAGGCGGGAGAGGTTGTCCATCCTATCCCCTACCTAGGCCGGTAAGAGCGCGCATGCAAACGAGTCAAATGGCCGCCCTGCGCCTGCGGGCGGAACAGAGTCTGCTCGGTGGGGTCGCGTCGGGGTGGAATCATCTCTCGCTCACCGGCCCGATCTACTTCAAACGCGCGCATGGCGCGTATCTGTACGACGTAGACGGCCGTCGATACATCGACTACTTCCTCGGTTGGGGCTCCCTGCTCCTCGGGCACGATCCTCCGGGCATGCGCGACGCCTTGCTCGACGTCCTCCAGCAGGGCTTCTGCCACGAATACGAGACGGAATCGCAGATCCTCCTGGCCGAGAAGATCTGCTCCATCGTGCCCTGCGCCGAGCGCGTGCGGCTGGCCAACTCCGGGACGGAAGCGACGATGTACGCGGTCCGGGTCGCCCGCTCCCGCACCGGCAAGAACAAGATCATCAAGTTCGAGGGCCACTTCCACGGCCTGCACGACACGCTCCTCTTCGCGACCGACTCCTCGCCCAGGCTCGGCGCCGTCCAGGAGGGTGGGGAGATCGAGCCGGTCCCCGGGTCCACCGGTGTCCCGGGCGCCCTCGGCGAGCTCGTCGTCATCCTCCCCTTCAATGATACGGAGGCGTTCGCGCGCGCGGTGGAACGCCACCACGCCGATCTGGCCGCGGTGATCCTGGAGCCCATCGCCATGAACCTGGGCTGCATCGCTCCCGACCGCGAGTTCCTCGACGAGGTGCGCCGCATCACCCGCGAGAAAGGGATCGTCCTCATCTTCGACGAGGTGCTGACGGGCTTCCGCGTCGCGCTCGGGGGGGCGCAGGAGTACTACGGGGTGAGCCCGGATCTGGCGTGTTACGGGAAGGCGCTGGGCTGCGGGATGTCGATCGCCGCGGTCGCCGGGCGAAAAGACATCATGGAGGAGATCTATCCCCCCGGACAGGTGCAGATGGGCGGCACCAACTCGGGGCGCATCCTCGCGGTGGCCGGCGCGCTGGCAGCCCTGGACGCGCTCTCTCGACCGGGTTTCTACGAGCACCTGAACGCGCTGACGGATCGCCTCGTCGCCGGCCTGAGGTCGCTCACGCAGAGGTACGATATCCCCGCGTGCGTCGAGGGCATCGGCGGCCGGATCGGCGTGTACTTCGGCCTGCAGCGGCTCCCGCGCAACATGCGCGACATCCTCGACGGCTGGAACCAGGCCTTTCACAACGAATGTTATCTGAAGGCCCTCGAAAAGGGACTGTACGGAGTCTTCCATCCGCTGCCTTTCAGTCCGGAGTCGATAACGCTGTGCGCGGCCCACACCCCCGAGGACATCGACAATACCCTCGACACGATTGAAGTCATCTTCAAACAAGTGCCTTATATCAAGCCAGCCTGAGGGAGACGCCATGCAGACGCGAGCTTTGACGGTGCTGTCACAATTCACGGATCAGTCGGTCGACGACATGGCCAGGGTGTCCGAGCGATATCCATTTGCGGTCCCGTCGTTCATCCTGCGGCGCGTGGAGCAGGGCACCTACTCTCCGGAGGCGCTACGTCAGTTCTCACCGGACGTCAGGGAGCTCCTCGATCTCAGCGGATACGACGCGGACCCGACCGGCGAGGCCGATCTGCACCCGGCGCCGGCGGTCCTCAAGACCTACGACAACCGGCTGGCGCTCATCGTGACGTATCAGTGCCTGGTCTACTGCCGGTTCTGCTTCCGCAAGAGCTCCGTCGGATTCCCGGAAAATCACGTCTCCGACGAGGCGCTCTCCGCCGCCCTGGCCTACCTCGAGGAGCACACCGAGATCGAGGACGTCCTGCTGTCCGGCGGCGATCCCCTGGCGGTGTCCAACAAGCGTCTCCTGCCGTTCCTGCAGAGGCTCGTCGACATCGATCACATCAAGGCGATCCGCATCGACAGCCGCGCTCTCTCCGCGCACCCGGCGCGCATCGACGACGAGCTGCTGCGCTTTCTTGAGGCGAACAATCAGTTCTGGTTCTACGCGCACATGAACCACCCGGACGACATCGATCACCCGGAAGTGCTCGCGGCGGTCCGCCGATTGCTCTCGGCGCGGGTCCCGATCATGAACCAGTGCGTGGTCCTGGCCGGCGTCAACGACAATCCTGAGACGATGACCCGCCTGATGCGGCTCTGTTATCTGAACAAGGTGCTCCCCTACAACCTGTACGTGCTGGACAGGGTGAAGGGCGGGGCCCATTTCGACGTGCCGACGGAGCGCGTCCTCGAGATCTATCAGTCTCTGTCCAAGCTCTCCGGCCCCGCTCAGCCGCTGCTGGTGTGGGTGGACGCCCGCAGCAAGAAGCACCGGGCCATCTACGACCCGGCTTTCGACCTGAAGACTTTCCTCGACGGGCGCAACGCACAATGAGCCCGCCGTCGATCCAGCCCGCAGTCTCCAGACCGGGAGAAGAAGAACCTGTCGGCGTCGTCAGCTCGCACAACGAGTGGGACCCGCTCGAAGAGGTGATCGTCGGCATCGTCGACGACGCGGTGCTCCCCGCCTGGGACGTGATCAACGTCGCCACCATGCCGCCGGGCGAGTGGGAGACCGTGGTGAAGACGCTGGTCGGCCAGAAGGGGAGCCCCTATCCCTCACACCTGGTCGAGGCGGCCCGCAAGGAGATCGAGGAATTCGTCCACGTCCTGGAGAGCGAGGGCATCACCGTGCGCCGCCCGGAGAGGATGGACTTCCGCAAGCCCTTCTCGACGCCGGATTGGGAGGTGCCGAGCGGCTTCAGCGCCGCGAACCCCCGCGACGTGATGTTGGTGATTGGCGACGAGATCATCGAGGCGCCGATGGCCGACCGGGGCCGTCACTATGAGACCTGGCCGTACCGCAAGCTGCTCAAGGAGTACTTCCGCGGCGGCGCGAGGTGGACCTCTGCGCCCAGGCCGCAGCTCCTGGACGACCAGTACGACGCCGACTACCGGGTGCCCGCCGAGGGAGAGCCGATCAAGTACGTGGTGACGGAGTTCGAGCCGACCTTCGACGCCGCCGACTTCATGCGGTGCGGGCGGGACCTGTTCACCCAGAAGAGCAACGTCACCAACGACTTCGGGATCCAGTGGCTGCAGCGGCACCTCGGTGACCGGTACCGCATCCACGTGCTGGAGTCGCGCGACCCGTGCGCCATTCACATCGACTCGTCGTTCCTGCCGCTGGCGCCCGGGAAGGTGATGGTCAACCCGAAGTATCTCGACATCAACAAGCTGCCCGACGTGGTGAAGACGTGGGATGTCCTGATCCCGCCCGAGCCCGACCCCACGCCGAGCGAAAAGCTCGGCCTGCTGAGCCCGTGGATCAGCCTCAACGTCCTGATGCTGGACGAAGAGCGCATCATCATCGAGAAGACCCAGCACCGGCTCGAGAAGGCTCTGAAGGACTGGGGGTTCAAGCCCATCCCCCTGGCCTTCACCAACTACTACGCATTCGTGGGCAGCTTTCACTGCGCCACGCTCGACATCCGCAGGCGCGGCGAGCTCAAATCGTATTTCTAGGGTTGAGGGTCTTGCGGTGGACTGTCTTGATGCGGAATGTCTTGATGAGGAATGTCTTGATGAGGGACTGGGCTCGCCTTGATAGACTCGTCCTGGTCCCGCCGTTTGCGAATCCAGGGCAACATCGCGTTGGTCATGCTGGCGATCAGGCTCACGTTATAAAGGACGACTGCCGTCAGGATTCCAAAATTCAGGAAGAAAATGCTGGCCACGCTGATTGCGCCGGGTATGAACACCGTAGCCAGGGTGGCCTTCACGTTGGAGTCAAAGCTCCTGGCGAGCCCGAACAGCTCATCGAGTTGATTCAGACTCTGGTCCATCAGGACAACCTGGGCTGAATCCAGGGCAGCCGTCGATGCGCCGCGCAGCGAGACGGAAGCGTTGGCCTTTCTGAGGGCGATGGCATCGTTGATCCCGTCACCGACGAAACAGACCGATCTCCCCTCTTGCTGCATGCGCTCGATGATCCTCGACTTCTCCTCCGGCAAGGCCGCGGCAAAGTAGTGGTCGACGCCCAGCTCTTGGGCCAGCTTTTGAGTGGGGCCCTCGTTGTCTCCCGAGAGGATGTATACGGAGAGATGACGCTTCCGTAAAGCCTGGATGACGTGCTTCACCTCGGGGCGAATTTTCGCATGCATCTCAATTGCGCCCCCGAGTTGATCGTCGATCGCAATGTACACGAAGGTGGATCCCTGTCCCTGGCCCTCTTCCTGAACGGTGCTGAATTCGGGCGGAATGAAGATGTCCTCCAGGGTCATGAACCGTGCGCTTCCCACGCGAACGAGGCGTCCCGAGATTCTGACCTTGATTCCATAACCAACCTTGTAGGCCGCGTCCTCGACCGCAGGCCGAGGCAGCGCCCGGTCCACGGCGGCTTGCCGCAACGCTCTGGCAATCGGATGGCTGTTCTTGTCCTCGGCCGCCGCGGCGTACGTCAACAGCTCATCCTCCGTAAAATCGGGGCATGGACGAATGGCCCCGATCGTCGGTTGCTCCATCGTCAGCGTGCCGGTCTTGTCGAAGACGACGGTATCGATCGATTGGAGGATCTCCAGCGAGCGGCCGTCCTTGATCAAGATGCCGCGCTGGGACGCAAGGTGGAGGAAATTCAGCATGCCCAGGGGCGCTGCCACCCGGATGAGCTCCGTATAGTTCGAACCTGTGACGGCGATGGCGCCGACAGGGCCTGAGATCGAAAGGGCCAGGGCGCTGAGCCCGAGCGTAGGCAAGACAGTCCGTTCAGCGATGACCTCGCTGCGTCTTTCGATGGAGGCTTTGAACTCAGCCGTCGAGTTCAGGATCTCGCCAATCTTGCCCGCGACGGTCGACGTTCCGGACTTCTCGACGCGAATGCAGATCCGTCCGGAGAGGACGACGGTCGTGGCAAAGACCGGGTCGCCAACACTCTTCTCGATCGGTTGGGCTTCGCCGGTCAGCGTGTGTTGATCGACCGTGGCCATGCCGTCCGTGATCTGGCCATCCACGGAGATGGTCTCGCCGGCGTTGACGACCAGAATGCTCCCGAGCTCCACGGCCTCGTACGGGACCTGGATTTCGATTCCGTCTCTCAGCAGCCAGACGTACCGTGGATGTTGGACGAACACATCGATCAAGCTTCTCCGGGAGTTGTCTTCCGTCGCGAGAACGATCTTTTCACCGGTGTAGTAGGCAACGTTCGCCACGGCGCAGACGATGTAATAGCCGGTGGCGAGCGCGCCGATGTCCGAGAGTGAGTCCAGGACGGACACCTTCAACCGCCCTTCGTTCACGACGCCTTCGTAGGCCGAGCGGAACAGAGGGATGCAGGTGTAGGCGATCAGGGGTATACGGAAAAGACCCAGGGGAGGGAAGAACACCGCCGCCGTGGACAGCACGACCGCCCCTACCGAAGCCACGAGAAAGTGATCCGTCTCCTGTTCGGCTTCGCTGACGATTCGCTCGTCTCCATTCGAGGAGATCGCTTGCAATTGTTGGTGGCGGAGATCCGAAGATCCTGATCTCTTCTCTACGGTCTGTTTCCCGGCGAGGGTTCCGCTGAACGCCTTGGCTCCGGCATACAGGGCACCGGCCGCAATGAGAATGATCGGAATCATCGCATCAAATTCTATGCTGCCGGGTTCACCCCGTCAACGGAATCCGAAGCCGGCGAGGAAGAAAGCGCGGAAGCGGGAGCGGAGAAAGAGTGGGAGAGCCGGCAACTCGGACAGCCGAGCCGCCGGTTCTCGCTTCTGCGGTCTTCCTAGTCGAGCGCGACCTGCGGCGACATCGTCCCGCACTCGGTGCATTCCGACATGCAGCCCGTCCAGTCGATGCCTCCCACCGCATTCACCAACTCACCATTTTCCAGCAGCCTCAGCGTTTCCCGGGAGATCTGGAGCTTCTTGACCTGCTTCTTCTTCACGTGATTCTCCTTTCGCGAAGTCGTGCATGCGGCAATAAGCTGCCGCGAGCGTTGGATGGCGGCAGAATAGTACTACCAGCGCGTCAGAAAAGGAGATGCCTGGCGGGAACTGAGAGAAGAAGTAAACGCAGTACAGTCCATTCGCACGCAATGGTGTCGGCGAGCGCTGACCTCTCTGGGAAGAGACTGTCAGCACCCGCCTCCGGAACGAGTCGGCGTCAGACCACTCGTCTTCCCTGAATCAACCGAACGACCAGCACCACCGCGGCGATCACCAGAAGCAGATGGATCAGCCCGCTCGAGACATGGAAGACCAGGAAGCCGAGCGCCCACAGCACCAGCAGAACCACGAGAATCGTCCAAAGCATTGTCTTATCCTCCCCCTAGACCCTTGGTTGACCTTCGACCTGAGGATGATTGCAAACGCCAGGCCAAGATCAGGCTCATCCGTCGAGCCGGCAGGCATCGCAAGCTTCAAGCGTTGAAATACGTCTCTCCACGACCTGCCGACCGAGAGGGTTCACCACCGGCCCGGACGTCCGTGATTTCGTGAGGGATCACCTGACCGAAGGCACCGGCGAGATCTGCGGCGCCTGGGTCTCGCGCCGGCTCGCGAGCCTGCGATTCCCGAGTGCCGGGGAGCTGACCCTCGATCTGCGCCGCAGCCTTAAACGACCGCCGGCTCCAGCATCCGGATCGTACCGGCGGAGGCATCCACCTCCACCTCCAGGCCCACGGGCAGGGTGAACTGCTTGTCGATGTGGCCGAACATCGCCCCCGACCAGGCGGGGACGCCAAGCGGGCGGAGGTGGTCTTCGAGAACCTCCGGGAGGGTCAGCGAGCCGTAGCCCTTGCCGGGATCGCAGTCGGTGCAGGTTCCCCAGACCACGGCCCTGGCCTTGGAGAGGATGCCGGCGAGCCGGAGTTGGGTGAGCATCCGGTCGATCCGGTAGGGGGCCTCCTCCACGTCCTCCAGGAAGAGGATGCAGCCGTCCCAGTCCGGCAGGTAGCCGGAGCCGACGAGGCTCGTCAGCACGGTCAGGTTGCCGCCGAGCAGCCGGCCGCGCGCGGTGCCGGGCCGGAGTGTCCAGACCCGATTCTCCACCACCGCGAGGTCGTCCTCGTCGATCTCCTTCAGGTTCTCGAACGTGACGGCTTCGCCCTCCAGGAGCACGCGCTTCAGATATCCGACGCTGAAGCGGCTCCACTGCGAGAGGCCGACGGGGCCGTGGAAGGTCACGAGGCCGGTCTTCGCGTGGAGGGCGAGAAGCAGCGCGGTGATGTCGCTGTAGCCGAGCAGAATCTTGGGATTGCGCGCGATCGCGGCCCAGTCGAGCAGGGGAAGGATGCGGGCGCAGCCCCAGCCGCCGCGGGCGCAGTGGATGGCCTTCACCTCGGGGTCGGCGAACATGGCGTTCAAGTCCGCGGCGCGCTGCTCGTCGGTGCCGGCGAAATAGCCGCGGCGCGCGAGGAGATTGGCTCCGCGTTTCGCCTTGAGCCCGAGCGCGGCCAGCGATTCCACCAGGATCTCGATCTGATCGGGCTCCCAGACCACGCCCGCCGGATTGACGAGACCGACGGTGTCGCCGGGCTGGAGCCGCTTGGGTCGGACGGTTCGGGACTGAGGGGCGGCGGACGTCGGACGGGGCAGTGTACCGGCGAGCGCCAGGGCGGCGGCTCCGGCGAGGGCTTGGCGGCGCGTAGTATTCACACCCGAATGCTAGCGCATCCCTGCACACCCGGATGCTAGCGCATCCCTGCACGCCCGGATGCTACCGCATCCCTGGAGCCGCCTGGGCGTCCTGGGCTCCTAAATAACCCGGCTACTTCTTCTTGTTCTTGTGGACGAAGTCGTGGAGGCGGTCGTGGAGACGATTGCGGAAGGACTCCACGCGGTCCCAGATGCTGGGCCAGCGCTTGAGGGATTTGCGGGTGAGCCCATAGGCCGCCTCGCTCACCACCGAGAGGATGGCCGCGCCCACGACGATGGTGGCGATTCCAGGCCCGGGGAGGACGAGGCCGGCGATCCCGACCAGGATCACGATCCAGCCCGCAAGGAGCACGAGCACCTTGAGCCAGACGGGTAAGGAGCGCAGGCGCCGACGCCGAAGAAGCCGGAGGCCGGTTTCTTCAAGCTCGGAATCAGACTGCGGCTCAAGCTGTTTATCAGGGACGCTCATCCGGGCAGATCTCCTCCTCACCGGGGATAACCAAGCAAAAGTCACGCCTGTTCCCTTTTCGAGAGGTCAGACCTGAGTGTAGCATTGGGCACAGGCAGCGAACGTCGCCGGAGACCGAACCGAGATCATGTCCAACACCCGCGAACGAGAGCGTTTTCTTCATTTCCTGCGTGGCCAGGGGCTCCGCGTCACCCAGGAGCGGCTCGTGCTGTTCGACGAGATCTTCGCCCAGCACAAGCACATCGACGCGGAGGAGCTGCTCGCCTCCATGAAGGAGCGCGGCCTGAAGATCTCCCGGGCCACGGTCTACCGCAACCTGGATCTCCTCGTCGAATGCGGCATGGTGCGCAAGCAGCGGCTGGGCCGCAACCGGTTCCTGTACGAGCACGTGCACGGCGGCCAGCACCACGACCACCTGGTCTGCACGGGCTGCGGCCGGGTCGTCGAGTTCGTGAGCCCCGGCATCGCCGCGCTCCAGTCCGAGATCTGCCGCGCCCACGGCTTCGTCCCGTCGCGGCACACCCTCCAGATCAGCGGTCTCTGCAACGATTGCGCAGCTACGCAGCCTGCCGTGGTGCCCCGGGTGGGGACCGCTCGGGTCTGAAGCTTCAGCCGGGCTGGCCGAGCAGACCGAGGAGATAATTCTCCTGGTCTTCCAGCAGGCCCGTCGCCCCCTCCCAGCGCAACGCGTCGATCCTGGAACCGCCCGGAGCCCCGGCCTCGCAGAACCGGGCCGCGCTCAGGAAGGCCCCGCGGAGATCGGCGCCGGTCAGGTCGGCGTCGAGGAAGGACGCCCCTTCGAGATCGGCCTCCCGGAGGTCCGCCCCGGCGAGGCTCGCGCCCTCGAAGTTCGAGCGGGTCAGGTTCGCTCCTCGCAGATCCGCACCGTCCAGCCGCACGCCGCGCAGGTCGCAGTCCTTCAGATGGAGATTGCCGAGATCGCGGGTCGCCGGAGCCCAACTCCGCAGATCGACGCTCAGGAACAGCTTTTTCGGGCCGCGATAGGGGACGTAGCTGGAGGCGGCGAGGAAGCCCTCGATCGTCTTCCGGTCCTGCGAGCCCGTCGTGTAGCGCTGGTCGCCGGGCCAGGGGTCCGCGTTGTTGTGGTAGGCGGACTCGCGTTCCCAGTACCCCAGCCGGTCCTCGGCGAGAAGCTCGATCCGACGGACCCACTTGAGGCTCTTGTAGAAGTACCGCGACGGCGTGACGGTCCGGAGCGGGTAGCCGTGCTCCAGGGTGAGCGGCCGGCCGTCCGCGGCATGGACGAGCCAGGTGTCCTCCAGGGCCAGACCGAGCGGAAGCGACGTGTCGTGGTCCCGCTCCGAGTAGGCCGTGAACAGAACGAAGCGGGCCTCAGGAAGCGGCTCGATCCCGAGCGCGCCGAGGAGCCCGGCCAGCGGAATCCCCGTGAAGCTCATGCCGAGGCGGCTCCAGCCCGTGACGCAGTGGATGTCCGCCGCAAGCTCCTGCCGGGCCAGGGCCAGCACGTCCGGCAGCGTCAGCTCGGCGCGCCGGGACACCAGGCCGTTCAGCACCAGGCGCCAGTCATCGAGAGCGGGGAGGCGGGCGGCCTTCTCTCCCTCGCCGACGACCGGGAACTTCCGGGTGGCGATCTGTCCGGGAGGGAGAGATGCGGAGGGGGGCTCGGGCTGGCTCATGCTGGGTCGATTCTACCGGTTCCCGGCCGATTCCCGGGAGACGCCGCACCCCTTCCTTGACACCCCTTCATCGTCGGGTACAATACGCCCGCTTCGCTCGGTACAAGGACTCATGGGGTTTCAGGAGGTGAAGGGCGCGATATGGCGAACTACCTGCCCATCCTCGTTTTTACGCTGATCTCGATCGGCTTCCTCGTCGTGACTCTGCTCGCGGCGCGGTTCCTTCGGCATGTCGGGAGCCCGACCACGAACCGGGACCCCTATGAGTGCGGCAACGAGGCGGAGACCTTCGCCCACGACCACCGGTTCTCGATCCGGTACTACCTGATCGCGGTCCTCTTCGTCATCTTCGATGTCGAGACGATCTTCCTCCTGCCCTGGGCGATCATGTTCGACAAGCTGCTGCTCTTCGGCTTCATCGAGATGATGATCTTCCTGGTCATCCTCGTCATCGGGTACGTCTACATCTGGAACCGGGGGGCTCTCAAATGGGCCTGAACACGATGGGAACAACCACGATGGGAACGACGGAGCCTGCCGAGGCCAACGTCCTCACCACGACCTACGACAAGATCTTCAACTGGGCGCGGCGCTCGGCGCTCTGGCCCATGCAGTTCGGCCTGGCGTGCTGTGCCATCGAGATGATGGCCGTGCTCGACCCGCGGCACGACATGTCTCGCTTCGGCGCCGAGGTGTTCCGCGCCACGCCCCGCCAGAGCGACCTCATGATCGTCGCCGGCACGGTCACGGAGAAGATGGCGCCCATCGTGCGCCGCCTCTGGGACCAGATGCCCGAGCCCAAGTGGGCGCTGGCCATGGGCGCCTGCGCCACCTGCGGCGGCCCGTACCGGACGTACGCCGTGACCCAGGGCGTCGACCGGGTCATCCCGGTGGACGTCTACGTTCCGGGCTGCCCGCCGCGGCCTGAGGCGCTGATGTGGGGCCTGCTCCACCTCCAGCGCAAGATCGACCGCATGACCCGCGGCCGGGTGACGACGTCGTCCGAGCCCGTGTTGATCGGCAGTGTCGGCGGCAGCGGTGGCCCGAGCCCGGTCGTGAGGGAGGGCCGCTCGTGAGCGACGAGACTCCGGAGCAGCCCAAGGCGCCCGAAGCCCCGGCTCCGGAGCCGGCAGCGCCCGAGGCGCCCGCCGCCGTCCCTGCCGCCGAGACTCCTGCGGCTGCCGCTCCTGCGGCCCCTGTGGCAAAGGCGCCCCTCTCCGACGAGGAGAAGGCCGCCATGAAGGCCGCCGCCCTCGAAAAGGCCGCCGCGGCCAAGGCTGCGAAGGCGGCTGCCGAAGGTGCGGCGCCAGGCGCTGCCGGCGCCGCTGCGGCTCCTGCGGCCCCCGCCGCAAAACCCAAGCCGGTCCATGAGGAAGATCCCAACAAGCCCATCTGGGAGAAGGACCCGATCGCCCCCGACTGGCAGGACGGCGCCTCCGATCCCCTGACGCAGGCTTTGAAGGACGAATTCGGCGAGGCCATCGAGACGGCGCGCAGCTACGCGGGCGATCTCACCTTCCAGGTGCGGCGCGACGCGATCGCCCTGGTGGTGGCCTCCCTCAAGGACAAGCACAGGTTCACCTACCTGATCGACATCTGCGGCGCCGACTACCCCAAGCGGGAGCCCCGCTTCGACGTGGTCTACCACCTCTACAGCTTCGAGGCGAACCGGCGCATCCGTCTGAAGGTGGTGGCCGGCGAGGACACGCCCGTGCCGACGCTCTGCAACGTCTACCGCGCCGCCAACTGGCCCGAGCGCGAGGCGTACGACATGTACGGCGTCCGCTTCGAGGGGCATCCGGACATGACCCGCATCCTCCTCTGGGAAGGTTTCAACGGCTATCCGCTGCGCAAGGACTTCCCCGTCGAGGGCATCGACACCGGCTCGGCGATCTATCCCGAGTACTACAACGAGACCTCCGGCCCCGTGCAGGGCGCCGGCACGGGCTGGAAGCCTCCCAAGCCTCCCGAGCCGCCCGCACCCCCGGCGGCCGAGAAGCCCGCGGCGGCGCCCGGGACCGAGCCAGGATGACTATTCGGATGACATTGCGATGACCGAGCTCATGCACAGCCCGTTCGCCGATTCCGACACGGAGATGAGCGACTCCCTCTTCGCCAAGGGCGAGGAGATGGAGCTGAACTTCGGTCCCCAGCATCCCTCCACTCACGGCGTGCTCCGGCTCAAGCTGCGGGTGGACGGTGAGCGGATCACGGAGTGTTATCCGATCATCGGCTACCTCCACCGCGGCACCGAGAAGCTGTTCGAGCTCCACCCCTTCTTCCAGAACGTCCCCCACACCGACCGCATGGACTACGTGGCCGCGGCCACGAACAACCTTGCCTATGTGGGAGCGGTGGAGAAGCTCGTCGGCCTGACCATCCCGCCGCGGGCGCGCTACATCCGGACGATCCTCTGCGAGCTTCAGCGCATCTCGTCCCACCTGCTCTGGCTCGCCACGCACGCGATCGACATCGGCGCCATGACGCCGTTCTTCTACACGTTCCGCGAGCGCGAGCTGGTCCTCGACCTGTTCGAGCAGTACTGCGGCGCCCGGCTGACCCTCAACTGCATGCGTCCGGGCGGCCTGCCGCACGACCTGCCGGTGGGGTGGACCGACAAGTGCCGGGAGCTGATGGCGCTGTTCCCCGCGGCGTGCGACGAGTACGAGGGTCTGCTCACCAACAACCGCATCTGGAAGAAGCGGACCGTGGGCATCGGCGTGCTGCCTCCCGACGTGGCGATCGACTACGGTGTGACCGGACCGATGCTCCGCGGCAGCGGCATCCGCTGGGACCTGCGCAAGGCCATGCCCTACGAGGCGTACGGCGAGGTCGACTTCGAGGTGCCGATCGGCACCAACTGCGACACCTACGACCGCTATCTCGTGCGCATGGAAGAGATGCGGCAGTCGGTCCTCATCATCATCCAGTGCCTCGACAAGCTGCCCGAAGGCCCGATCATGGCCAAGCGTCCGCGCGTGATGAAAGCCGCGAAGGATGCGGAGGCCTACTACGGCATCGAGGGCCCGAAGGGCGAGATCGGCTTCTACATCGTGGGCGACGGCACGCCGAACCCGTACCGCTGCCACGTCCGCGCGCCCTCCTTCGTGAATCTGCAATCGCTGCCCGAGCTGACCAAGGGCTACCTGCTCGCCGATCTGGTGGCGTTGATCGGCACCACCGACATCGTGCTCGGGGAGGTCGACCGCTGATGGATGCGATCCGCCAGGCCGTAGGCGACACCCTGTTCTACTTCGCGGTGTCGCCGGCGCTCAAGATCCTGTTCCTCATGTTCGTGGTCATCCTGCCGATCATCACCTACCTGGTGCTGGCCGAGCGCAAGATCCTGGGCTACATGCAGGCCCGCGTGGGTCCGAACCGCGTGGGGCCGTGGGGCCTCCTGCAACCGATCGCGGACGTCATGAAGCTGCTGGTCAAGGGCGACAACATCCCCAACCTGGCGGTCAAGTGGGCGTTCATCCTTGCCCCCTGCCTGGTGGTGGCGCCGGCCTTCATCATCTTCTCGGTCATTCCGCTCGGTCCGCGGGCGGGCGAGCAGGGGCCGCTCGACTGGTTCGTGACCGACGTCAACGCGGGCGTGCTGTTCGTCATCGCCATGGCCACGATCGGCGTCTACGGCCTGATCCTGGGCGGCTGGTCCTCGAACAACAAGTTCTCGCTGATGGGCGGCCTGCGCTCCGCGGCGCAGATGATCTCCTACGAGGTGCCGCAGGGGCTGTCGCTGGTGGGCGTGCTCATCCTGGCCGGCAGCATGTCGATGGTCAAGATCGTCGAGGCCCAGCGGGACATGGGAACGTGGTTCATCTTCCCGCAGCTCGTCGGCTTCTTCATCTACATGGTGGCCGGCGTCGCGGAGACCAACCGCAACCCGTTCGACCTTCCGGAAGCCGAGTCCGAGCTGGTGGCGGGCTTCCACACCGAGTACAGCGGCATGCGCTTCGCCCTCTTCTTCCTGGGCGAGTACGCGAACATGATCGTCATCTCGGCGGTGGCCACCACCCTGTTCCTCGGCGGCTGGCTGCCGCCGTTCCCGAACGTCGAGATGCTCAACTTCCTCGACATCGTCCCGGGCGCGATCTGGTTCCTGCTGAAGATCTCCGTCTTCCTCTTCGTCTACATCTGGTTTCGCGGCACCTTTCCGCGCTACCGGTTTGACCAGCTCATGGACCTGGGCTGGAAGTGGCTGATCCCCATGGCGCTGCTGAATCTGGCGGTGACGGCGGCGATCAAGCTCTGGCTCCTTCTCTAGTTGAGGTGATCAATCCATGGCCGGCATGAAGAGCTTCCTCGACAAGATCATGCTCCTCGACCTGTTCGGGGGCCTGGCGATCACCTGGAAGAACATGTTCAAGAAGAAGGTCACCATCCAGTATCCGGAGGAGCGCTGGGAGCCGGCGCACCGGTTCCGCGGCATGTTCCGCCTGGACGAGGACCGGTGCATCAAGTGCACCATCTGCGCGAAGGACTGCCCGATCGACATCATCTACATCGACTGGCATCAGGAGGTCAATCCGGAGACGAACAAGAAGGAGAAGGTTCTGACCCGGTTTGACATCGACGTGCAGCGCTGCATGTTCTGCGGCCTGTGCGAGGAGGGGTGCCCGACGGACCCCAAGTCGATCTGGCTCACCACCAAGACCTACGAGCTCGCCTCGTACGACCGCTGGTCGAACCTCTACGTGGACATGGACGAGCTGCAGGACTGGAAGGTGCGGCCCGCCTACACCGACGAGGAAGTCCGCTAGTGAACGCGCTCGTCGAGAACGGCCCCGCGCTCCTCTTCTACGTCTTCGGCGCGCTCGCCCTGGTCTCGGCCGTGGGCGTGGTGGCGCTGCGCAATCCGATGTACGGAGCGATCTCGCTGCTGACCTCGTTCCTGTCGGTGGCGGTCCTCTTCCTGCTGCGCAACGCGGAGTTCCTGGCCATGGTCCAGATCTTCGTGTACGGCGGCGGAATCATGGTGCTGTTCCTGTTCGTGATCATGCTCATCAACCTTCACCGGCTGGCCGAGGTGAAGAAGTTCAGCGCCCACATGCCGGTCGTGGCGCTGCTCGTGGTGCTGATGATCGGCGTCTTCGGCTGGTTTTTCCTGCAGACGGGCTTCGGCCCGGCCTTTACCCAGCCGGATGTGTTCGATCACGTCGGCGGGGTGAAGATGGGCAACCCCGAGGCGGTGGCGATGGCGCTGTACAGCCCGGCCAACCTGGTGCCGTTCGAGATCGCTTCGATCTTCCTGCTGATCGCCATGATCGGCGCCGTGACCCTGGGTCGCAGACAGTAGGAAGGGAACGAGAGGAACCGCATGCTCGAGGTCACGACGAATCACTATCTGGTGCTGAGCTTCGCGCTCTTCGCCATCGGCCTGTTCGGCGTCGCAGCGCGCCGCAACATGATCACCGTGCTGATGTCGATCGAGCTGATCCTCAACTCCGTCAACCTGAACCTGATCGCCTTCTCCTACCAGCTCTCCGACCTGACCGGGCAGATCTTCGCGATCTTCACGATCACGGTGGCGGCGGGCGAGGCGGCGGTCGGTCTCGGCATCCTCATCGCCCTGTTCCGGCTGCGCGAAAGCACGCAGCTCGACAAGGCGACCGAGCTCAAGGGGTAGAGGGGAACCATGAAGGATCTCGTCTGGGTCATTCCCATCCTCCCCTTTCTCGGCGCGTTCCTGAACGGCGTGCTGCTGCGGGGTCGGGTCGACAAGAAGACCGCCGCCATCATCGCGTGCGCCGTGACCGGCCTCGCCGCGCTGCTCGCGATCGGGGTCATCTGGGACTACACGCACGACGCCGCCTATGCCGGAGGGAAAGCCTTCGAGCATGACTATTACGTCTGGATGCCCGCCGGCCCGGTCCACACGCTCGCGGAGGGCGTGAAGAATTTCAACATCCCGCTCGGATTCCTGATCGATCCGCTCTCCTGCGTGATGCTCTTCGTGGTCACGTTCGTGGGCTTCCTGATCCACGTCTACTCGGTGGGCTACATGGCCCACGAGGACGGCTTCCAGCGGTTCTTCACCTACCTGAACCTGTTCATGGGCGCCATGCTGCTGCTGATCCTCGGCAACAGCTACGCCGTGATGTTCGTCGGCTGGGAGGGCGTGGGGCTCTGCTCCTACCTCCTGATCGGCTTCTACTTCAAGGAAGAGTTCCCGCCCTACGCCGGCCGCAAGGCGTTCGTGGTCAACCGCATCGGCGACTTCGCCTTCGTCATCGGCCTGGGTACGCTGGTCGCGACCTTCGGCAGCCACAAGTACACCGAGGTCTTCTCGGCGGTTCGCGCGAACCCCGCCATGATGCAGGGCGCGGGCTACCTCGGCCTGACTCTGGCTGGCTTCATCGCGCTCTGCTTCTTCATCGGCGCCACCGGCAAGAGCGCTCAGATTCCGCTCTTCGTCTGGCTGCCGGACGCCATGGCCGGCCCGACGCCGGTGTCGGCGCTGATCCACGCGGCCACGATGGTCACGGCCGGCGTCTACATGGTGGCCCGCTCCAACGCGATCTATCAGCTCGCGGACGGCGTCAACATGGTCGTGGCCGTGGTCGGCGCGCTGACCGCGATCTTCGCGGCGACGATCGGCCTGGCGCAGAACGACATCAAGAAGGTTCTGGCCTATTCGACGGTCTCGCAGCTCGGCTACATGTTCCTGGCCGCGGGCCTCGGCGCGTATTCGGCCGCGATCTTCCACGTGATGACGCACGCGTTCTTCAAGGCGCTGCTCTTCCTCGGCTCCGGCTCGGTGATCCACGCGATGGGCGGCGAGCAGGACATGCGGAAGATGGGCGGGCTCAAGAAGCACCTGCCGCACACGTACAAGACGTTCGTCATCGGCGCCGCGGCCATCGCGGGCGTCCCGGGTCTCGCCGGCTTCTTCTCGAAGGACGAGATCCTGCACAACGCGGCCGCGGGCGGGCACTGGATTCTGTGGGCGGTGGGCATGGTCACCGCGGGCCTCACGGCCTTCTACATGTTCCGCGCCGTCTTCATGACCTTCCACGGACCGTTCCGCGGCACGCACGAGCAGGAGCACCACCTGCACGAGTCGCCGCCGAGCATGACCGGTCCGCTCTGGATTCTTGCGGTCGGCGCGGTGATCGCGGGCTGGGTGGGCATCCCGAAGATCCTCACCCTCGGCTTCCTGCCCGAGAACGTGTTCGGGCACTTCCTGGAGCCCGTTTTTGCGCCGATCCTGGCGCCGATCGGCGAGCATCACGCGCACCACGTCTCCGCGGGCCTGGAGATCGGCCTGATGCTCGGCGCGATCGCGGTCGGCGCCATCGGTATTTTTCTAGCGTGGCGGGCGTACGGCGGCGAGCGCGGCACGGCGGCGGACGACGCCTTCGCGGCGCGGCTGCCCGGGGCTCAGAGAGTTCTTGCCAACAAGTATTACGTGGACGAGATCTACGACGCGACGGTGATCCGGGGCTTCTGGGCCACCTGCCGCGGGCTCTTCCGCTTCGACGCCGGGTTCATCGACGGCTTCCTGGTCAACGGCGTGCGCAACGTCACCGTGGAAGTCCTGTCGCTGTCCTCCAGCCTGTTCGACAAGTATGTGGTGGACGGTCTCGTCAACGGCGTGGGCAAGCTGATGAATGTCGGCTCGCGCCTGTTCCGGCGGGTCCAGACGGGGTACGTGTCCAACTACGCGCTGGTGCTCGCCGCCGGCATGTTCGCCCTGGTCTGCGTCTTCGTGCTGATGCGGATGAGATGAGCTGATCCCGAGGGAGACCCATGTTCGAGAACATTCCGATCCTTAGCATCCTGTGCTACCTGCCGCTGTTCGGCGCGATCCCGATCCTCTGGATGCGGGATCCGGCGACCATTCGCAAGTATGCGACCGGCGTGGTGATGGTCGACTTTCTGCTGTCGCTCCCTCTCTGGTTCGCGTTCGACCGCAACGGCAGGGGCGAGAATCTCTTTCAATTCCAGGAAGGCCCCTTCGAGTGGATTCCGGCGATCGGAGTGAACTATCACTTCGGCATCGACGGCATGGCCCTGCTGCTGGTCCTGCTGACCACGCTGCTGGGCGTGCTCGCGGTCGTCTCCTCGTGGAGCGCCATCGAGCACCGGGAGAAGGAGTACTACATCTTCATGCTCCTGCTCCAGACCGGCATGCTGGGCGTGTTCATGGCGATGGACTTCTTCCTCTTCTATGTCTTCTGGGAAGTCATGCTGGTGCCGATGTACTTCCTGATCGGCATCTGGGGCGGCGCGCGCAAGCTCTACGCCGCGATCAAGTTCTTCCTGTACACCCTGGCCGGCTCGGTGCTGATGCTCCTGGGCATCCTGGCGGTGTACTTCTACAACTCGACCGGCCTGCTCGGCTACGAAGGGCTCGGCAACCCGCAGACCTTCTCGGTGCTGAAGTTCCACGAGATCGGCGCGTCGATGCCGGCGGAGCTTCAGTTCTGGGTCTTCCTCGCCTTCTTCGTGGGCTTCGCGATCAAGGTGCCGATGTTCCCGTTCCACACCTGGCTGCCGGACGCGCACGTCGAAGCGCCGACCGCGGGCTCGGTGATCCTGGCCGGCGTCCTGCTGAAGATGGGCACCTACGGCTTCATCCGCTTCTCGATCCCCATCCTGCCGGACGCCACCGTGGAGCTGCTGCCCTGGATGGCGGGCCTGTCCATCGTCGGCATCGTCTACGGCGGCCTCGTGGCCATGGCGCAGAAGGACATGAAGAAGCTGGTGGCCTACTCCTCGGTGAGCCACATGGGCTTCGTCATGCTCGGCCTGTTCGCGCTCAACGGCCCGGGCCTGAACGGCGGCATCATCCAGATGATCAACCACGGCCTGTCCACCGGCGCGCTCTTCCTTCTCGTGGGCATCGTCTACGAGCGGCGTCACACCCGCGCGATCGCCGAGTACGGCGGCATCTCCGCGGTGATGCCGATCTACGCCACGATCTTCCTGATCATCACCATGTCCTCGATCGGCCTGCCGGCGCTCAACGGGTTCATCGGCGAGTTCACGATCCTGGTCGGCGCCTTCAACCGCACCTGGTGGTGGGCGGTGTTCGCGGCCCTGGGCATCGTGCTCGGCGCGGCCTACATGCTCTGGATGTACCAGCGGGTGTTCTTCGGGCCGATCACCAACTCGGAGAACAAGAACCTCAAGGATCTGTCCGGGCGCGAGCTCGGCTACCTGCTGCCGCTGGTGATCCTCTGCTTCTGGATCGGCCTCTACCCGAAGCCGTTCTTCGAGATCATCAAGGAGCCGGTCGCCTACATCCTGGAGAAGGTGGACCCGAGCCTGGCGCCGCCGCAGGTTGCGGGGACGGTGCCCGCTGCTGCAAGCACCGCCGCCACCGCCGCCACCGCCGCCGATACCTCGGCGGGGGAGTGATCGATGCCTCCTGTCGACTTCACGGAGTTTTTCTACCTCGCCCCGGAGATCCTCCTGGCGGGTGCAGGCTTGCTCCTCCTGCTCATCGGGACGCTCGGCGGCGGCATCGGCGGCGGCAATCGGCTTGCCTCCGTCTTCACTCTCTTGAGCCTCGGGCTCACGGCCATCGCGCTGCTGCTCGTCGGGCAGAGTCTGGCCTGGGAGCGCAAGCTGATCCTGGCCGACACGTTCGTGCTGGACGGCTTCTCCTTCTACTGGAAGATGCTCCTGCTGATGGCCACGGGGTTCACGGTGTTCCTCTCCTACCGCTTCATCGAGGAGGGGCGCTACCGGGCGACGGAGTACTACTCGCTGCTGCTCCTGGCCACCGCGGGCATGATGTTCATGGCCAGCGGCTATTCGCTGCTGACGATCTGGATCGGGCTCGAGACGATGGCGCTCGCGAGCTACATCCTGGCCGGCTACTTCAAGCGCGAGGTGCGCTCGAACGAAGCGGCCCTCAAGTATTTCATCCTCGGCGCCCTGTCGAGCGGCATCCTGCTCTACGGCATCTCGCTGCTCTACGGCGCCACGGGCACGGTGCAACTCGCCACGCTGGCGGAGAGGCTGCCGGCCGCGGCGAGCGGCGAGATGGGCAACCTGGTCGTCCTGGGCTGGATCCTGCTGGCCGCGGGCCTGTTCTTCAAGGTCTCGGCGGTGCCGTTCCACATCTGGACGCCCGACGTCTACGTGGGCGCGCCGACCCCGATCACGGCCTGGCTGGCGGTGGCCTCGAAGGGCGCCTCCTTCGCGATCCTGGTCCGCATCCTCTACGAGGGGCTGTGGCCGCTCGCGGTCGACTGGCAGTGGATCGTGGCGATCGTGGCCTCGGCGAGCATGATCTGGGGCAACCTGGCGGCGCTGACCCAGGACAACGTGAAGCGGATGCTGGCCTACAGCTCCATCGCCCACGCCGGCTACGTGCTGCTCGGCGTGCTGGCGGTGTCGCGGGTGGGCCTCTGGTCGGTAATCTTCTACATGCTGGCCTACACCTTCATCACCCTGGGCGCCTTCGGCACGGTGATCCTCCTGGAGCGCCGGGAGTACGCGGGCGAGGTGGCGTCGGACTACGCCGGCCTCTCGAAGCGCGCGCCCCTGCTGGCGGCCATGATGCTGTTCTTCATGCTGGCCCTGACCGGCATCCCGCCCACCGGGGGATTCGTGGGCAAGGTCTACCTGTTCGCCGCGGCGGTGCAGGCGGGCTGGACCTGGGTGGCGGTGATCGGTGTGCTGACGAGCGCGGTGTCGCTCTACTACTACTTCCGTCTCGTGGTCTTCATGTACTTGAAGGACTCGACGAGCGTCACGCCGGTGCCGCTGCAGGCCCGCGCCCTGGTGGCGATCATCACGATCTGCGCGCTGGCGACGCTGGTGCTCGGGATTCTGCCCGGGCCGTTCATCGCCTTCGCCCAGCAGAGCATCGACGCCACCCACCTCCTCCAGCCGTAGAGTCTGCGCCAGCCGCAACCCCGTTTGCGGCTGGCGCCGTCGAGAATTCCTCGCCGCTCACGAGGTTGCCGCTGCCGCAAACGAGGTGGCGCGGCCCGCAACGTCGGTCTCCGCTGCGGCAAACCAGGTCTCCTCCCCCGCAAACCCGATTGCCGCAGCCACAACCGCGAGTGCGCCGCCGCTCACGAGGCTGCCGCTGCCGCAAACGAGTCTGCCGCAGCCGCAAACGAGGTTGTGGCAGCGGCAAACGAGGTTGCGGCAGCGGAAATCGCGGCCATATCAGCCGCGACGTACAGAAAACAGACATTTTGGGTCTTGACAGGGCCGGGCGGACGGGGGGATCATGCGCATCCTTCGCGGCGTTCTGCGCCGGGTCGGAGGTTCTTTGACAAACGATGCACCCTGCTGCCGCGAGGCACCGGGTCAGGAGTGGGAAGGGCCGCCTTGGGGCGGGCGGCCCTCGGCTCCGCTTTTTAGGTGGATCAGGGGAGTGCTACGATCACGAAGGTCGGCAAAGCAACTGCATTGAGGAGAACAGGGTCATGTATGAGCTGACGATCCCCTATGGCGACGATGTCCTCTTCAGCATGGGCTTGAGCCGCGACGAGTTCGATGAGGAGGCAACCTTCCTGCTTGCAGGAAAGCTCTACGAGCTGGGCCGGTTGAGCTCGGGTCAGGCGGCCAAGCTCTGCGGCAAGAGCCGTGTTGGATTTCTGATGTCCCTGCCGCGGATCGGGATCTCGATATCCAACCTGCGCCCGGAGGATTCCACATCCGAGGTGAGGTTTCTGCTGAATGGCTGAACGCCTCATCATCAACACCGGTCCGCTCATCACCCTCGCCCGCATCGACTGCCTGGACGTCATCGGCCATCTCCCCTATGAGTTCATCTGTCCGGACGCTGTACGCCGGGAGCTTGACGAAGGAGAAGCCGAGGGCTACTCCAGGATCGCACCGGATTGGCTCGCCATTCGTGGCCTTGCCGGTCCTCTGGAGGGTGTGGCTCTTGCGGCCCTGGACGCTGGAGAGGCTGCTGTCATCCAACTGGCTCTGGAGATGAATGTTTTGACCGTTGCGATCGACGAATGGAAGGGGCGCCGCGCTGCGACCGCCTCGGGTCTGGAGGTCACCGGAACTCTTGGGCTCCTCGGCCGAGCCAAGGTGTTGGGCTTGGTTCCGGCGCTCAGGCCTCTGATCGAAAGGGCTGTCAGGGAAGGGATTCGCTACCACTCAGCCCTGGTTCGCGACGTGCTTGATGCCGTAGGCGAATAGCGAGGCGGCCTATGGAAATCTCGGCAACGGTGGATGCGGTGGCGGAGATTCACAACACTATACGCGCGGGCGTGCCGGTCGATCTGATCCCCTAGGACTGGATCTCCTAGGCTCGATCCCTGGACTGATCCAGAATTGACGCCGTGCAGACGGTCATTCTTGCGGCGGGCCTGATGACTCCCAGGAGCACCTGGTCGATGCTTCGCCGCCTGAGCTCTTCTCTGTTCCGCTGATACAGCAGCGGCGCCGCACAGAGCCGGCTCCCTTCCCGATAGGCGTCCCCGACGCAGATCGCTTCCAGGCTGATGACGTGAGAGTAAAAGACATCTCTCAGCATGAACGTCGTTCTCATCCCTCGCAGCTTGTAGGCGAGGTCGGTTCGGCAAAGCCGCATGCACACCAGTGGGCCGAGCTCTTCGTCGCGCCGGAGAAAGTAGACGGTCGTCGGGTTGTCGTACTCGTCCAACTCGAATCGTTCCATGTCGTAGAACGGAACATCCCAATTCAACGGCCTTAGCGCCTCATATCGAATGCGAGCCTGCTCGATGTAGGGATTGCCGGGAAAGTGATGATTCGTAGCCATTGTGAAGCATTCGACCAAAGCGATCTCCTCCGCAAGCAGGAAGTTAGAGTTCGGCATAGTTGAAAGAGATCGAAATTATCGCTCTACGAAGGAGATGTCCATGGCCAGGACTCTCCGTGGCCTCGTGGTTGTCTCTCTGCGGCTCTGCTGCAACTCGCCCGGGCCGATCAGGCCGCTCCGATTCGTCGCCGCGTCGGTCAACCTGTTCGAGGGGCCGGGGCTGCCTGCCCGGCTGCGGCTGGAGGGTCGGTGGGCGCATCGAGATGCAGAGTCTTTAGATGGAAAGAATTGTTTGTGGTCTCCAGTGCCACCTTGAGGCAGTCTTCGCAGTCGGAGCTGAAGTGGAAGGCACCGTTCCAGAAGCCAGAGAGCATCTGGCTGCTTAAAGGCCGGCCTTCTTGGCCGTCCCAGGAATAGCTGTTCAGCCAGCGAGCCGTTGCAACGAAGAAGCCTTTGCCGTCAGGCCTGAACGCGATGGTCTTGGCGTCGTCTGGGATAACGCCGAGTGGACCGGAGAGGTGACTTCCCGTCTTTGCGGACCAGAGCTGGACGTACCTGTTTGCGGTGGCGAGGGTCTGGCTATCCGGGCTGAAGGCAAGGACGACGGCTAAAGGGTCACCCCCCCTGGAGCGGCCCGCCCGGCTTGCCGGGGCGTACATCCCAGATCGTGGAGCCTTCTGCAGACCCGCCGGCGACAGCAAGTCCGTCGGGACTGGAACGCCAGGCTCTCGACAGACACCGCCTCGCCGAATCGGATTGCCTCGTGCAGGAGGGTGAACAGCTTCGTCTCCGAGTCACCTGGGTTCCAGAGGGCATATTGGATGCGGTTGAGGTACGAGGCCAGGTCATAAGGCAGCTTGCCTTCGAAGCCGAGGCGGACGGGGAAGATCTGCATCGTCCCGGCTTGACGCAACTCATAGGCGGTCTGGATTTCCTGGCGCACCATGTCGCTGCGAATCGAGGCCTCGGAGAGGAGGACGACAAAACGATCCGAGGCACGAAGCTGGCGGTCGATCTCGGCCACCCAATCGAGGCCGACTTTGATCTGCTTGTCGAGGAAGACACGGAGGCCCCGCGCTTCGAGAAAGGCGCAAAGCCCTTCGGCGAGATGCTCGTCCGGAAGGACGTGCCGGTAGCTCAGGAAGATCTGGCTCACAGTTCAACGAGAAACTGTAGCATGGCTCGCATTAGACGGTGGTGGAAGTGAGGGCAACGAGGACCAAGCGAATGGATGCCAAGAAAAGCGTTGTCAACCTGCCTCCAGAGCCTTCTGAACCACCTCCGACGTGATGGGCATTGCTCCCGAAGAAACGGAAAATACCGGGAAACCGTCCTCCTCCGCGGCGCTATCGGCCCGCGGCGCCAGGCCTCGCCGCGCAAGCTCTGAGATCACCTCCCCCAGACTCTTGCCCCTCGCCTCTGACAGACTGCGGGCGACGTCCAGGATGTCGTCATCAATGGCAAGTGTCGTTCGCATGCCTGGACTGTGAGGCAGGGCCGCTGGTGATGTCAAGATGTTTTGATGCGGTTTGACCCCTCCCTGCCGCCTTGGTATCGTCCCTTCAAGCTTTTTGGAAAGAACCAACTCAATGGCTTCCCTGCACGGTCCCGGTGGACTCCACCCGTTCAACCGGCGCCTGCTTGCCGAGGAGCTGGTGCGGGTGCGCCGGTCGGACGACCGGGAGCGGTTTGCCGCTTCGCAGCGGCAGGCCCGGATCGATCCCAACCCTCACCAGATCGACGCGGTGATCTTCGCGCTCCGGCGGCTTCAGGAGGGCGGCTGCATCCTTGCGGACGAGGTCGGCCTCGGGAAGACGATCGAGGCCGGCCTGGTCATTGCCCAGAGGCGGGCGGAAGGAGCGCAGCGGATTCTCCTGATCGTGCCGAAGTCGCTCATCGGCCAGTGGCAGAACGAGCTGTTCCAGCTCTTCAGTATCCCGACCCGGGAGCCCACTCGCGAGCCGACCCGGGAGCCGGCCCGCGAGGAGCAGGCGAGCTTCGCCGGCCCGGGTGTCTATCTGGTGGGCCGCGAGGTGGCGGGCAGCGAGCGCGGGGCGGCGCCTCTCGCCGCGGCGCCGCCGTTCGACCTGGTGGTGATCGACGAGGCGCACGAGATCTTCGCCGGGCTGCACAAGCGGTATGGCCGCGACGGTGTCTACGACGAGGCGTCGGAGGAGGCCAGGATGGCTCACCGCGTCCGCGGGTTCCTGCGCAAGACGCCGGTTCTCCTGCTCACGGCGACGCCCATTCAGAATTCCCTGGCCGAGCTGTGGGGATTGGTGCAGTACGTCGAGCCGACGGGGACTCTGCTCGGGGACATCGCGACGTTCCGGCGGGTGTTCTGCGACGAGGACGACCGGACGCTGATGCCCGGCCAGGAGCACGAGCTTCAACGGCGTCTCAAGCTGGTGCTCCGGCGCACGCTGCGCCGGCAGGCCCAGGAGTTTCTCGACCGGCCGTTCACGCAGCGGCGGTGCCGGCTGTATGAGTATGCGATGAGCCCCGACGAGCGGGCGCTCTATGACGACGTGACCGGGTATCTGCTCGAGCCTTCGCTGTTCGCCTTCTCCGGCCGGCAGCGCCGCCTGCTGCTCATCGGGTTTCACCGGCGCATGGCGTCGTCGATCCCGGCGCTGGCCGCGAGCCTGGAGAACGTCGCGTCCCGGCTTCGCCATCTCGCCAAGGGTCAGAGCGCCGACGAGCCGGCGGCCGCGATGCTTCTCGATCTGGAAGACGAAGAGGTCGAGACGACCGAGACGACCGCGGAGCTGATGGAGGGCGAGGTCTCGCCAGGGGTGGATCGGGACGGCGTCCTGGAGGAGCTTGCCCGCGTCGAGGGGCTTCTCGCCCGGGCCCGGTCTCTTCCCAGCGATGCCAAGGCCCGCTCCTTCCTGGAGGCGATCCGGCTGATTCTCGATCACGGCCGCGATGGCCGCGATGGCCGGGGCAGCGGCAAGGCCGTGATCTTCACGGAGTCGATCACGACCCAGGAGTACCTGCGGAAGCTGCTCCTCGAAGCGGGCCTCCAGGATGAAGAGGTGACGCTGTTCCGCGGCGTCAACGATCATGCGCGCGCGAACCAGGCGCTGGCCCGTTGGCAGGCGGAGGAGGGCGACCGTCTCGCTCCCGGCAGCAGGCCGAGCCGCGAGGTGGCCGTGCGGCTGGCCCTCGTCCACGAGTTCCGCACGCGGTCCCGGGTTCTGGTGTCCACCGAGGCCGGAGCGAAGGGGCTGAACCTCCAGTTCTGCGAGACGGTGATCAACTACGACCTGCCCTGGAACCCCCAGCGCATCGAGCAGCGCATCGGCCGTTGCCACCGGTACAGCCAGACCCGGGACGTGACGGTGGTCAACTTCATCAACCGGGACAACGAGGGGCAGCAGCTGACGTTCGAGATCCTGAGCCGGAAGCTCGATCTGTTCGGCAAGGTGCTGGACGCGTCGGACCAGGTGCTGCACGAGCCGCGCACCGACACCCCCGAGATCGCGGTGTCGGCGCTGGCCGTCGAGCTTCAGAGCGATCTCCAGAGCATCTACAGCCGGTCGCGCACGGTCGAGGAGATCACCCGCGAGATCGCGGCGCTGCGCGACAAGGTGGAGGGCCGCCGCGAGGCGTACGAGCGCGAGTACCGGCGGACCTCGCAGATCATCGAGTCCCGGTTCGACGAAGAGGTGCGCAAGGTGTTCCGGCGGCTGCGCGACGAGCTGCCCGCCGCGCTCGCCCAGCTCGACCGGGATGTCGCCGATCTGATCGAGGGCTATCTGGCCGCCTTCGGGGTCGAGCACCGCCGGTCCGAGGAGGGAAACCGGGTGGTCTTCGAGATCCTGTCCGAGGTCCTGTCCGAGGAAGGGCTGCCGGCCGGGATCGGCGAGGGGAGGCGCTTCGCGGTCGGCGATGCGCGAGGCTTGAGCGATGCCGAAGCGCTGAATCTGGTGCATCCGCTGGTGCAGGCGGCGATCGCGGACGCCCGCGAGTGGGCGGGAGGATCGGTGGTGCTGGGGCTGCCTTCAGAGTCGTCTTCCGAGCTTGCCGGGCTGGCGGGCAAGACCGGGGTGCTCGGCGTGCTCCTCGTGGACTACGGCGGATTCGAGCCCGTGCAGCGGCTGGTCGCCGGAGCGGTGGTAGACGGGGCTCCTATCGATCCCGGTCTCGCGGCCCGGATCTCCCGGCTGCCCGCCGCCGACGGTCCTCCGTTCGAGGCGATCGTGGACCCTCCCTGGCTGGACGATGCGCTCGACGAGGCGGTTTTCGTGGATCAGCAGGAGGTCGAGATCGGCGAGCAGAAGCACTTCGAGCAGGCGCTCGGGCAGCTCGAACGGTATGTGGAGGACAAGGTTCTCTTGAGCCGCCAGGAGCTGGCGGGGATCACCGAGACGCTGCGTGCCGCCCGGACCCGCCGCGACCAGGTGGTGGGGGCGACCGAGCGGCAGCGGGTGGAGGCGGAGATCGACCGGCTCGCCTCCCGGCAGGAGGGGCTCGAGCAGCGGATCAACGCCCTGGATTCCAGGGAGGACGAGGTCTACCGGAGATGGCGAGACGACTATCACCAGCGGCGGTATCAGGCTCCGAAAGTGACCCGGCTGTTCCGGGCGGCGTTCCGGATCGAGGAGCCGACGACGTCATGCTGAGGCTCCTGCACACGGCCGACTGGCATCTCGGGAAACGGTTTCTGTCGTTCCCCGAGGAGGCCCAGAAGGCGCTCTCCCGGGCGCGGATGGACGTGGTGGGCAGGATTCTCGACCTGGCGCGGCGCCAGCGGGTGCAGGCCGTGCTCTGCGCGGGCGATCTGTTCGACGAGCCGGCGCCGGCCCAGGATTTCTGGGCGGGTCTCGCGAAGATCTTCCACGATCATCCGACGGAGGCGCCCGTGTTCCTGGTGCCGGGCAACCACGATCCGCTCACCAAGGATTCCGTGTGGCACGCCGCTCATCCGTTTCGCTCGCGTCTCCCCGCCTGGGTGCAGGTGGTGGACCGGGACGATTTCTCCTGCGAGATCACGCCGGAGGCGGTGCTCTATGCGCGGCCGTGCCGTTCGAAAGCCGGGGAGAACGACCTGGCCATGGCGCTGCCCGCGCGCGAGCCCGGTGACGCCCGGCTCCGCATCGGTTGCGTTCATGGCAGCACGTTCGACATCGCCGGCTATCAGACGAACTTTCCGATCCGCCGGGATGCCGGATCTCAGCGCGGTCTCGACTATCTCGCGATCGGCGACACGCATTCGTTCCGCGACGTCACGCCGAAGCTGCCGGTGCCGACCGTCTATCCGGGTACGCCGGAGCCGATGAGCTTTGAGGATGCCGGCGCCGGCAAGGTGGCGGTGGTGGCGCTGTTCCGGCACGGCGCCCGCCCCCGGGTCGACGAGGCGCGGGTGGCAACCTGGACCTGGCTCGACGTGCGGTGCCGCGACATGAACGAGCTGCGGGCGCTGCTGACCCGGCCGGATCTCGAACGCCACGTGGTGAGGCTTCATCTGGACATGACGGTCTCCCTGGCGGAGGAGAGCGAGCTCTCCCGGATCGTCCAGGATCTGGAAGGGACCGCCGCGACCCATGGCCGCGTCGGAGTCCTGGTCGTGGACCGGACGAATCTGCGGATTCAGACCGGGTCCGCGGACGCCTTTCCCGAGGATCTGCCGCCGGTGCTGAAGGACACGGTCGCCCGCCTGGACCGGATCGTCGCCGAGTCGGTGGATGAGGCCGAGCGGGAGAAGGCGAACCGGGCCTTGTCTCACCTGTACAAGCTGCTTCAGCAGCAGAGCGCGATGATCGCAACGAGCGCAACGGGCGGGGCGGCTCGATGAGGCTTCACCGTCTGCGCGTGCGGAGCTTCGCCGCGATTCCGGAGCTGGACATCGCGTTCGGTCCGGGGCTCAACGTTCTCTACGGTCCCAACGATCTCGGCAAATCGACGCTCGCGGAGGCGATCCGCCTGGCGCTGCTGCTCCCTCACACCTCGACGGGCTCCGAGCCCTATGTCTCCTGGTCCGGGGCGGACGATCCGTTCGTCGAGCTGACGTTCCAGACGGAGGAGCAGCGGTTCTGGCGCGTTCAGAAACAGTTTGGCAAGCGCGGCTCGTCGCTGCTCCAGGAGTCGAGGAACGGTACCGAGTTCGACGATGTCGAGCGCGCGCGCCGGGTCGATGCAAGGCTCCGGGAGATCCTGCAATGGGGCATTCCCGAGCCGGGCGGCACGGGAGCCGGAAAGGGTCTTCCCTCCAGCTTTCTGGCCACCGCGCTCCTGTCGACGCAGGCGGATGTGAGCGATGTCCTCGATCGCAGCCTGAACGACGACGGCACGGCGAGCGGCAAGGATCAGATTGCCGCAGCGTTGCAGGCCGTGGCGCAGGATCCCCTGTTCCTCGCCATGCTCCGGCAGGCCCAGGCGCGCCGGGACGAGGCCTACACGGACAAGGGCGCCAAGAAAACGGCCCGGGGAAGCGTCTTCAAGGTCGCGGCGGACCGGGTGACGGAGGCGCGGGAGGCGAAGGAGGGTCTCGAGAAGATCGTCGCGGACTCCGAAGTCGTGGAGCGGCACCTGGAGGAGCTCTACCGGGATCGGGACCAGCTCGCGGAGGAGCTTGCCCTGGCCGAGGAGCGGCTGGACACGGTTCGACTCCTGGCGCAGCAGGTCGTGGACCGCGGGCTGGCCTTGGAGGCGGTCGAGGCCGCCCGGGCGCAGGTGTCGCGCATTGCGGCCATGGATCAGGCCGTCGCCGGGACGGAGCAGCGAGTCCGCGATCTCGCGGCGATCCGGGAGCAGGCGGAGCAGAGGCTGAAGGAGGCCCGGGAGGCTTCGGCCGCGGCCGGCGACGCCCTGGCGTCCGCGGAGGATTCGGCCGGCGCTCTGGGCTCCGACATGGCGGACACGGTCGTCCGGCAGGAGATCGAGCTGCGCAGGGCCGCCGCGGAGCAGGCCGTGCAGGCGGCCCAGCAGCGGGTCGAGGTGGCAACCCTCGCCCGGGCTCGCACGGAAGCCGCCGACCGAGCGGATGAGGAGCACCGAAAGCAGGAAACCGAGGCGAGCCGTGCGCGCGAAGCGTGGACGGAAGCCCGCGATGCCGAGACCGCGGCGAACGAGGCGCTCGGCCGGTGCGATCGGCTCGCGCACGGCGTGGAGGCGCGGAACGCGGAGCGGCAGGCCGCGAAAGCCCGGGCCGACGTCGAGCGGGAGGCCGGTCTCCAGGCCGATCTTGCGCGGGCCTCGGCGAAGCGGTCGGATCTGGCCGCGCAGCGGGCGGCCGTCGTGGTGCCGTCGGCCGCGCTCCTGCCCGCCCTGCGGAGGCTCGAAACCGAGCTTGCGAGCGCGCGCGGCGCCCTGGACGTAGGGCTCGTGATGACCGTGATCCCCACCGCGTTCGTCAATCTAAAAGTCCGGAAGGACGGAGTTGCCGCGGAGGCGGGGCTGTTCGCGCAGCCGCTGGAGATCGAAGCGGATGCCGAGGTGGAGGTGGATGTCGCCGACCTGGCGACCGTTCGCGTCCGCGGGGGCCGCCGCGAAGCCCAGGACAAGGTGCGCGCCCTGGAGAGCCGCCGAGACGCCGAGCTTTCGCCGCACCTGTCGGCGGCCGGCGTGGCGGATCTGGAGGCGCTCGAAGCGAAGATGACCGAGGCGAAGGAGATGGACGGCCTCGTCCAATCCCAGGATCTGGAGCTGGAATCGCTTCGGCGCCAGATCGCGGATCTCGGCGGTGCGGCCGAGGCCCTTCGCGAGGCTTCGGGGCGTGCGGATGCCTGCCGCCTCGCGCTCGGAGACGTGACGCTGGAATCGCTCGCGGCCGATCTCGATCTGCTGGGGACGGACCCCGTCGCGACCCTCCGGGCCAGAAAGCAGCAGGCCTTGCGCGACGCGGATACGGCGAGAGCGGCGGTCCAGACGGCGGCCACCCACCAGACCCTGGCGGAAGAGCGCGTCCGGACTTCCGGAGAGAAGCTGGAGACGGCCGTCGAGGCGCGGGCGGCGGCGCTCCTGGAGTTTCCGGACGGCGTGGCCGCCGGAGTCGCCGCTGCGAACGAAGGATTGCGGGCCGCCTCGGAAGAGTTGGATCGAGTCACCGCCGAGCTTGCGTCGCTCCAGGCCCGGATGGCGGACCGGAAAGGCGAGCTCGATTCAGCCCTGGCCGAGGCGCGGGCCACGGTCGAAGAGGCTCGGCAAGCTGTCGAAACCGCACAGGAAGCCCGGGATCGGGCCATCGACGATCACGCCAAGGAGCAGGGGAGGCTCGTCGAGCGCAGAGGGCAGCGCGAGGCCGAGGATCTCCCTGCCGCGGAGCGCGCACGGGATGAAGCCCTGGCGCGCCACGACGTTTTTCCCGCACCCGAGCGGCCGGTGACGGCTGAAGAGGTCATCGCCGCGACGGAAGCGCTGAAAGGAGCAAGGCGAGATCTGGATCATCTGACCGAGGAGATCCACACCACGCAGGGCCGCTTGCAGCAGGTCGGCGGCGCCGTCGCGCGGGATCGTTTGTTGGACGCGACCGAGGCGTTCGAGCTGGCCGCGCAGCGGGACCGCGAGCTTGAGATGGATTACGAGGCCTGGAAGCTGCTGCTGGAGCAGATGAAGGCGGCGGACGCCGACCAGGCCAGCAATCTGGGCCAGGCGCTCGCCCCAGCCATCGCCAGCCGGTTCCAGGCCTTGACCCGGCAGCGCTATCAAAACGTCCAGCTCACCGCGCATCTGAGCACGGAAGGCGTCGTCATCGCCGGAGCCGTGAGGTCGGCCGATCGCATCTCGGTTGGAACGCGCGAGCAGCTCTCAACGCTCTATCGGCTCTGCCTCGGGGAGTATCTCCAGACCACGATCGTCCTCGACGACCAACTCGTGCAGAGCGATGACGCCCGGATGGAGTGGTTCCGTGCGCTGCTGGCTGAGAAAGCCCGGAGCTTCCAGATCGTGGTGTTCACCTGCCGGCCGGGCGACTATCTGACGCGGGAGGCGATGGTGGCAGGGGAAGGGGCGGTTTCCGCGGATAGCGACGAGGGATTCTTGCGGGCGATTGATCTTGGGCGGGCGGTGGGGCGGGCTTGAGGTGCCAGCCGCGGTATCTCCTGGGATGAATCCCTGCGCCCCTTCAGGGCTTGGAAGGGGAGGTGAAGGGTGAGGATTCCCGGCCTTCGATCCTGGCATTGAAATGCCAGGCTATAACCCGAGGCCCCTTCGGGGCAGGGGCGGAGCGTCATCCTCTCCGGTCGGCTCTTGCCCGGACGACTCAGCGATGCTGGCTCCCCCCACGGCATTCGACGCAACGCACTCCGCATGCCGTTTGAGGTCGTGCCCTGCGGTGCAGTCCTCTGAATCTGGAGCCGAACGTCTGGCGCAGCGCTCTTCAAGCCCCCGTATCCGTCGGCCTCCCAAGACGCCCCGAAGGGGCAACGGGGTAAAGCCTGGCAATTCATTGCCAGGTCAAGCCCGCCTCCCCCCACGCCAAGTCCTGAAAGGACGCAGGGATACCAACCTCCCAGTTGCATCCTCGTGCAACCGCGATTACCGTATCCCGCGCCATGGCATCCACCTTCTCGAACCTTCTCGTTCACATCGTCTTCAGCACCAAGAACCGTGTGCCCTTGATCCGCTCCGAAATCCAGGACTCCCTCTACGGCTACATGGGCGGCATCGTTCGGGGTGACGGGGGAATCCTCCTCGCGATCGGAGGCATGCCGGACCATGTCCACCTCCTCGCCAAGATCAAATCGGATGTCGCCGTGGCTGCCGCAGTCAAGACCGTCAAGGCGAAGTCCTCGAAATGGCTGAACGCGGAACAGCGCCTCGCCCACAGATTCGATTGGCAGGTGGGCTACGGCGCTTTTTCCGTGAGCACCTCCATGGCGGAGCGGGTGCGGAAATACATCCTCAATCAGGAGGAGCACCACCGGAAGGTGTCGTTTCAGGAAGAGTTGGTGGCGCTGTTGAAACGCAACGGGATTTCCTATGACGAGCGGTATCTTCTGGGGTGAATCCCTGCGCCCTTTCAGGGCTTGGAAGGTGAGGTAAAGGTGAGGGTTCCCGGCCTTCGGTCCTGGCATTGAAATGCCAGGCTATAACCCGAGGCCCCTTCGGGGCAGGGTCGGAGCGCATCCTCTCCGGTCGGCTCTTGCCTGGACGGCACCATAAACGTCTCAGCTCAGCGATGCGGGCTCCACCCACGGCATTCGACACAACGCACTCCGCCATCATGCCGTTTGAGCCCCCTGCAGTCCCCCTGAATCTGGAGCCGAAAGTCTGGCGCCGCGTACCGCCTTCAAGTCCCCGCATCCACCGGCCTCCCATGACGCCCCGAAGGGGCAACGGGGTAAAGCCTGGCAATTCATTGCCAGGTCAAGTTCCCCCTCCGCCCTCCCCAAGTCCTGAAAGGACGCAGGGATACTGCTCGCGTGGCACAGCCCCTTCGCCGGAACAGCTCTCAACTCTGTATCGGCTCAGCCTCGGGGAGTATCTCCAGACCACAATCGTCCTCGACGACCAGCACGTCCAGAGCGATGACACCCGGATGGAGTGGTTCCGTGCGCTGCTCGCCGAGAAGGCCCGCAGCTTTCAGAGCTTGGTGTTCACGTGCCCGCAGGGTGACTATCTGGCGCAGGAGGCGGGCCATTTGGTTCCTACTCTGGGACCGAGGAAGGTCCTAAAACCCCACTTCCCTCCCATGGGAGGCATCGTCCACAAACCGGGAGGAACGACTCCCGAAAAGCTCCTCACGACTGCGAGAGAGGTTGAGGACGGTGGCGGGAGGGGAGGTAGAACACGGGCCGGCTCGGCCCGCGAGGGGCACTGCTCAAGCCAGGGGAGGCATCGCTCAAAGCCTGGGACACACGGCCGATAGCTTCGGAGGAGCGGTCAGGAGAAAGGCTGCGGCGGGTTCCGGGAGGGATGGGGTATGTGCCGGTGGTGCTCCAAGGATTGCTTCAGCGAGAGAGTCATGGCGGACTGGAGTCGCCAGGCAGGATCATTTGAGGGACAATGCGACATGCCCATTCTCTTGACCGAGGATCAGCAGCACGCTCTTGATTCGACGGACACCCAGCCGCCGCAGGTCGTCGATCCTCGCACCAATGCGGCGTATGTCCTGATCCCACTGACCGACTATCAAGCTGTCCGCGAACTCGTCGAGGACGAGAAGCGCCAAAGAGCATTCCGGACGGTTTCGCACGCCAATACGGGACGCCGTCTGGCTGAAGCTTCTTAATGGAGTCCGGGCGAGGCTTCAACGTCCTTGAGGAACCAGCTATGAACGAGTTGATCTTTGCCGTGGAGGAGGCGCCTGAAGGGGGTTATACCGCTCACGCACTCGGAGAGGCGATCTTCACGGAAGCGGAGCACCTGGCACAGCTTCACGAACAGGTTCGCGATGCCGTGCTCTGTCATTTTGACAGCGAGGAGGCGAGGCCGAAGATGATTCGGCTCCACTTCGTGGGCGAAGAGTCAAGATGAGGCCCTGACAGGGAGGCCAACCATGAAACTCAAGGTCATTGTTCACGACGCGGAGGAAGGTGGCTACTGGGCGGAGGTTCCTTCCATCCCAGGTTGTGCCACCCAGGGAGAGAGCTTCGAGGAGCTCCTTCAGAATCTCTACGAGGCCGTCGAAGCGTGCCTTTCGGTCGATCTCGCGAGATCCTGACGGCCAAGGTCCAAGGGATCACGGGCCCAATCACCTCCACCCCCTCAACGCCGCCACCGTCCCCTCCACATCCAGCACCCCCGCCGCATAGTCCACGGCCAGAACCTCGCCGTCCAGCCACGGGTGAAACTTCTCGCGCTCCTTGTTCCCGGCACGCCTCGCCAGCTCGACGGCATCCGGGGGCTTGCCGGCCGCTATCGTTCGTAGCTCGGCCTCGACCCTCTCCGGCGTCATCCGGTCGAAGACCAGGGCCACGCCCTCGCGGGTGACGTCGATGTCCCGGCTCGCGAGCCACAACACCAGCGTGTCCATGACGCGATCGCCGGACCAGGGGAAGAAGAGCGTGTGGCTGCCGTCCTGGATCAGCGAGCGCTCCTGGAGCTGGTAACGGTGGAAGTTCTCTCGTCCCTCCGCGAGAAGCTCGCGGGCGCTGGCGTCCAGGTAGCGCGGCAGCTCGAAGCTCTTGTAGAGGCGCAGCATCTCCTGGCGTACCCGGTCATGGGCGGGCGCCGTCGCGCGGTCCCGGAACGCCGGAGGCCGGCCGCCGACGGCGGGCTTCAGGTCGACCACCTTCGCGTGGTCGTCCACCGACACCACCACCCAACGCCGGCCGCCGAAGATCACCTGCCGGCCGGGAAAGAGAGATTCCGAGAACGGCGCGCTCCCCAGATTGCGGCCTCCGGCCACGACGCGATACTCCTCCGGGCTGCTGAACGCGGCGAAGAAGCTGTAATGGTTCGCGATCTTCTCGCCCCGCTCCGCCAGCACAAGCTCGCCCGAGTGGTCCTGCTGAAGGAGACCGTTCTTGCCGAGGGCGCGCAGGAAGCGGGAGAAGAGGGCCTGGTCGACGCGGAAGAACGGGCCGCTCCCGCAGAGCGCCCGCCAGGCCTGATCGGCCCGCACCGCTCCGAGCTGGGCGAGGAGCGAAAGCACCTGCTGCACCAGAGTCGAAAGATGAAGGCCGCGCAGCTCGGGCGGCTCACACCAGCCTTGCAGAAGCAGCTCGACGACGGCGATCGATTCGACCAGGTCGGCGCGCAGGGAATCGTGAGGCGCGGTGGCCGGCTCGACGATCGGCTCCTGGACATAGAGGCGCAGGATGGCCGGATCTTCAGCCCGTCCGGACCGGCCGAGCCGCTGGCGCAGACTGGCCACCGAGGGCGGCGGCCCGACCTGGGCCACGCTCGTGATGACCGAGATGTCGATGCCCAGCTCCAGCGTCGAGGTGCAGACGGCGCTCGCCGGACGGCTCTGATCCTTGAGCGCGGCCTCGGCATCCTCCCGGAGATCCTTGGAGAGATTGCCGTGATGCGGCCAGAACTCGTTGGGAACCCCGTGCAATTCGCAGAGGCGGCGCAGAAGGTCGGCCAGCTCCTCCACGCGGCTGCGGGCGTTGGCGAAGATCAGGTGATGACCGCCGCGCAGGTGCTCGAAGAGATGCCGGGCGATGGCGAAGACGTCGCCGTCGGTCACCTCCTCGGGAGCGACCTCCCGGCCCGCCGCCTCCCTGGCTTCGGCCTCCCGGGGCGAGATCGGCGGCGGCAGCCGGCGGTAGCCGCGCACCTGGAGACGCAGCTCCTGGCCGGGCGCCGTGGACTGGATCTGCAACACCGTGTCACCCTCGCGTGGACGCAGGAAGCCACAGGCAAGGCTGGGATCGCCGAGCGTGGCGGAGAGGCCGATCCGCGGCACGCGCCGCCGGATGGCCAGCTCGATTCGATGAAGGAGCGACTGAAGCTGGGCGCCGCGCTCACTGCTCAGAAAAACGTGCAGCTCATCGACGACGACATGATCGAGGCGTTCGAAGATCCGCCGCACCTCGTGGCCGCGGAGGACGAAGAAGGCTTCCAGCGATTCGGGCGTAATGATCAGAACGCCCGCGGGCTTGTCGAGCACCTTTCGCTTCTGCCCCGCTCCCACGTCGCCGTGCCAGCGATGCACCGGGATGTCCAGCTCCTGGCACAGCAGGTCGAGGCGTTGAAACTGATCGTTGATGAGCGCCCGGAGCGGACTGACGTACAGAGCCCGGATACCGTCGCCGGGACTGCCCGGATCGTCGACGAGAGCCGAGAGGATCGGCAGGAAAGCCGCCTCGGTCTTGCCCCCGGCCGTGGCGGCGGCGATGACGACGTCCTTTTCCTTCGCGAGGATCGCCGGGATCGCCTGCTCCTGAATGTCGCGCAGCTCCTCCCAGCCGGTGCGCCAGATCCAGCGCTGGATCTTCGGGTGCAGCCGATGAAAGGCGGAGGACTCCATGCAGGCGCGTGGCTCAGAGCCGGAAGGAGGCCAGGTCGTCGTCACCGTCACCACCGTCGCCACCGTCGCCGATACCGGATTCAGCGCCGACAGAGCCGCCCGCTTGAACCCGAGCGGCGATGCCAGCCTCCTCGCTTTCGAGCGGCTCGAGATCCGGATTCGTCTCGGCCGTCAGCTCGACGCTGCCCAGGAGCTGATGCCAGTCGACGTGGGGATTCTGTTCGAGCACGGCGAGCAGCTCCAGGAAGGCACGGATGGTGTTTCGAGGCGTGCGGAAGTAGGCGTCGCCGATCCGCTTCGAGCAGTGATCCATGAAGGCGACGAGCGCGTCGTCCGGCAGCAGATAGGCGGCGGTCTCGCCCAGGGCCTGGACGTGGCGCAGATTGCGGAGCAGCACGAACAGCTCCTCCGGGGTCAGCCCCGGCAGCGACACGACCGGGCCGCTCAGATCCTTGAGCCCACCGGCGGTGAACCGGTTCTGCGCGAGGCGCGACTGCAGGGCCTCGTAGCTGTAGAGACCGCGGCGCGGGTCCATCAGAAACTCCGGCGTGCCGCCGAAGAGCACGCCGAGGCCGACCGCCGAGCCCTGAAGACTGTCGTTGACGATGCGGAGGATCAGCTCGTAGTTGCTGCTGCGGGCGCGGGTGTTGGCGAGCTTGTAGAGATTGACCATCTCGTCGAAGCAGACGACGAGCCCGGCATAGCCGGCGAGGCGGACGAAGCGCGCGAAGAGCTTGAGATGATCGTAGACGCTGGCGTCGTCGATGATCGTGCGCACCCCCAGCGCCCTGCGGGCGTCGGTGCGCGTCGCGAACTCGCCCCGCAGCCAGCGCACGGCGTCCGACTTGAGCCGGTCGTTTCCCTCGTCGTGACCCTGCCAGTAGGCGGCGACCACCTCGGCGAAGTCGTAGCCGCCCGGCATCTCGGCCAGGGCGGCGAGGCGCTCGTCGAGGACGGCGCGGGTGCCGATGCCGCGATCCCTCGATTCCTGGAGGGCGGAGGTGACGAAGCGCTCCACGACGCTCGGCATGGCACCGCCTTCGGGCCGCGTGCGGGTCGCGAGGTTCGCCATGAGATCGGCGTAGAGGCTCCGCGCCTCGCCTCCAGTCGCATGCAGCCGCCGGCTGGGAGAGAGGTCGGTCTGGGCGGCGACGAGCCCCTTTTCCAGGCCGATCGAGCGCATCAGGTGGAGAAAGAACGTCTTGCCGGACCCGTATTCGCCGATGACGAAGCGGATCGCCGAGCCGCCGTCGGCCACGCGGTCGAGGTCCTGAAGGAGAGCCCTCACCTCCTCGACCCGGCCGACCTGGATGTGTTGATGCCCGCGCCGGGGGACGACGCCCGCGCGCAGCGACTGAAGAATGGCGTCGCGGTCCTTGGCCCGCAGCTTCTGGGAGGTAGCGCCGACGGGGTTGGCGGGGGTTTCGGTCATGGCAGCATCTCCTGGAGAACCTCCTGATCGATCTCGATGATCTCATCTCCTTCGAGCAGAGGTGCGCCGCAGAGGGCAAACGCGGCTTCGTTGATGACTTCGAGGGCACCGTCGGGCAGCAGGCCGAAGTCGCCGGCCAGCCGTTCGATCCCGGCCCGCTCCCAGGTCGCCGAGCCGGACAGGCGGAGCAGAAGCGCGGAGTGGGCACCGTCGAGACCGGCGAGAGTGGGCTCGGTGTTCTCCGGGGTTTCCGGGATCCCCGGGTTCTCCGATTTCTCCGGATTCATCACACCCTTCGGGGCCTCTTCGTCGACGAAGATCTGACCCAGCAGACTGGAGACCCGTTCGGTCTCCGCGAGCTTCGCCCGTACCTTGTCGAGGTCGAGCTCCACGGCGGGTGAAGCGGTCTTGTCGGCCCGGCCCGGGCGCGGGATCGCAAATCCCGGCGCAGGCTCCGCCGGCCGCACCGGAACCGGTCCTCCGGCCGGCGCGGTCTGCGCGCTCATCAGCTGGTGCAGGTCGGAGTACAGCGACTGGGCCTCGAGGCCGAGAAGCGGGTACACCTGGGTCAGCACCTTCACCGCTTCGGGACCGAGATGACCGTCGGCGCCGGCGAAGGAGATGAGGAGCGGGCCGAGCGCGCGGCGCTCTCCCTCCGCGACCCGCCGGAGACCCTTCTTGACGCTGCTGAGCGTCGGCGGGTCGATCGCCAGCCACCGGAAGCGGGCTTCGAGCCGCACGCGGTCGGCGGCGGTCAGGCCGGGGGCCGTGGCCAGGTGCTGCATCACATGCCGCTCGTCGCCGGCCGAGACTCCGCCGTTGGCGTCGGCGACCATGGCGGCGACATGCAGGAGCACGGCCGCGCTCTCGAAGGCGTGGGACGCCTTGTCGCGCGAGCCGCCGGGCAGGCGGAAGAGCGCCGCGCGGGGCGTGCGGGCGAGCGAGGAGCCGCCGAGGGCCGCGTCCGGCTCGATGCCGAGACCGCGCAAAACCAGGAAGTCGCTGAGCATCACAAGCTCGCGGCCCGAGGGCCGGCCGGCCGCCTTGCACGGCCACCGGCGGATCAGCTCGGAGGACTCGATCAAGGCGAGGCCGCGGCCATCGAGACGCGCTTCGAGCCAGTCATTGAGAGCGAGCGTCTTGGCGTCGCCGCGCCCGAGGGCGAGCGGCGCGGGCAGCAAGGTCACGGCAGCCGGGCTCCCGGTCTCGCCCGTCCTGCGGACCCAGCTGCTGTAGGGGGCCAGATCGTCCGTGCACTGCTGGGCCAGCCTTCGCAGGCGGTCGAACGTCGTCGTCGACTGTTCCACGTCGGGCAGATCCAGGGGAACGGACGTGAAGCCTCCGAAGGACGGGCTCGCCGGGAAGTAGTCGACCTTGAGGCGCGTCTTGTTGGGCCTGAGCTTGATGCCGTCGCCGTAGCTTTCGCGGTATCGCAGGAAGAAAAGCTCGCGGAACTCGTCCGGACAGCGTTGGGCCGGGGTCCGGAGGGAGAACGAGGGAGACGTCTGGATCCACGAATGCGCCCATTCCACGGGGAGCGGTTTTCCGCCGGCCGCGAGGACGCCGAGAACCAGGCTGGTCACGATGGGCAGGTCCATGGAATCTCGGTGGACCGGCGGCTTCAGGGCCGTGATGTCGATCGATCCGCGGAGGACGAGGCCCAGGCTGTGGAGCTTGGAAGCGTAGCTCCGGAAAGAATCGTTGCCGCCGTAGATCCCGAGCAGCCGCTCGACCTCGTCCAGGATGGCGTTGCGCTCGCCGCGGGGGATCCCCGACTGCGCGTGGTCGAAGAGCAGGCGCCGCTCGAGGCCATACAGGAAGAGGAAGACGTATCCGATGCCGGCGTCGGGATTCTTCCGGCCGTCGGCGAGCCAGCGGAGATAGCCGGCGCGGCACTCTGCCGGGATGGCTCTGTAGGACGGCCAGTAGGACATCAGGCGCCCTTGGAGGTCCGGGTTGCTCCTGGCAATCAACAGGGCGGGATTGATCAGGGCCGGTTCAGTCGGGCCCGCCCACCTCTGGATGGGAGGGAGCCCGCTGCCCACGTACACCATGCCGTTCGGCAGGGAGAACCCCGCGACCCGGACGGTCTCCCCGGGAGGAACCCAGCGCGCCTTCCTGGCGATCGGCCCCGAGCCTTCGAAGGCGTCCCAGCTCAACACCGGCGTGGCGCAGATCCAGGCAATTCCATCCTCCGGCCCGGAAGGGAAAGCAGTGGACGCAGCCTACTGCAAAGACTGAACAGGGCACACGGACGGGGCACTGGAGGGATGGATGTCATGGCTTGCCCTACGATATCATTTACCGGATGAACGTCCCCTGTGCCCCGCTTCCGGGATCGTACCAGGGATCTTTGCGCGCAATCCAGAGTCGAGGGAGTCGTTGGCTTCCGTGAGGCTCCTGCAAGTGGAGAGCGGATCATGAGCGAATACCAGTACTACGAGTTCCAGGCGATTGACAGGCCGCTGACCGCGCGCGAGATGGCCGAGCTGCGCGCGTGCTCGTCACGCGCCACCATCACCGCCACCCGGTTCGTGAACCATTATGAGTGGGGAAGCTTCAAGGGAGATCCTTCGGCCTGGATGGAGACGTACTTCGATGCCTTCCTCTACCTGGCGAACTGGGGAACGCACGAGCTGATGATCCGGCTTCCCTCCAAGGCCCTCAAGTTGAAGACCGCGAAGCTTTACTGCCGTGGCCAGGCCGCGTCGGTCCGTGCCCGGGGAGACTTCATCATCCTGGAGCTGTCTTCCGAGGACGAAGACGGTGGCGACTGGGAGGATGAGGAGAGGGGCTGGCTCTCGTCGCTGCTTCCACTGCGGGGCGATCTCGCCGCAGGCGACCATCGGGCGCTCTACCTTGCGTGGCTCCTCTGCGTGCAGGGCCGAGAGTTGGATGACGATGCGACCGAGCCGCCGGTCCCCGCCGGTCTGGGCGACCTGACCGCTCCCCTCCAGGCTTTCGTGGATTTCCTCCGCCTCGACGGAGACCTCCTCGCGGTTGCGGCCACCCGCAGCCCCAAGGTCGAGGCAGCCTCCTCCGGACCCGGCATCGAGCCGTGGATTGCGGCATTGCCGGATGCCGCGAAGACCGAATGGCTCGTCCGGCTTGCCGGCGGCAAGGAACCCCACCTGCGCGCCGAAATGCTGCGACAGTTCCGCGAATCTCAGCCGGCCCGCGAGCCCCGTGACGGCGAAGCCCCGCGAACGGTTGGGGAGCTCCTGGAGGCAGTGGAGAGGCAGGCGAGAGTCCGGCACCGGGAGGCGGCCGAGCGCGCCGCTGCCGAGCGGGCACGGCGTGAGCGGGCCGCGGCCGAAGAGCGGGAGCGATACCTGAACAGCCTCGCGAAAAGGGAGCCTCAGGTCTGGAAACAGGTGGACGCGAACATCGCCACCACGCGGCCTGGCCGCTACGACGAGGCTGTGAGGCTGCTTTGCGATCTGCGGGAGCTGGCTGTCCGGGGCGGCCGAGCGTCCGATGTCGAGGCGCAAATCCTTCAGCTCTGTGAGAGGCACGCCGGGAAGCCGAGCTTCCTGGAACGGCTGAGGCGGGCGGGGCTTGTGAAGACTCTCCGATGAGCAGAACCGGGCCCGGCCTCCGTTTCGGCCGCTGCACCCGACGCGCGAGCGTTGCCCCCCGATCTCTGGACGACCGCCACACAGTTGGCGGTGAGCGCCACAGAGAGCGCGACGACCGCCACACAGCTGGCGGTGAGCGCCACGGAGGGCGCGACGACCGCCGCACAGCTGGCGGTGAGCGCCAGACAGGGCGCGACGACCGCCACGCAGCTGGCGGTGAGCGCCACACAGCGCGCGATGACCGCCACGCAGCTGGCGGTGACCGCCACAGAGGGCGCGATGACCTGCACGCAGCTGGCGGTGACCGCCAGACAGGGCGCGATGACCTGCACGCAGCTGGCGGTGACCGCCAGACAGCGCGCGATGACCGCCAGACAGAGCGCGGTCGTCCAGAGATCGGGGGGAACGGCTCCGACCAGTCTCCGGACGGCCGCGAGAGGGCGGAGGACGAAGCGACCGACAGGCACCGGGTCAGGAGTCGGAAGGGCCGCCTTGGGGCGGGCGGCCCTCGGCTCCGCTTTTTAGGTGGACGAGGGGAGTGCTACGATCACGAGGGCCGAAAGCCAAACTGTACTGAGGAGAACAGAGTCATGTATGAGCTGACGATCCCCTATGGCGACGATGTCCTCTTCAGCATGGGTTTGAGCCGCGACGAGTTCGATGAGGAGGCAACCTTCCTCCTGGCAGGAAAGCTCTACGAGTTGGGCCGGTTGAGCTCAGGGCAGGCGGCGAAGCTCTGCGGCAAGAGCCGCGTGGGATTCCTGATGTCCTTGCCCCGGATCGGGATCTCGATATCCAACCTGCGCCCGGAGGATTCCACATCCGAGGTGAGGTTTCTGCTGAATGGCTGAACGCCTCATCATCAACACCGGTCCGCTTATCACCCTCGCCCGCATCAACTGCCTACCACTCTGCTGGTTCGCGACGTGCTTGAGGCCGTGGGCGAATAGCGAGGCTCTATGGAAATCTCGGCAACGGTCAAGAACACGGAAGGCACCCATGAGGTCGCCGTCCGCAAAGGCTCGATCGAGCAGGCGTTGTCGGTCTCCTCCCCGGCTTCGGCGGAGGAGATCGCGGAGCTGATCCGCCAGACCGATGCGGTTGCCGAGGTCCACAACACCGTCCGCCTGGGCGTGCCGGTCAATTTGATTCCCTAGATTCGAATCCTCAGAGTTCGACTTCCGCTGCTCGTTGCGTCTCGCAAACTCCGGTGGCGTCAGTGTGACCCGCGATGGATTGACCTTCCCCACGTTTCATCATGGACTCCTGAAGGGCAGGGCTTCACGATCCAGGTGATCTCGCGAGAGCCTTGTAAGCGCTGCCTTCGACATGACCTCCGTAGCCAATTGAGAGGGTCAGTCCATCAATGCCGCCCCGTCCCTCAACCACTTCGCGCCGCACCGCATGCAGCCCCAGTGGGGCTCTTGAAGATGCCCGTGTGCATGGAGGCCGTAGATGCCGGCGATGTTGGGCGCAATCTTCTGATGCACTGCCAGGACGCTGACGATGACGTCGAAGCCAAGCTAGTGCTTGGCCTTCTCGCCATAGCGAGCGCATGACAAACCGCGGAGCGCTGGTGGGAATAGCCGAGGAAGGGATGGAGTTAGAAGTGTTCGTGCCCGAGAAAAATATTGGTCCTCGGGCGACCGCTAAGGCGACTAGCAGTTTTGGACGCTTTGAGGAAGGGGCAAGGAAGAAGCAGGTACCCACGAGCCGAATACTTTTCACCTACATATGGTAGGTGATTTCTCATGGAGGTTTTGAATGAAATTCAAAACTGTCATATTGGCTCGGTTGAAGTTTGTGGTTGAGCTGTTCACGGCCCTAGCAGAACTAGTAGAGACCATGGTGCGATTTGTTAGCGCCATGGCTAAACTGGTGAAAGCTTGGGCAGCAGTTCTTATCGCCATGACGGCACTGCTTATCGCAATAGTGAAGCTGGTCACAATGCTCTTGTCACTCAGTGTATCCGAGTGGTTTTGGGCGATCTCGCTTCCCTGGATGGGATGAGCGACAGATCCACGTACTTCGATCGAGCATAACGTTGTACCCAACACCCCCCTTTCGGGGGTGTTTTTTATTGTGTGCCCAGCATGAGCCATGACGCGGAGGTGAAAGGCCTCTGGGGAGCTAGATCCTGCTGCCCTTGCCGCTGGTCGCTGCAGTCATCGGCGTGTGTCGAAGCATGGACTCTGGCTGGCGGCCCTCGGTCAGGGATGTCCATGCATCACGCACTCAGATACCGTTCGCGGGCCTGCCGCAGGACGTCCGGCGAGCCGTGCTGGTCGACCAGCGCGGTCAGGCGCTCCGCCGCGATCCCGCTCGCCAGCCGTTCGAGCGCCATCCGGACGCCGTCCGCGACCGTCGCGGCCCGCTCCGAGATCCAGAGCGCGATGCCGGCGTTGAGGGCGACGAGGTCGCGCTTCGGTCCGGTCTCCAGGCCGTGGGCGATGCGCAGGAAGTCGCGGTGGTTCGACTCCGCGTCGACCGGCAGCACGTCGTCCTGGGAGACCTTCCTGAGCCCGACCTCGTCCGGCATCAGGATGAAGTCGAAGTCCTCGTCGCCGCGGAACCCCCGGACCCGGGTCGGAGCGCTGATCGAGGCCTCGTCGAGACCTTCGAAGCCGCGCACGATCACCGCGTTGCGGTAGCCGAGGCCGCGGAAGATCTCGGTCAGCATCTCGAACTGGGTCGGGTTGTTGAGGCCGAACATGCGGTAGGTCAGCGGGATGGGCGTGAAGATCGGCGCCAGCAGGTGGAACGGCGTGCTCACGCCGACCTGCTTCTCGCCCATGACGCGGCCGAAGCTCACCAGGTTCGCCAGCTCCGGGCTCACGAAGAGCGGCGAGTAGAAGACCACGCCGACGGACTCGACGGCGGTCTGGATCTGGGGCAGGGTGACGGTCTGGGGGTGGATGCCCACGGCCTCCAGGGCGTCCGCGCTGCCGGTGAGGCTCGTCACCTTCCAGAAGCTGTGCTTGATGATCGGGGTGATCGGATCGCCCGCGACCAGCGACGAGAGGGTCGAGACGTTGATCTTGCGCACGCCCGAGCCGCCCGCGCTGGAGATGTCCATGGCGCGCCGTCCCGACAGCTCGAGAGGGTAGTCGCCGGTCAGGCGGTGCATGGCGTCGAACATGCCGAGTATCTCGTCGACCGTCTCGCCCTTGGTCTGCGAGGCGACGGAATAGGCCAGGATCTTCCAGCCTTCGGAGTCGCCGCGCAGGACGGCCTCCAGGACGTCGGCGCTCTCGGCGCGGGTCAGGTTCTGGCGGGACATCATCTTGCGGATCAGCAGCACGTCGGGCGTCATGAGGCGGTCGATCTCCTGTCGGGGGTCGGGGTGATTCTCTCAGGAGTTTAGCCTGAACCGCGAGACGGTGCCCGCAAGCCCGTGCCGGAAGCCCGTGCCGGAAGCCCGTTCCGGAGGTTGGGAGGCCGCGGAATTGCCAACCCCGTCCCGGCGCGATAGCATCGGCGGCCGGCCCCGGCTCTTTGGAACGGCAGGCCGGGACCGCACAGCGCATTCCTGAGGACCCCGGAGGAGACCGACGTGGACTTTTCACTGACCGACGAGCAGCGCGCCATCCAGGAGACCGCCCGGGAGTTCGCCCGGCGCGAGGTCGATCCCATCGTCGACGAGTACGACGAGAGCCAGAAGTTCCCCCGCGAGGTGATCGCCAAGGCGGGTGAGCTGGGCTTCCTGGGGATCCTCTTCCCCGAGGAGTATGGCGGCGCCGGCCTCGGCTATGTCGAGTACGTGCTGGTCGTCACCGAGCTGTCGAAGGTCGACCCCTCGGTCGGCATCAGCATCGCGGCGCACAACTCGCTGTGCAGCAACCACATCTACAAGTTCGGCAACGAAGAGCAGCGCAAGCGCTGGCTGACGCCGCTCGCCAAGGGCGAGAAGATCGGCGCGTGGAGCCTGACCGAGCCCGGCGCCGGTTCGGACGCGGCCGGCACCCGGTCCCGCGCCGAGAAGGTGGACGGCGGCTGGCTGCTCAACGGCTCGAAGACGTTCACGACCCACGGCAGCGTCGGCGACATCTGCGTGGTGTTCGCGGTGACCGACTCGCAGGGGCCGCGCCATCACAACATCTCGGCCTTCGTGGTCGAGAAGGGGATGGACGGCTTCCGCCCGGGCAAGAAGGAGAACAAGCTCGGCATCCGCGCCTCGGATACCGCCGAGGTGGTGATGGAGAACTGCTTCGTCTCCGAAGACCGGCTCCTCGGCAACGTCGGCGAGGGGTTCATCCAGGCGCTCCAGATCCTCGACGGCGGCCGCATCTCGATCGCCGCGCTTGGGCTCGGCACCGCGATCGGCGCCTACGAGACGGCGCTGCGCTACGCCAAGGAGCGCGAGCAGTTCGGCAAGCCGATCGCGGGGTTCCAGGCGATCCAGTTCGCGCTCGCCGAGATGTCCACGCGCATCGCCGCGGCGGAGATCCTCACCTACGCCGCGGCCGAAGCCATGGACAGCGGCCGGCCGGTCTCCCGGCTCGCCTCCGAAGCCAAGCTCTACACCGGCGAGGCCGCGGTGTTCTGCTCGGAGCGCGGGGTCCAGATCCACGGCGGCTACGGGTTCATCAAGGACTACCGGGCCGAGAAGTACTACCGCGACGCGAAGATCTGCACGATCGGCGAGGGGACGAGCGAGATTCAGCGCCTGGTGATCGCGCGCCAGCTCTACAAGGGCCGGTAATTGATCCCATCCTCCCTCTCCCCAGCCCTCTCCCTCGGATCGAGGGAGAGGGGGCGCAAGGAGCGATAAATCTCCCAATGAGGGCTAACCTTGACGAATTGTTGCCGCGGCTTCTCGCGCGGCAGCCGCGGGCGGTGGCGCGGGCCATCTCGATCGTCGAGGACGGCGGCGACGGCCAGCGCGAGCTGATCCGCCGGGTCTATCCGCACACGGGGCGGGCGCGGGTGGTCGGCATCACCGGCCCTCCCGGCGCCGGCAAGAGCACCCTGGTCGACCGGCTCGCCCGCCTCCTCCGCAAACGTGGGGAATCCGTGGGCATCCTGGCCGTCGATCCGACCAGCCCGTATACCGGCGGCGCCCTGCTCGGCGACCGCATCCGCATGCAGACGCTCTACACCGACCCGGGCGTGTTCATCCGCTCCATGGCCACCCGCGGCACGCTCGGCGGCCTCGCCCGCTCGTCGCGCGACGCCGTCGACCTGCTCGACGCCGCCGGCTTCGACTGGATCCTCGTCGAGACCGTGGGCGTCGGCCAGGACGAGGTGGACGTGGTGCGGTCCGTGGACTCCGTGGTCGTGGTGACGGTCCCGGGCCTGGGCGACGACATCCAGGCCATCAAGGCCGGCATCCTGGAGATCGCGGACGTGTTCGTCATCAACAAGGCGGACCGCGACGGCGCCGAGCGGGTCGAGAAAGATCTTGAAATGATGCTCGGGCTCGGCGAGCATGGGGCTCCGGATGATCTCTGGATCCCGCCGATCGTCAAGACCGTCGCCGCCAGGGACGAAGGGGTCGACCAGGTGCTGGCCGCGGTCGAGCGCCACCGCGAGCACCTGACGTCGACCGGCGAGCTCACGCGCCGCCGCCGCGCCCACCTGCGCCTGCGGGTCGAGACGATCCTCAAGGAACGGATCGTGGCCGCGGCCGACCGGGTGCTGGGCGTCGACCGGGAGGTCGAGCGCGGCTTCGAGCAGAACGCAGACCCATATCAGGTGGCCGAGCGCCTGTTTTCAGGAGTCTTGGGGGTAGGCGCATGATCGAACGCATCGACCATATCGGCATCGCGGTCCATTCGCTCGACGAGGGGCGGAAGTTCTACGAGGCCCTGGGCCTGGTCGTGGAGCACATTGAGGACGTGCCGGCTGAGGGCGTGCGCGTGGCCATGATGCGCTGCGGGGAATCCAAGATCGAGCTCCTCGAGCCGCTCTCCGAGGACTCGGTCGTGGCGAAGTTCCTGGCGAAGCGCGGCCCGGGCGTCCACCACGTCTGCTTTGCGAGCGGCGATCTGAAGTCCGACGACATCCACCTGCGCGAGGCGGGGATCGAGCCGATGCGGCCGGAGCCCACCCGCGGCGCGGAAGGCTGCTGGGTCCAGTTCGTTCATCCGAAGAACACCGGCGGCGTGCTCGTGGAGCTGTCCGGGAGGGAATCGGGGAGAGACGCGGAGAAGCGCGGGGAGCGGTCGTGATCCGTCCCGGCGCGATCGTGATCGTCCACCTGGTCAACCCGACCGAGAAGTTCTTCGGCGTGCTCCAGGATCTGGGCGTGGCGGGCGTGACGTTCCGGGGGATCAACCTGTCCAGCTTCGACGACTGGATGGCTCAGGCCGTCCACCCCGAGAGCCAGACGCTCGGGCTGTCGACCGTGTTCGTGCCGCTGTTCCGGCTGGAGAGGATCTTCCTGGACGAGTCGGTGGGCGAGGTCGAAAGCTACCGCGAGAGGTTCTCGCGCCGCGTCGGCATGCGCGTCGAACGCTACCTGGGGATGACCGTCCAGGAGATCCAGGACGACGACGGTGAAGTTCCCTCCTAGCCGATTTCCCTCCTGCTAACTGATCCGCTGTCCGTGGTGGTCGAGGCCCAGGATGGCGAAGATCTCGTCGCGGAGCCGCCGGCAGACCGGATCGTCCATGTCGCGCGGGCGTTCGGCGACGACCGGCACGATGGCGCGGATGCGGGACGGCCGGCGGCCCATCACCACCACGCGGTCGGCGAGCTGCACCGCCTCCTCGACGTCGTGGGTGACGAAGAGCACGGTGCGCCGCTCCCGCTGCCAGATCTGAATCACCTCATGCCGGAGCCGCAGGCGGGTGAGATAGTCGAGGGCGCCGAAGGGCTCGTCCATGAACAGCACGTCCGGCTCGGCGGCCAGGGCGCGGGCGATCTCGACGCGCTGCTTCATGCCGCCGGACAGCTCGCGCGGGTGGGTCTTGTCGAAGCCGGTGAGCCCGACCATCTCGATGTAGTGCCGGACCAGCGCGTTGCGCTCCTTCTCCGTGGCCCGCTTCACCCCGAAGGCGACGTTCTGCTCGACCGTCATCCACGGGAAGACGCCGTTTTCCTGGAAGATGAAGATCCGCCGCGGGTCCGGTGCCAGCACGGGTGAGCCGTCTACAAGGATCTCGCCTTTCGTCGGGTGGAGAAACCCGCCAGCGAGGTTGAGCAGCGTGGACTTGCCGCAGCCCGACGGCCCCACGAGGCAGACGAGCTCGCCTTCCTTCACGTCGAGGCTGATCTCCTCCAGGACGTGAATGTCGTCCGTCCCCCGGACGCGGGCGGGGAAGGTCATCCAGAGATCGCGGATGGAGATCTTCGCCTGGTTTGTCGTGACGGGCTCGCTCAATTCCGGCTCATCCCCCATCGGACCTCGTCGAGGCCCTCCATCCGCCGGACCAGGAAGTCGAGACCGAGACCGATCAGGCCGATCAGGATCATGCCGGCCACCACGAGGTCGTACCGCTTGCCGGCATTGCGGGCGTCGATGATCAGGTAGCCCAGCCCCGAGTTCACCGCGATCATCTCCGCGGCCACCACCACCAGCCAGGCGACTCCCAGGGCGAGGCGGAGCCCGGTGAGGATCTGCGGCAGCGCGGCGGGGAAGACCACCTTGCGGAACAGGTCGAGCCCGGTGACGCCGAAGTTCCGGGCTGCCCGGATGTAGACGAGCTGGATGTTCTGCACCGACGCCATGGCCGCCGTGACGATGGGGAACAGGCTGGCCAGGAAGATCAGGAAGATCGGCGCCAGGTCGCTCACGCCGAACCAGAGGATGGCGATCGGGATCCAGGCGATCGGGGAGATCGGCCGCAGCACCTGGAGCGCCGGGTTGAACGCCAGCCGGGCGCGGGTGAACCATCCCAGCAGCAGCCCCGCGGGGATGCCGAGGAAGACCGCCAGCAGGTAGCCCGTGGTGACGCGGAAGAGCGACGCCACCACGTACTTGAAGAGAACCCCCCGGCGCGCGAGCTCGACCGTGCCGGTCACCACCATCTCCGGCGTCGGGAAGATGTCGCTGCTCGACAGTTTGACCGCGAAATGCCAGGCGGTCACGAACAGTGCGGCCACGGCCAGAGGCAGCAGGACGGGCTCCAGGCGCCGCAGCTTCAAGGAGCGGACCTCACGTCAGGGCGCTTCCCAGGGGTAGGGACCGACGCCGGTGGTGTTCTCGGAGAAGCGGTCATCCGTATAGTCCTCGTAGCGCTGGCGGCCCTTGACGATGCCGGCTTCCAGGGCGAGATCCTCGATGAGCTTGAAGTCGTCCCGGACGAGCCGGAGCTTCGTGTAGGTCACGCGGTCCGGCGGCTTGCTGAGAACGAACCGGAGCAAGCGCGGATCCTGGTTGTAGTAGCTCTCGGCGACGGCCTTGGCCGCCTTCATGCGGTGATCCATGCTCTTGTCGAGCCAGAGGCCGCTCTGGGCGATGCCGGTGACCATCTCCTGCACGCGATCGGGGTGGTCCCGGATGAACGCGTCGTTCGCGACCAGCACGCAGGAGATGAAGTTCGGCCACAGCTCCTTGGCCTGGTAGAGCACGCGGCCGTAGCCGTCGAGCTCGGTCTGCCCCATGAACGGCTCGCCGGAGATGATGGCGTCCACCGCCTTGGCGTAGAGCGCGGCCGGCATGTCGGGCGGCGGCATCTCCAGCAGGGTGATGTCCTTGGGACTCATCCCGTGATCCCGCAGCCCCTTGTTGATCATCAGGTACTGGTTCGAGAAGCGGTTCGGCACCGCCACCCGCTTGCCCTTCAGATCGGTCATCGTGTGGATGTCCGAATCCTTGCGCACCATCAGCGCGGAGCCGTCGCGGTGGCCCAGGTAGACGATCTTGATGGGCACGCCCTGCTCGCGCAGCGCCATCGCCATGGGGGCGAGCATGAACGTCGCCGGCATGTCGCCGGACAGGAACGCCTCCTTGAGCTCGGGCCAGCCGTTGAACCTCACGGGTTCGTAGAACCCCGCTCCGGACCGGCTCTTGTTGATCCAGTCCGTGACGGGGCACGTGAGGTGTCAGGTGACGGGGAGGAAGCCGACCCGGAACCGGGCCTCTTCCGCCACCTCCGTTTTCCGCAGGCCCAGCAGCTTCGCCGGGTCGACCCCCAGGTTGAGCCAGGCGTGCAGAAGCCCGAGGCCGACCCCGAACCCTACCGCGCTCAGCGCGATTCGGCTGATCTTCGTCATGTACGACTCCACCGGTTTGCGTTCCCGGGCGCCTGCCTGGAACGGCGGTCAGCCTAGAACTGAACGTTGTCCAGAAAGAAGGAGACGAGGCTGACCCGCTTGGACACCACACTTTCGGCCATGTCCTGGGTCAGCACGAACTGCCCGGCGCGCTCGCGGCCGGGAGTGAGCATGAGCAGCTCCAGGCTCGCCGTCTTCTGCGGAAAGCGGTCGCGGACGTGGAGGACGGCGCTCGCTCCGACCTGCAGGGCGCGGAAGACGGCGCTCTCGGAGCTCGTGGTGATCTCGATCAGCGGGCGGCCCGTCTGGGTCCCCTGGTAGACCTCGACCCCCTCGACCTTCTGGCCGAGGAAGAAGGTGCGCAGCTCGGACGCCATCGCGGCATCCGGATAGGGGTTGCGCTGAGCGGTCATGAGGTCGCGGACGGCGGTCGCGCCCTTCGCCGAGGCGGACGCCTCGCGCCGCACCGGCTCGCGCGTTCCGACACCGCGGCTGGCGATGTCGGTGATCCGGGACGCGGACTGCGAGGGGGCGGGCTCCTGAGGGGCGGGCGTGTCGGTCGCGATGATCTCGGCGGCGCCCAGGTTCTTCTTGTTCATCTCGTCGGTGCGCCGCTGGTCGATGTCCTTCGGGTCGAACGAGGCCTGCGTCCCGTTGAGCAGCGTGACCACGGCGCGGCCGTTGACGACGCGCGGCTTGTCCTTCGTCTGCAGGGTGCGGCCGTCGCGGAAGAAGACCGTGTAGGCGGCCAGCGGCGCAGTCGTCAGCGCGACCATCAGCGCCATCAGCAGCGCCAGGGCGGCCGTTCGGACCGGGGCGGTACGTCGCATGTTCGATGCCTTTCTCCGGAGCGCGTCTCGGAGCGCGGTGCAAGCCTGTTCTCGCTTCGGCATGATACCCTTTGCGCCGGACTGGATGAAGACCCCCGACCTCACCAACGGCTTGCTCCTCCTGGAAGACGGCAGCGTCTTCGAGGGAGAGGGTGTGGCTCCCGGCACCCGCTTCGGCGAGGTGGTCTTCAACACGTCGATGACCGGCTACCAGGAGGTGCTCACCGACCCCTCCTACCGCGGCCAGATCGTGGTGATGACCCAGCCGCACATCGGCAACTACGGCACCGGTCCGGGTTTCGCCGAGTCCGAGCATCCCTGGGTGGAAGGCTTCATCGCCCGCCGGTTCACGGTGCGCCCTTCGGGCCAGGGCGGCGAGAGCCTGGTTTCCTACCTGCGCCGCTTCGGCGTTCCGGCCATGGAGGGGATCGACACCCGCGCGGTGGTCCGGCGGCTGCGCGAGCGCGGCGCCCTGCGCGGCGTCCTCACCACCGAGCGTTCGGACGTCGACGCCCTGCGGGCCGAGCTGGCGGACATCCCCATCATGACCGGTCAGGCGCTGGTGGACGATGTGACCTGCGCCGCGGTCCACGAGCTGCCGGCGATCGGGGACGAGCGCTGCCACCTGGCGGTCTACGACTTCGGCATCAAGACGAACATCCTGCGCTCGCTCCAGGAGCGGGGCGCCCGGCTGACCGTGCTGCCGGCGCGGACGCCCGCGTCGGAGTGCCTGGCGCTGCCGGTCGACGGCGTGGTGCTGTCGAACGGCCCCGGCGATCCCGAGCCGCTGACCTCGATCATCGACGCCGTGCGCGAGCTGATCGACTCGTCCCGGCCGGTGCTCGGCATCTGCCTGGGGCATCAGCTACTGGGGCTCGCTCTCGGCGGACGCACCTTCAAGCTCAAGTTCGGGCACCACGGCGGCAACCAGCCGGTGCGCGACCTGGTCACCGGCAAGGTCTCCATCACCAGCCAGAACCACGGCTTCGCAGTCGAGCCGGGCTCGCTGCCCCCTTCCTGCACGGTGACCGAGTTGAATCTGAACGACGGCACGGTCGAGGGCTTCGCGGTCTCGGGCCGGCCGGTCTTCGCCGTCCAGTATCACCCGGAAGCCGCTCCGGGTCCCCACGACGCCGCGGGCGTCTTCGACCGCTTCCTCGATCAAGTCCAGCGGCGCCGGCAGTAGCCCATGAGCGCGCCCCCATGAGCGCGCCCAAAACCGCGGAGACGCGTCTGCTCCAGGGACCTCTCACCTGGGTCATCGCCTGGCGCTTCCTGCGCGGCCACCGCAGCAGCCTCCTCGACGGAACCGCGCGGGCGGCGCTGCTCGCCACGGCGCTCGGCGTCACCGCCATGGTGATCGCGATGGCCCTGATGACCGGCTACCGCGAGGATCTCCAGGGAAAGCTGGTGAGCGGCAACGCCGCCGTCATCGCCTACCCGGTCGGGGGTGGTGCGGGTGAGAAGCTGACCGAAGCCCGGACGCGGCGCCTGGAGGCGATCCCGGGAGTCGAGCGGATCGGCCGTGTCGCCTATGGGCAGGGCTCCCTGTCGAGCGACGGCGTTCCCGGCGGGGTGGAGGTGATCCTGCGCGGCGTCGACGCCAGCGGTGGGCAGCTGACCGCGACCGCCGCCCAGCTCCGGGAGACCGGCGGCATTCCCGGGGCGGTCGTCGGAGAGGATCTGGCGGCGCGCCTGAAGATCCGGACGGGCGACGTGCTGCGGCTCGTGGTGCTCGGATTCCAGGAAGGCCGGCCGAAGTTCCGTTACCAGAGCGTGCGGGTGAGCGGCACGTTCTCCACCGGTTTCGCCGAGTTCGACCGGAGCTGGGTGCTGCTGGAGCGGTCCCGGGTCGAGCGGCTGATGGGTGGGGAAGCCGCGGTGGACCTGCTGGAGTTCACGGTGGACGATCCCAACGAGGCGCCGCGGATCGCGGAGGCGGCGAGCGATATCCTGGATCCCGACTTCGTGGTGACGGACTGGCAGCAGCTCAACAAGGAGCTGTTCACCGCCTTGAAGCTCCAGCAGGTGGCGCTCTTCGTGGTTCTGGGGCTGATCGTCCTGGTCTCGACCTTCAACGTGGCCTCGACCCTGGTCGTGCTGGTGAGGGAGAGGATGCGCGACATCGGCCTTCTCGGAGCGCTGGGGCTGAGGCCGGGACGCCTGCGGCTGATCTTCCTGATGTATGCGGCGTTCCTCGGAGGCGTGGGGACGCTGCTCGGAGTGGGGCTGGGCTGGGGAACGTCGTGGGTGCTGACCCGCTTCGAGCTGATCCGGTTCGATGCGGACGTGGCGGCGATCTACTTCATCCGCTCGGTGCCGTTCCGGGTCGAGCCGGGGGATGTGCTCGCCATCGTGGGCTTTGCTCTGGGGGTGACTCTGCTGGCCTGCTTCCTGCCGGCCTGGCGGGCGGCTCGGGTCGACCCTTCGTCAGCGCTACGGTACGAATGACTAGCTCCGCTTACGCGGAGGCCATTTCGTTTCTTTCTCCCGACATGATCCGCCAGCTGACCACCTTCTCGTCGATTTCCCGCAAGCGGTTCGCAATCAGCCGGCAGAGCAGCTGCATGAACTCCAGGGCGGCATGGGGGTCCATGGCGAGCACCTCGTTCACCGTCTCCTGATCCAGGGTGAGCACCGTGAGCTGGCCGCTGTAGGCGCGGGCGTCGGCCGAGCGCGGCTCGCCGTCGATCAGCGACATCTCGCCGAAGAAGTCGCCGCGCTCCAGGATGGCCAGCGCCTCCTCTCCGGCTCCCGGAATGAACTTGCTGATGATCACCCGGCCTTCGAGGATGATGTACATCTCCCGGCCTTCGTCCCCCTCCTGGAAGAGCGAGGCGCCGGCCGCGAAGCGCTTCTCGTCGGAGAAGGCCGCGAGCGTGATCAGCTCCTTGCGCGAGATGCCCTGCTCCCGGAAGAGACGGATCTTGTCGTCCTCCTGGATCTTGGCCCCGGCGGCGCCCTTCCCCGGAGGCGGCTTGCGCAGCCGGAGGAAGCTCTCCGGCACGGTGTCGGCGGAGAAGAAGCTCCGCAGGTGATCGTTCGTGGCGCGGAGCTTGCGGGCCAGGCTGTGCCAGAGGCTCCAGTAGAGCTGGACGCCGATCTCGGGGCTCGCGTCGACCAGGCTGTCGAGAGCCTCGGCGTCGATCCGCAGGAGCCGGCTCGGCGCTGACGCCATGGCGTCCGACGTGCGGTCGTAGCCGCTCACGAAGCTGCCCTCGCCGAAGAGATTCCCGGGCTCGATCGTGCCCAGGGCATAGGTGCCGTAGGGGGTCGTGCGCTGGAGGGCGATCTCGCCCTGCTCCAGGATGTAGAGGTCGCGGCCCGTGCTGCGGTGGGCGAACACCAGGCTGCCGCCGTCGTGGACCTCCTCCTCGGTGACCTGGGTGAGGCGGAAGACCTGCTCGTCGGAGAAATGGGCCCAGGCCTTCATCCGGCGCAGCCGGGACGCCAGCTCGAGCTGGCCGCCGCGCTCCCGCATGGCCACCGCCGGAGCGCTCGGGAACACCATGCTCTGAAGGCCGGACTCCTCCATGAAGCGCTCGCGGTGCCATTCCAGCCGGTCGAAGGCCGTGTGCACCTGCTCCTGCTTCTCCTTGAAGATCGTGGACAGCTCGCGGTTGCCCCAGCCCAGGATCTGCTTGAGGGTCTGGATGCGGCGCCGCAGCCGGCGGACCCCTTCTTCGTCCCCCTCGTTGAGGAGGAGGAACGCGTGGACCGTCGCGCGCAGGGCGGGCTCGTACTGCTTCCGCTCGTATTCGGCGCGTCCCAGGCTCTCCGCGATCTCCCGGTCGAACGGGTTGTAGCGCAGGGCCTGGCCGAGCTGGTCGACGGCGCCGTCGAAGTCCTTGCGCCGGAAGTGAAGGCGTCCGTGAAGCTTGTGGCAGGAGGGATTCGCCAGGCCTTTGACCTTCGAGATCTCCAGGCACTCCAGGGCCCGGGAGTTCTCTCCCTTTTCGGCGTAGAGATGGGCGAGCCCGAGGAAGTGGGCGGCGTCGATGGAATTGCGCCGGAAGCCCTCGCGGAGCATGTCCCGCACATTGTGCGAGGCGGCCGATCCGCCCTGCTCCTTCTGCTTGGATCGAATCTCGGCGAGGGCGAGCTTGACGCTGAGGTTCTTCGGCTCCAGCCGGAACGCGAGCAGCAGCAGCTCGGCGGCCTGATCGGTCTGGCCTCGCTCCTGGAATCGGCCGGCCAGCCGGACCAGCTCCTGAACGTCCTGCGTGAAGCCCTGAGGATCGCTCATACAACCCCTTTGAAAAAACGCGGTCCCCGAGCATAAAGCAAAAAGCCGGACCGGTAAACCCGGTCCGGCTTTAAGACTGCATTCTTCCCGGTCTTCCGGGCCTGGCCGGGCTACTGTTCCGTGCCGGCGGCGCCTCCGCCCAGACCCGCGGCGGCGGCGGAGGTTCTCATGTCCTCGAACACGATCCCGAGGTTCTGAGCTCCGTTGGTGCGGCAGACGTCCATGAAGTCCGCGACCTGGTCGTAGGGGAGCTCGCCGTCCGCGGCGAAGAAGATCACCTTGGACGCGCGCCCGGTCAGCACTTCACGCAGCTTGGCCGGGAACTCGCTCAGAGGAACCTGCTGCTTGTTGATCCAGGGCCGCCCCTCGGCATCGAGACGGACGATCACCTGGTTGGAGTCCTGAGGTACGGGTGCGGCGGTCTCCACCTTGGGCGGGACCTGGACCGCGTACCCCATCTGGACGATGGGAGTGATCACCATGAAGATGATCAGCAGCACCAGCACCACGTCGACCAGCGGGGTGACGTTCATCTCGGGCTGGATCCGGATCTTTTTAAAACCGCCGCTGAGTTGGATCGCCATGGCTACTGGGCCTCCGGGCTGGCGAGCGAGGGGTCCCAGGTGCGCTGGGTGCCGACGGCGAGGGCCACACCGCCGAAGCCGATGTCCTGGACCTCTTTGAAAAACTCGCGGACCTTGACGTACGGGAGCTTGGCGTCGGCGCGGATCAGCAGCTTGCGCTTCGGGCTGCGGGCGTACACCTGCTGCAGCTCGGCGATCGCCAGGGCGCGCGGCAGCTCCTGCTTGTCGACGACGTAGCCCTCGGCGCGGTCGATCGTGACGGTCAGCGGCTCGTCCTTGTCCTCGGCGTCCTTGTCCGGGTTGAAGACGTTGATCATCTCGATCGGCTTGCCGTCCTGCATGTTGGGGATGATCACCATGAAAATGATGAGCAACACCAAGACGACGTCGACCAGCGGGGTGACGTTGATGATCGGAGCGATGCGGGCCTTCTTGCGCCCGCCGCCACTATCGAGCTGAGCGCCCACCGGCCCCCTCCAAATAGTCGACCAGCTCGCTGGCCGCGTGCTGCATCATCAT
>JANMTS010000118.1:0-40319 GCA_031390755.1 Holophagales bacterium
GCCTTCCTCCAGCCAATCCCGAAGGTCCGGGGGCAACAGCAACAACTGACCAGGCGCGTAACCCAGGAAGCGAGTCGTCTCCATGACGACCATTTTACCTCAACCCTGTAACCTCCAGACGGTTTCCCGACAGGCTCCTAGACAGCCTCCCACCCGGGGCCTGGAAGGTCGACGTCACCTCGACCGACGGCCGAAGCTGGACTGGCACGGCCACCGTCGTGCCCGGGACTACGGTGCCGGTAATCCTGGAGTAGAGGCTCAGCTCAAGGCTGCCGCACGACCAGGAACGGGTAGTCTGCGACGGGGAAACCCCTGCTACCCCCGTTTCCCCTGGGATCCTCTCCTTCGATCGTCAACCGGTAGGAGCCGGGCGGCAGCATGCTGGCCGGAAGCAGGAGGACGAGCGTATCCCGGCTGTCCGGGTGCAGGCTCCGCGCCTGCCAGAGATCCCGGCCGCCCGCGGTGCGCAGGACGGCCCGGTAGGCGGGATGGCCGACGGTGGCGAGCTCGGCGGCGAGGATGACGGAGCCGGTGCCCGGGGAGAGCGGGATCTGGTTCACCGGCTCGCGGCCGGCGGTTTCGCCGCTGCGCACCGCGGCGAGCAGGAAGAGCGGGACGTTGATCTCCGGCCGGGCCGGCTGGGGGAGCTCGGGGACGGCCGCGCGGGCCTGGCGTTCACGGCCGAGCTCTTCCGTGAGCCGGCGGCGGTCGCCGGCCCCGGCTTGCTCCAGGCTGCGCAGCCGAGCCTCGAAATCGGTACGCTGCCGCTCGGCGCTGGCGGCGGACTCCGCCAATTGCCCCTCCAGGCGGCGGTTGCGCTCCAGCAGCCAGCCGGCGGGGAGCGCGGCGAGCAGCAGGAGGGCGCCGGCCAGGGCGAACCGGTATCGGAGAGACAGCGCGGCCAGCCCTGCGAGAAGACCGAGCCGGGCGTGCGCCGCGGCGGCCGGCGCGAGGTCTTCCGCCGCGACCTGGCGCATCCCCTCGCGGAAGCCGTCCGCCGTCTCCAGGCGTTCGAGGCAGGTCTCGCAGGAGAAATAGTGGGCCTCGAAGGCGTCCCGTTCCTCCTCGCTCAGCCGTTCGGCGAGGTAGGCCTCGATCAGGTCGTGCTCTTCGACGTAGGAATGATCCATCACGGTCTCCCGCCTTCCCTTCCTGCTTCGCGCCGGGTCTCGAACAGCTCCTTGTAGCGCTGGCGGGCACGAAACAGCACGCGGTTGAAGTGCAGGTCGGTGAGCTCCAGATCGCGGCAGATGTCCTCTTTGTTCTCGTCGGCGATGTAATAGCGGGAGAGGATCTCGCGGTCGCGGTCGTTCCTGAGCTCCGCCAGCACCTGCCGCACGGCCGCCGCCCGCTCCCCGGCGAGGAGCTTGCTGAGCTGCCCGGGGGCCGGATCGGGAAAGGTCTCGGGCGCCTCCAGGTCGCCTTGCCACTGCCGGCGCCGGCCGCTTCGGCGAACCGAGGCGAGGAAGAGGTTCCTCCCCATGCTGCTCACGAAGCCGGGAAGCTTCTCCGGCTCCCGCAGCTCGCCGTCGCGCACCTTCTCGATCACCCGCCGGAAGGTCTCCTGGAACAGATCCTCCGCCGCAGCCTCGTCCCGGGTGAGCCGTCGCAACAGGAACGACAGCGCCCGGCTGAAGCGCTGGACGAGCTCGGCCTCCGCCGCCGGATCCCCGGAGCGGATGCGGAGGACCAGCTCCGCGCTCGGGTCGGAGCCGGGCCGCGCAGCTTCGGCTTCGTTCATTCTCCCCCTCTGGCTGTAGAGGGGGGCATGATACTCCAAGACCGCGGTCATCAGGCGGCGATGCGCCGCCAACGCCGTCAACGAGGAGACCCCCAGTGCCCTACCCCTCTTCCTCTTCCTCGCCGGATCCGGTGGCGGTGAAGGTGCCGGCAGGTCCGTCCTGGGAAGGCGGCTGGTAAGAGCCATTGATTGGGTTGGGTTCGATTGGGTTGGGGATCGGGGTGATGGTCACAGTCACAGAGCTCCCATTCTGGTAGGTCGCCGTGCCCGAGATCGAGGTCGAGTTGATTGTTGAAAACTTGCCGAAAGCCCAACTCGAAGAATCAGTAACGCTGTAAGTGCCGGGTGTTGGGTCTTCCGTGATCTTCAACGTGGAATTCAATGGAAAAGGGTTTGGCAAGTTGCTTGGGTTTTTTTTGATTGCGGATTCTGTGATCGTCCATGTTTTGGGATCCATTTCGTTCTTCTCCTTTCGCAGGCGCGGCGTGATTGCCGGCGCCACCTGGACAAGTGCCGCGAAGCCTCCGGCTATCTCAGGCCGGAAGGAGCCTCGGCCCAATCCCCCTGCACCACGAAGCCGCTCCAGTAGTAAGGGGAGCGCCACCGCTTGTCGGCCCGGATGGCGAGCTGGGCCTGCCGCAGGGCCGCGGCCGGAGGCCGGCCTTCGACGAGCAGGCCGCGGTAGAAGCGGGACATGAGCTCCGCGGTCGCCCGGTCCTCGATCCGCCACAGGCTCGCGACGACCTGCCGGGCGCCGGCGTAGAGGAAGCCCTGGGTCAATCCCACCAGACCTTCCCCCCGCACCTCTTTGCCGAGGGCCGTCTCGCAACCCGAGAGCACGGCCAGATCGGCGCCGAGCCGCAGGTTGTAGACGTCGCGCAGCCCCAGGAAGCCCTCCACCGGTGCTCCGTGCTCGTCGACGCGAGAGAGCATCAAGCCGGAGAGGGCGGGCGTCCGGGCGTCGATGATGCCGTGGGTCGCGAAGTGGACGATCCGGTAACCGGCCAGCTCCGGCGACAGTGCCGTCGTGCGGCTGGCACGGAAATCGAGCGCCAGCAGGGACCGCCCCGCGGGGCTCTGCGCGGAGAGTGCGACGATCGCTTCGGCCTCACGACGGCTCCACGGGAGGCGGAGGATGGAGGAGGCGGCGGACCTCTGGCTGCCGCCCGCCGCCGTTCGCGTCCCGCCGTTCGCCGTGAGCCGGGGGTCCGCGGCATCGAACACCGGATCGGCGAGCACGGCCACGGTTCCCGCCGCCGGCGTCCGCCGGGGGAGCCGTCTCTGCCAGGCGACGGCGGAGGCCGATGGAGCGTTGACGATCTCGTGCCGGGCGAGCAAGGGGAGGCCGGTGCCGTCCGGGCTCGGCAGCGCGCCGAAGGGGATGTACTGCAGCTCGCCGTCGGCCACGAGGAGCAGCCGACGGTCGCCGAGCTTCCCGGCCACCGGTTCGAGCAGCATCCGGCTGAGCTGCGCGGCGGCCGCTTCGAGCCGGCCGTCTCCCGGCGCGAGCACGGCCAGCCGGCTGTAGACCTCCCGGGCGGCCGCCTCGATCCGTGCGCGCGGCGGCAGCTCGATCGCGGTCACGGTCTCCTGATCGACCGCCCAGAGGAAGCTGCGCTCCTCGCCGAGCCAGACTTCCAGAAGCAGGGTCCCGTCGCCGAGCAGCCCCTGGATCTCGCCGACGGTGGTGGGCGGCGGCTGGGTGAGCGCGGCGTAACTCGGGCTGTCGCGGCGGATCTCCCCCTCGACCTGCGCCAGCTCGTCGAGCACCGACCGGATCTCTTCCTCCGCTGCCCGCCGGCGTTCCGCGGTGGACGGGCGGCTCGCCAGCTCGGCCTCGCGGCCGGCTTTGGCGTTCAGCCGCACCAGGAGCTCGCGCTCGCGGTCCCGCAGCGCCGGGTCGACGCCTTCGCGGATGTCGGCCCGCGCCTCCTGGAGCAGGTCGAGAAGCGAGCGGGCCCGCGCCCGGTCGCTCGTCGCGAGCGCTTGTTGGGCGTATCCCTGACCGGGGCTCCGCCGTTCCAGCTCCATCAGCAGCTCGATGTCGAGCTCGAAGGCGGCGCGTTGCGCGGCGAGGTACGAGGCGCGCAGGTCCGGATCGGTCTCCGTGGTGCGCAAGCTCTCGATAAGCTGAAGGGCCTCCTCGGCGTGCGCGCGGGCCTCCTCCGGCCGGCCGAGCGTCCGCTCCGCCCGGGCGAAAGCGGTCAGCGCCTCCACGACCCGGGCGGGAGCCCGGTTGGCGCGCGCCAGCTCGACCGCCGGTTCCAGATACCGGATCGCGGCCTCCGGCTGCCCGAGCGCCAGATGTGCCTCTCCCAGGCGCCGCAGGGCCGAGGCCTCGTTGAGCCGGTCTTCGACCTGCCGGGCGAGATCGAGCGCCCGGCGGAGCTCGGGCAGTGCCGCCGCCGGCTGCCCGGCCGTGAGCAACGTGCCGAGCAGGAGGCGCGCGTGCATTTCCCCCGGGTGATCCGAGATCGCGCCCGCCGTCTCGGCGGCCCGGCGGCCGATGTCGAGCGCCACGGCGGGCTCGCCGAGCCGAAAGCGCGCGAGAGCGATCGCGACCTCGGTGCGCACCTGTTCCGGGATGGCACCGGCCGCGCGGCGGATCGCGAGCGCCTCCTCGAAATTTCGCAGCGCCCGCTCGTCGTCGCCCAACCCATAGCTGGCGAACCCGATGTTGTGCAGGAGAGCGGCTTCCCGCAGCCGGTCGCCCTGCTCGCGGACCAAGGCGAGCGCCGACCCGTAGGCTTCGAGGGCCGCGCCGAAATCGCCCAGGTTGTAAAGCAGGACACCCAGGTTGTTGAGAGTCCGCATTTCCCCTCTCCGGTCACCGAGCGTACGCTGCAGAGCGAGAATCTGCCGGGTGCTCGCGAGCGCCGCCTCCGGTTCCCCCAGGGTGCCGTAGACCGTCGCCAGGTTGAGCAGCACGTACGCCTTCCAGGCCCCTTGTTCCCCCGCCCGATCGAAGGCGACGAGCGCCTGTCGGTAGTCCTCCAGCGCCTCGCGGAGCGACCCCTGGGTATGGAGAGCCAGGCCGAGGTTGTTCAGCACCTTTCCTTCTTCATAGGGGCTGCCGAGGTGGCGGGCGAGCGCGAGCGCCTGCCGGTGCGTCGTGGCGGCACCGCTGGTGTCGCCGAGCGCCGTCTGCGCAAGGCCGATGCCGCTCCAAGCCACCATCTGCTCCGGTTCGTCCGCCGGTTCGGTGAACAGATCGAGCGCCTGCCGGTAATGCTCAAGAGCCGGTTTCGGCTGGCCGAGAGCGAGGTCGATCCCGCCCAGGGCGAGCTGGCACCGCGCCTCCTCCGGCCGGCGCCCGAGCGTCCGCCAAAGCGGTGCTGCCTCTTCATAGAGGGAGGCGGCGAGCCGCCGGTCCTCCGCACCACCCCGGCGGTTGGCGGCGGCCGCCTCGGTCATCAGCCGCTCGGCTTCAACCCGCTCGCGGTCGGCAGGCGTCGCCTCCGCCAGCTCCTCCAGCCGGATGGAGTACGTCCCCGGCGCGACGCCCGGGCCCGGCGAAAGCACCCGGATCTCCAGGGGGCCCGACGCTTCCGGAGGGATCAGGGTGGATTCCGGGCCTTGGCTGTCGGTCGGGCCGTCCAGCGCGAAGAGAGTCCGCCCGTTTGCCTGCACCACCTCCACGACGACGTCGATCCCGCGTTGCTCGACGGTCACCAGCAGGCGCGTTCCGGGCTCCGCCGTGATGGCGTAGGAGTGGGCCTCGCCGCCCGCCAGTATCTGTTCGACCTCGGTTCCCGGGTGGAGGACTTGCCGCGTGGAAGGCGCCGCGGTCGCACCGAGGGCGAACAGGGCCAGAGCACAGCCTGGGAGGCGGAGGATCTGAGCGCGCATTTCCTGGTTCTCGCTCCGAGTTTTCGCTGTTGGGTAACGGCTGAGAGTATCACAAAACCTCCGCGCCCGGCTCCCTGAGATAGCGGGCCCCTGTGCGGCACTTCCCTTCCAACCGGTCAGGCTGTTGCGCGACTCACATCGACCGGATTTCGACGGCGTTTCAAAACGAGGCGCCGATCAAAGAAAAGGAGATCTCATGAAAAGGTTTGTTTCTTGTTTCGTACTCTTCCTCGCACTCGCCGCCGGTGAAGCTTCGGCGCAGACGTTTGATGGCTGGTATCGTCTGCAGAACCTGTTCCGTGGTGAAGGCGAATGCCTCGAGGGCAACCAAGCGGGCAGCTCCGTCCATGCCGGTGCCGCGTTCATGGACAAGTGCCAGAACGTCTCTGGCCAGCTCTGGAAGGTTGTTTCGGAAGGCAACGGGGTCTACCGCCTGAAGACCCAGTTCCGCGGTGATGGCGAATGCCTCGAGGGCAACCAGGCGGGCAGCTCCGTCCACGCCGGTGCCGCGTTCATGGACAAGTGCCAGAACGTCTCCGGCCAGTTGTGGAAACTGGTCCCTGACGGTCCGGGCCAGTACCGGCTGAAGACGGTGTTCCGCGGTGATGGCGAATGCCTCGAGGGCAACCAGGCGGGCAGCTCCGTCCACGCCGGTGCCGCGTTCATGGACAAGTGCCAGAACGTCTCCGGCCAGAGCTGGAAGCTGGTGGCTACGGTTCGCACCGACTACGTGAATGGTTATTACGCGTTCACGACCACCACCACACCGCAGGACAGGGAGTCGGAACTGAACCGCCTTGCAGGAGGAATCTTTACGCGCATTCCCGGCAATGGATCAGGCAAGGCGTTCTCTGAAGTGTGCCAAGCGCTCGACAAGCCGAAGACGTGCAGCAAGGTGGTGGCCTGGGACGGCACGACTCTCCAGTGCAGCGAAGGTGCTCAGGATGGAAGTCGCATGGCCCTTTGCGAACGGCACTTCTCCGGCGGGTTCTACGCTTACTCCGCCACCACGTCGCCACAGGATAGGGAGCTGGAGCTCCAACGGCTAGCCGGCGGGAGCTTCACTCGGCTGAAGGGTTTCAAGGGTGGGACATTCGACAATCTTTGCAAGCTAGTCGGGTTGAAGTGCGTCACCGTGGTTGCCTGGGACGGAACCAGGCTCGGATGTGAAGTTGGAGCCAACGATGGCAGCCGGATTGTGCAGTGCAATTAAACTAACTCTCCGTTCAAACAGCAAAGCGCCTGAGCAGTGAGGGCGACAGGAACGCGGCCGGCCGCCAAGAGGCCGGCCGCACGGCCTTGGTCGCCGCGTGGTACAAGAAGGGTGCCACCGCTTTTGAGAGAGAAGGGGAGAGGCGGGCATCTGGCCGGTTTGAGAGACTGTAAAGATTGCCCTCATTGCGGCGCTGTGCCCGCAGATCCTCGCCGAATCACCGTGGCGGGCGGCGTAGATTTATCTGATCTGGAGTGAACGGCTCTCCTCTCCGTTCTTCACGGTCGCCCTGAGACGCACCGGTTCCTTCCGCTCCACGGGAGCGCATCAACTTCACCGGCTGTGGGTCGAGCTTCGCCGTCTCCTATCACGGAGGGCCGACGGCATCGGCTCTCACGAAGGGGAGACCTGGCGGAAACGATCCGATCGGGAATCTCGCCGAGCGATCACCTTCCGCTCGGCCCAGACGTTCGATGGCCAGTACCGCCTGAAGACCCAGTTCCGCGGCGATGGCGAATGCTTCGAAGGCAACCAGGCGGGCAGCCCGGTCCACGCGGGCGCCGCGTTCATGGACAAGTGCCAGAACGTCTCCGGCCAGCTGTGGAAGCTGGTGAAGCAGTAGCCCACACCCGGCGCGGGAAAGTAGGGGCCGGGCTGGCCAGGCCCCTACTCCCCCTTGCCGATATTCCGGTCGTCGCGCACGAACACCCAGGCGGAGTCGGTGGCCTGGCTGTAGAACAGCGTGACCCAGACGGTCCGCGGGTCCATCTGGTAGTCGAAGACGTAGGGAAAGGTGATATGCAGCGCCCCCCGGGCCACGCCCTCGCGGAAGCGGCCGCCGAACTCCTGCACGTCCGTACAGGGGGCCACCTCCCGGAAGAAGCTCTTGCCCAGGACGTTCTCTTTCTTCCTGCCGGAAAGGTTAGCCTCGGCCTGGTTGTAGCTCAGGATCCTCCCGTCCCGGTCCAGCCTTATGGCACCGAAAGGCAGGCTGTCCAATTCCTGTTCAGAATAGCCGTCGATCCGCTCCAGCTCGGCGCGCTCGACGGGGTAGCTGCTTTGGCTCTCGTTCATGGTATTCCCCTCCAAATTCATGAGCTGATATCCTAGCGCACACACGAGCCTGGAATCGAGACAAAACTGTGACAGATATTCCTTCCCTTCGCGTCACCCTCGCCAACTCCGCCCCGGTCCGCCCGGATGGCGACTACGTACTGTACTGGATGACGGCGTTCCGCCGGCTCGGCTGGAGCTTCGCGCTCGAACGGGCGGCCCACGAGGCCCGGCGGCTCGGGAAGCCGCTGGTCATCCTGGAGGCTCTCCGCGTCGGATACCCCTGGGCGAGCGACCGCATCCATCGGTTCGTGCTCGACGGCATGGCGGAGCACGAGCGGCGGCTCGCGCCCCCCTCAAGATCGCGCGTCCTCTACTACCCGTACGTCGAGCGGGCTCCGGGCGAGGGCAAGGGGCTGCTGGAGGCGCTCGCGGCCCGGGCCTGCCTGGTGGTGGCGGACGACTGCCCGGCCTTCTTCCTCCCCCGGATGGCCGCGGCGGCGGCGGAGCGGCTGACGGTGCGGATGGAGAAGGTCGACGCCAACGGTCTTCTTCCCCTGCGCGCCGCGGACCGCACGTTCACGGCCGCGTTCCATCTGCGCCGGTTCCTCCAGAAGACCCTGCCGGCGCACCTGGCCGACTTCCCGGCGGCCGATCCGCTGACGAAGCTCCCTCCCCGGCTGGAGGCGCTGCCCGAGGCGATCACCCGCCGGTGGCCGCCGGGGACGGACGTGGATCTGTCGAGCTTGCCGATCGACCACTCGGTGCCTCCGGTCGCGGGGATGCAAGGCGGCGAGACCGCGGCGGTCGCGGCGCTGGACCGGTTCCTGGAGGAGCGGCTCGTCACCTATGGAGAAGGCCGCAACCAGCCGGACGAGGAGACGACGAGCGGGCTTTCCCCCTACCTGCACTTCGGCCACGTCTCGTCCCACCAGATCCTCGCGGCGCTCGCCGAGCGGGAGGAGTGGAGCCCCGAGCGCCTGGGCCGCGACGCCAAGGGTTCGGTCGAGGGGTGGTGGGGGATGAGCGCGGCGGCGGAGAAGTTCCTCGACGAAGCCGTCACCTGGCGCGAGGTGGGCTTCAACATGGCGTTCCGCGAGCCGGACTATGACCGCTACGAGTCGCTGCCGGACTGGGCCTTGCGCACGCTGGCCGCGCATGAGACCGACCCCCGGCCCGATCTCTACACCCTGGAGCCGTTGGAGAAGGCCGGCACCCACGACGAGATCTGGAACGCGGCGCAGACCCAGCTCGTCGCCGAGGGGCGCATCCACAACTATCTAAGGATGCTCTGGGGCAAGAAGGTGCTCCAGTGGTCGAAGACCCCCGGCGCGGCGGCCGCGGCGCTGATCGAGCTGAACAACCGGTACGCCCTCGACGGCCGCGATCCCAACTCCTACACCGGAATCTTCTGGTGCTTCGGCCGCTACGACCGGCCGTGGGCGCCCGAGCGGCCGATCTTCGGCACCATCCGCTACATGAGCAGCGAGAGCGCCCGCCGGAAGCTCCGCCTCGACGGCTACCTGTCGCGGTATGTTCCGGGCGAACGGCAGCTCACGCTCCTGGAAAGGATTGATTCCATGCGAAGTGCCTGAAGCCTGGGGGATCAACCCGGCATGGACAAGGCCGCCGGCTCCAGCCGGCGGCCTGGGGACCGGTCCTCAGTTCTGGGCCGGGGTGTTCTCCGCGAAATACTCGTGGCTGTCGGCGTTGTCCGTCGACTTGTTCGACTTGAGTCTCTTGCAGGCGGTCTGGCCGTAGGCCCAGTCGTCCGTGTCGGCGACCACGGTGAAGTGCGACATCTCGTGGATCAGCGTGCCGGCCTTGGAGTCGGTGCCGGTCGTCGGCGCCGAGCGGTAGGCATTGCAGACGTGGATCGTGTACGGCTGGTTCTTGTAGACGTAGGCGTAGTAGCTGTCGGTGCAGGTGCAGTCGATGGTGATCGGCTTGTTCAGGAAGGCGTCTTCGATTTTGACGAAGTGGTTGGTTATGGTAGTGAAGTAGGTCGTCGTCGGGGTGCCGAACCAGGTCTTGTAGCGCGGGCCGACGTTGCTCACGGTGTGCGTCTGCATGTAGTTCCTGGAGTTGGTCGCGTAGGTCGTCGCGCTGTTGATCGCGTTCGTCACGTTGTCGCTCGAACCGCAGCCGATGGTGGTGACGGTCGCCTCGCCGGTCACGAGGTCGATCTTGCTCCAATCGGCTTTCATCCGGACCGGGGCGTCGCGCCAGACCTTCACGAACTGCGAGTAGATCTCGTCCGACGGACGGCGGACCGCATTGTGCTGGCCCTCGCCCAGGTCCATGCGGAAAGCGATCATGTACTCGCCGCCGTCGAGCAGGTCATAGTGGCGGCTGAGCTCGGTCTGCCCCTGGATCGTCTTGCCCGGAGCGAGACGGATGAAGTCGGACGCCGTCGGGGCCGGACGCTTCACGTGCCGGCCGACATAGGGCGCACGGCCGCTGTCCTCGAGGATCGCGAAGAGATCCGCTTCGAGGGTCTGTCCCGGCACCTGCCACTTCGGAATGAGCACGGTCTCCTGCGTGTCGTTGATGATCGTGACCCTGGCGATCAGGTCGTCGGTCGGCCCGAGCCAGGTCTTGTTGACGTCGAGCCGTGCCGTGACGGCGTGCGCGGCGGCGGCCGTGGTGAGAGCGAACATTGCGGCGACAAATAGACTCTTCTTCATCGAAATACCCTCCAGTAAAGTCCCGGCACGCAGCGACCACACAAATACGCAGGCTCTGCACGAACGGAACGGGTCTCCTCATTCATCTCAGCTGTCAAAAACGCCTGGTTGCTCAACGCACATGGACTGTTGTCAACTATGGTGCCTCTCCCCCTCGAAAGCGAGCCGCGGCCTCCGCTGCATGAGCAGCGAGAGCGCCCGCCGCAAGCTCCGCCTCGACGGCTACCTGTCGCGGTATGCTTCGGGCGAACGGCAGCTCACGCTTCTGTAAAGGAATCGCTCCATGCGTAGGATCTTCGCGGCGGCCCCGGCGGCCCTCCTGTGTCTCTCGTGCATGTCCATGCCCCACGCCTCCGGCTCACTCCCGGGGGAGGTCGAGCGCGTGATCGCACGCCAGGGCAAGACGCGTCTCGTGGCCGTGGCCTACAAGAACCTGGGCACGGGCGTCACCTTCGGCGCCCAGGACCGCGAGCGGTTCCACGCCGCGAGCACCATGAAGGTGCCGGTCATGATGGCGCTCTTCGACGCCGTGGACCAGGGCTATCTCCGCCTCTGCGAGCCGATCCCGGTCCGCAACGAGTTCCACAGCATCATGGACGGCTCCACCTTCACCCTCGACCCGAAAGAGGACGGCGACCCCGACCTCTACAAGGCCGCGGGGCAGACCCGGCCGGTGGAGGATCTCATCCGCCGGATGATCGTGCGCAGCTCGAATCTCGCCACAAACCTCCTCATCGATAAGGTCGGGCCGGGCACGGTGATGGACCTCATGCGCCGGATCGAGGCCTACGACATCCGCATTCTCCGGGGCGTGGAGGACGAGAAGGCCTTCGAGGCGCGGATGAACAACACCGTCACCGCGCACGACCTGCTGATCGCGCTCGACGCCATCGCGGCCGGCAAGGAGTTCACCAAGGCCAGCTCGGACAGGATGATCGACATCCTGAAGGCCCAGGAATTCAACGAGAAGATCCCCGCCGGTCTCCCGGCCGGCACGCCCGTCGCGCACAAGACCGGCGACATCACCGGCATCCACCACGACATGGCGATCGTCTACCCGCCCGGCGAGAAGCCCTACATCCTGGTGGTCCTGACCGCCGGCTTCCCGGACGAGAAGGCCGCCGACCCGGTGATCGCGGAGATCTCCCGCGTGGTCTGGCAACGGCGCGCCGAGAGGCCGGACGCCGGGAGATGAGCCTCGCGGCAGGCATCTGCGTCGTTGACGCTCATCGCGGCAACGGGCCGAGGATCTCCCCGTCCGGCCCGAGTGGCGGATAGGGAACCTTCTTCTTCCTGCACAGGCGGGCGAGCACCGGGTAGGTCCACTCGAACAGCAGCGCCGCGCGAACCTCGGGGTCGAGCCGCGACTGGCCGTAAAGCCCGGCCGCCTCGCGCTGGCGCCGCGCCTCGAACAGGATCAGCGCCGCGGCCACGGAGACGTTCAGCGAGAGGCCCATTCCCATCATGGGGATGACCACGAGGTCGTCCGCCATCGCGAGCGCCTGGGGTGTGACGCCGGTCTCCTCCTGGCCGAGAAGGATGGCGGTCGGCCGCGTGTAGTCGACCTCGCGGTAGTCCACGGCGCGGTCGGCGAGATGGGCGGCGACGATGCGCAGGCCGCGCCCGCGCAGGTGGTCGACCGCGCCGTCGAGCTCCTTGTGCTTGCGCACCGGCACCCACTTGCGGGTCCCCCCCGACGCCGGCCGGGAGATCTTGAGCTGGCCGCGCTCGCGCCAGACCGCGTGCGCCTCCAGCACGCCCACGGCGTCGCAGGTGCGCAGCAGGGCGGCGAAGTTGCGCGGGATCTGGACATCCTCCAGAATGACCGTCAGATCCGGCTGGCGCTGGTCCAGGACGGCGCGGAGCCGGTGGAATCGTTGGGGCGTGCTCATGAGAACGGCTCTCTATCACGCCCTGCCCGTGCCCGTCCTGCCTTCCGGCAAGCAACCGGGGTAAAATGCCCGCTCGGCGCACGGGCGCCCCCCCTGACCCTGAAAAAATACTTCTGGGAGGATTCTCCTCGATGGCGACTCTCGACCGCGTTGGCAGCACCTTGGACCGGATCGCCGGCTTGCTCGGCGACGAAGCGGAAAATCTTCTGTCCTTCACCTGCAAGGGCATCCCGAAGGAGCAGATCCTGCTGCCGGGTCCGGACCACCTCGACCGCTCGTGGGCGCTCTCGGACCGCAAGCCCCAGGTGCTGGTGAACCTGCACCGCCTCCACAACACCGGCCGCCTGGCCGGGACCGGCTACCTGTCGATCCTGCCCGTCGACCAGGGCGTGGAGCACTCCGCCGCCGCGTCGTTCGCGCCGAACCCGGCGTACTTCGATCCGGAAAACATCGTGAAGCTCGCGGTCGAGGGCGGCTGCAACGGCGTCGCCTCGACGCTCGGCGTGCTCGGCATCATGTCCCGCCGCTATGCCCACAAGATCCCCTTCATCGTGAAGATCAACCACAACGAGCTGCTGAGCTACCCCAACAAGTACGCCCAGATCCTGTTCGCGCAGGTGGAGCAGGCGTGGGAGATGGGCGCGGCGGCGGTGGGCGCGACGATCTACTTCGGCAGCGAGGACTCGGACCGGGAGATCGTGGAGATCTCGGAGGCCTTCGCGCGCGCCCACGAGATGGGGCTCGCCACGATCCTCTGGGCCTACACCCGCAACGACGCCTTCAAGAAAGACGGCGTCGACTACCACACCTCCGCCGACCTCACCGGCCAGGCGAACCACCTCGCCGTGACCATCCAGGCCGACATCGTGAAGCAGAAGCAGGCCACGAACAACGGCGGCTACAACGCCGTGAAGTACGGCAAGACGGACCCGCGCGTCTACAGCGAGCTGGTCGAGGATCATCCGATCGACCTGAACCGCTGGCAGGTGGCGAACTGCTACATGGGCCGGGCCGGCCTGATCAACTCGGGAGGCGAGTCCAAGGGCATGGACGACATGGCCCAGGCCGTGCGCACCGCAGTGATCAACAAGCGCGCCGGCGGCTGCGGCCTGATCTCCGGCCGCAAGGCCTTCCAGCGTCCGATGAACGAAGGCGTCGAGCTGCTGAACGCGATCCTGGACGTCTACCTGGCCGACGAGATCACGATCGCCTGAGGAGACGGGGGCGATGCACGCTCCCTCCGGACGACATGACCGACGTCCTCTCCGCCAGCGAAGTCCTGGGCGCCATGATCACGCCGGCCGTGTTGATCTCGGCGTCGGGGACGCTCGTGCTGTCGACCTCCAACCGGCTGACCCGGGTGGTGGACCGGGTGCGGGTGCTGGCCAAGGAGGCGGAGGAGCTCTACGACCAGCCCGGCCGGGCGGAGATGCGCTCGCAGCTCATCGCGGACCAGCTGCCGCAGCTCACGGCCCGCGCGGTTCTCCTCCGGTCGGCCCTGACCGCGCTCTATGTGGCCATCGGCCTGCTGGTGGTGACGAGCATCGCGGTTGGCGCGCTGGCCGCGCTTGGCTGGAGTTACGGGTGGATTCCGGTGGTCACCGGCATGGCCGGCGCGAGCGCCCTCCTCGGCGGCAGTCTTCTGCTCGTGCGCGAGGCGCGGCTCGCGATCGGCTCCACCCTCAACGAGATGGAGTACCTGCGCGCGGTGGTGGACCGGCTGGGCGCCTCCAGGAACCCCCCTCGGGACTGACCGCGAAAGTAGGCCCTCATGTTCTTCCGGCGCGAGCCCACCGAGGCCCAGATCGAGGTCTTCCTCCAGTCCCAGAAGAACGCGCGCTTTTCCTACCCCGAGGTGGGGCGCACCCGTCAGGGCGCGCCGCCCTACTACAAGGTCGATCACAACCGCATCCAACTCGGGACCGGGGAGGAGACCTACCGGCGGGCCGTCGCGGCCTTGAAGCGCGGCGCCATGTTCGACCTCGGCTGGGTCCGGCTGGCGCCGGCCGGCGTGATTCTCCAGGAAGGCACCAACATGGCCGTGGCCGCCGAGACCCTCGGCTTCTGGTCCCTGAACGCGACCCGCGTCGTCTACACCTTCGACGGCGCCGACATCGCCGATCTCGCCGATGGCGCGATCCACCGCCACGGCTTCGCCTACGGAACCCTCCGCGACCACGCGGAGAGAGGCGAGGAGCGCTTCACCGTGGAGTGGAACCGGAACGACGACAGCGTCTGGTACGACCTCTTCGCCTTCTCGAAGCCGAGCCACTGGCTCGCCCAGATCGGCTATCCGGCCACCCGCGCCTACCAGCGGCGCTTTGGACGGGATTCGAAGGCGGCCATGCTGCGGGCGGTGCAGGCGGTGGCGCCCGGCTCGGGTGTAGGATCGTGACTGGAATTGAAAGGGCATGGCTATGACGATTGAGGTGATGGTCCCCGACGACGTTTTCGCGACACTCCGGAGGAGCCCTACCGAGGTTGCACGGGATCTTCGGATCGCTGCTGCGGTGGAGTGGTACGCCGAGGGACTGGTGTCCCAGGGGCGGGCCTCTGAATTGGCCGGCGTGAGCCGCCCTGAGTTCCTCGACGAGCTTGCCAAGCGCAAGGTGCCGGTCATTCAGATGACGGTGGAGGATCTGATGGCGGAGCTGGGGAGTGATTAGACTCCTCGCCGTAAACTGTTCTCCCCTCATCCTGCTCGGTCGCATCTCCCGCCTTGATCTCCTTCCCGCGCTCGCGGAGCGAGTCGTGGTTCCTCAAGCCGTCCTGGAGGAGTTGAAGGGGAAGGACCATGAGGATTGGATGGCGCGAACGGTTGCCTCTCATCCCGGTATCGAAATCGTCGAGGCGCCACCAACTCCGCCAGAAGTCCAGCGCTGGAAGCTCGGGGAGGGGGAGTCGTCGGTGTTGTCCTTCTGCCTGGCCAACCCCGGCTACCGGGCCGTGCTAGACGATCTCCGCGGAAGGCGTTGCGCTCAGGCTCTCGGCTTACCGCTGTCCGGCACTCTGGGCCTTATTGTCGAGGCCCGGCGCCGGGATCTCATTCCCGTGGCAAGACCCCTGATTGCCGCCATCCGCGGCATGGGCTATTACATTGATGACCAGCTCGTCGAGGCTACGCTGCACCAAGTCGGCGAGTCCTGGGAGAGCTAAGCGACACCCGCTGCGGGCGGTAGGCGGAGTATAGTAAAGCCATGGCGAGAGAGCCCCACGACCTCTTTGAAGACGTCACCGCCGCAGACCTGCGGGCTCGGATGGAGAGTCTGCTCGAACGGGTCGATGAGATCGATCTCCTCAAAGAGATATACCGCGGCCTCGCGGATGTCGAGGCTGGCCGGATCACCCCTCATGAAGAGGCGATGGCCGGCCTACTGAGCCGCTACCAGCGATAAATTGTCCTACCAGATCGTCTGGTCTGATTCCGCCCTGGAGCAGTTCACGGGAATCCTCGATTTCCTCTGAGGCCAATCTGGAGCACAATAGAAATGAGCTCCCCGGGATCGACATCCCCATCAAGATGCCTGTGAGCCTCCGGAAAGGATGCCCTCGATGAAACCTGCCCTCTGGCTTGGCCTGTTGCTGCTTCTTGCTCCTGTCGTTGCCCGTGCCGAGGAGGCTGAGCAGAGCCTTGCTCAACTTCTTGAAACCGCCAACCAGGCCTATGACGAGAAGCGGTGGAGCGACGCCAGGGACGCGTATGGGAAGTATCTGGAGTCCATCCCCGACAACTTGAACGCCAGGTCTGACCTCGGAGCCTGTCTCCGGGAGCTGGGCGAGCTCAATCTCGCCCTTGAACAGTTCGACAGGGTCCTTGACCAGGATCCGGACCACTTTGCAGCCCTGTACAACAAGACCCTCGTGTTGGGGCTGGATCTCGGCCGCAAGAGCGACGCCAAGCCTCTCCTTGCCAGGCTTCGAAAGCTTCAGCCCCGCAACCCTGCTGTCAAGGCGCTCGCGAAGAGCCTGCAAGGAAGTTGACGTCCGACCCGATTCAATCGTGAAAGGAATCCCCATGAGACGAGCCGCGATCCTCGGCGTTGCGATGATCTGTTTCCTTCCTCTGGCGGCGTGGAGCCAGGAGCCGAAGCCGGTCTCCAGCCACAAGCAGGCGACGCTTGACCTGATCCAGGTGATGGGCATCGAGAAGAACACCATGGCCGGCGCCAACGCGATGCTCAACGTGATGCTGGACCAGAACAGCCAGATGGAGCCCTATCGCGACGTGCTGACGCGGTGGGCCCAGAAGACGCTGAGCTGGGAGCGGATGGGCCCCCGCATGATCGACCTCTACATGAAGGCGTTCACAGAGGCGGAGATCCGCGAGCTGATCGTCTTCTACAAGACGCCCACGGGGCAGAAGTCGCTCCAGCAGATGCCCATGCTCATGGAAGAGGGCGCGAAGATCGGCGCCGAGCTGGCCCAGGAGAACCAGTCCGAGCTGGAGGCGGCGATCAAAGCCCGCGCCAAGGAGCTGGGCGAGAATATCGGCGAAGGCGGCGAGGAAGACCCCAACCAGCCGCCGATCCACAATCGGTAGTGTAGTGCGTCACAAAGAGCGGTCCTTAGGAGCCAGGGGTTAGTTAGTCCCCCTATGCGTCGGCACTCGCGGTTTGCTGTCCCTCCCTCCTCCGGCCTTTGTTGTCCGTGCGGAACACCCCGTGGGCTCCGCGCGGACCACTGCGGTGACGTTACCTGGCCTCCAGGTAGCCTTACCTCATGGCGAGGCGGCCCAACGGTCGCCGGGGCAACCCACCTCGCCGCTGAGGAAACCCACCTCGCGGCGAGGGAAGCCGACCTTCTCGCCAGGTATCTTTCCGCAACGCCAGGTGACTTTGCTGGAGGCGAGGGAATCTCCCCCAGCCCCTGGGTGACCTGGCGCTGCGGCGAGGGGAGCTTCCCTGATCGGAAGCGAGCTTGCCTCATGGCGGGGTGACGTAGCGCACCACGGGGGAGCTTGCCTCGCAACGCGGTAACGTTGCCCAGCCGCAGGATGGCCAACCTGGTGGCGAGGTGACGGCACCCGGCGCCCGGGTGATCTCACCTCGCGGCGCGGCACTTTGCCGGACCGCTGGGGAAGCCTGCCTGCTGCCGGGTAACCTTACTTTGTCGCGAGGGGATCTTCCCCCGTGGCAAGGTGAATTTCCCGAGAATGCAGAACCGCATCGCGGTGAGGACCACGACAGGCCTGCTCCCCGCGGGAGAGGGCAATTCAGCCCACCAGATTTCCGCCCGCCTCAAGCACGGCCGCCCTTCCACGCAGAAACCCCGCGGAGCTCGCCGACCAACTGCTGCTGAGTCTCAGCGACCTCAGCAGGGTCCAGGTCGGTGATCGCCGCAGCCTCGAGGTAGCTGAGGACCGCATCCTCGACGAGGCGGAGCACATCTCGTCCCTGGCGCCTGGCGAGGGCCTTGAGTTCTTCCTCGACGGTACGCGGAAGCTCGACGGTCATGGGGATAGCGTACGCAACTCCGTCGACGGCTGCAACTGCCGGAAGGCTCCGTTGCCCTGCCGTCCGCCTGTCCGGAGCCTCCCGAAGCCCTTCCTCTCCCCGGCATGACCGTACTTTGACCCTTTCTTGACCGTTTCGAGACCCCTCGAAAGGGCGCGGCGGCCATTCTCGATGGTGTTCCAGCCGGGCGGCGGGACGGACCCGCGGCCCGCACCGATCGGGAACCGATCAAGACCTCAAGAAAGGGATTCGCCATGACCAGAAACCTTCGACTCCTCACCCTGAGCGCCGTGGCGCTCGCCGGCCTCTCCATCCCCGCGCATGCGGGCGTCTCGCTCGACCGGACATCGCCTTCCGTGGGCGGCGCCTGTCCGTTCCTCGTCAACCCGGGCAACCTCTACCGCTTCGTGATGCCGCCGCTGGGCGGCTGCGACGTCGCGGGCGTCGGCCCGGTGACCGAAGTCATGGACGCCTCGCTCGGCCTGCTGGGCGGCGACAACATCGACGCCGTCTCCGCCAACACCGTCACCGGCAAGAACATCCCCTACCACATCTACTTCAGCGGCGACCGCGCCTCCCTGGGCCTGCTCGGAACCCCCTACCGGGGCGAGGCCGCCCTCAACCAGGCGGCGTCCGATGTCTGGCGCACCAACAACGCCACCACCGTCAGCCCGCTCGCGGCCATGGGAGCCTGCGCCGCTGCGGGCATCCCCGGGTTCGCGCCCGCGCTCTTCCGGAACCAGGATCTCTACGACTTCATCTTCACCGCCGCTCCGGGCGCCGGCCCCCTGGTCGGCAACCAGGACAACCTCGACGGCCTGGAGCTGGACGACCTCGATTTCATGGTCGTGGACCAGATCCATGACGCGGACGTCTACTTCAGTCTCGACGCGGGCAGCCCCAGCCTCGGCGCGGGCTCTCCGGCCGACATCTACTATGCGCCGGCCGGCGGAGCCTTCGGCCCGTGGGCGGTCCCGGCCCAGCTCGGCCTGGTCCCCGGCGACGACATCGACGGGCTCGTCGTCTGGGAGCGCGGCGCGGTCGGCGTGTCCACGGCCGGCGTCGACCTCGTCCTGTTCTCTCTGACTCCGGGCTCGCCGTCGCTGGGTGCCGCGTCGGCGGCCACCCTCTTCGTGAGCGACCTCACCGGCGCCTTCTGCCCGTTCGTCCTGGCGAACACACTGGGCCTGCGCGGCGTGGACAACGTCGACGGCATCGACATCCTGCCTTGAGGATGGGGAGGGGGGACCGGCCCGGATCGGCTCCCCCCGTTCCTGCTCGCCTCCCGCTCCGGGCCTTCGCTGTGTCATGATCCGGACACTGAGAGGAGAGCCCGTCCATGAAAATCGTTCTGACCATCGTGGCCGTCCTGGTGGTGCTGACCCTTGCAGGCGCCTTCTTCGTTCATTCCGGGACGTACGACGTGGCCGCCACCTCGCCGGACAACGGCTTCGTCACCTCGCTGATGCGGCGCACCCTGCACGAGTCCGTCGAGCGCCGCTCCGAGGGAATCCAGGTGCCGCCGCTCGACGACCCGGCCATGATCCGCGAAGGGCTGATCCACTACTACGAGATGTGCGCCACCTGCCACGGCGCCCCCGGCATCAAGATGTCGCCGATCGGCCAGGGCCTGAACCCGGCCCCGCCCGAGCTCGCCTCGAAGGCCGAGCCCGACGAGGCGGCGGAGTGGTTCTGGATCGTCAAGAACGGCATCAAGATGACCGGCATGCCCGCCTTCGGCCCCACCCACACCGACCAGGAGATCTGGGCCATCCTCGCCTTCGTGCAGCAGATGCCCAAGATGACGCCCGCCGAATACCAGAAAATGGTCGACGACGCCGGCCTGGAGGCGAGCATGGCCGCCGGCTCCCACTCCGAGGGCGCAGATCACGAGCCCGGGCACGAGCACTAGGCGACCCGCTTCGGATAGACTCTGCCTCCGTGATGGACCTGGGTGAACTTCAACTGTCGCTGGTGAGCGACGGCGGCTTCCGGCTGGACGGCGGGGCCATGTTCGGCGTGGTCCCGCGCACCCTCTGGGAGCGGGCCTGCCCGCCGGACGACAGCAACCGCATCGGCATGGCCACCAACTGCCTGCTCGTGCGCCGCGGCTCGGACCTCCTGCTCATCGACACCGGCATCGGCGACAAGCACGACGCGAAGTTCCAGGCCAACTACGGCATGGAGGTGGGCGCGACCCGCCTCCCCGAGTCGATCCGCCAGGCCGGCTACGAGGTCGGCGACGTCACCCACGTCCTTCTGACCCACCTGCACTTCGACCACTGCGGCTGGAATACTCGCGGGAATACTCGTGAGCAGAACGGCCGGCTCGTGCCGACCTTCCCCAACGCCCGCTACTGGCTGCAGCGCGGCGAGGTCGAGCACGCCCGCCACCCCAACGAGCGCGACCGCGCGAGCTACGATCCGCGCAACTGGGAGCCGCTCTTCGAGGCCGGCGTGGTCGAGCTGTTCGATGACGAGGCCGACCCGATGCCCGGAGTCAAGGCCGTGCGCGCTCCCGGGCACAATTCGGACATGTGCCTTGTTCTGCTCGATGGGGGAGCGGGGCAGGAGGCGGTCTACTGGGCCGACCTCGTCCCCATGGCGGCGCACGTCGCCTACCCCTGGATCATGAGCTACGACCTCTATCCGTTGACGACGCTGGAAAACAAGAAAATCTGGCTGCCGCGGGCGGCGGCGGGAAACTGGCTCTGCGTCTTCGAGCACGATCCCGCGGTCCCGTTCGCGCGCCTCGTGGAAGAGAAGCCGGGACGGTACAAGGCCGTGCCGGTGTCCACCGCATAGAAACAGCCAACCAAGAATCGGGGAATCGGATGGCGCGAGAAGAGTTCGACCTGATCATCATCGGCAGCGGTCCCGGCGGCTACGTCGCCGCCATCCGCGCCGGGCAGCTCGGCATGAAGGTCGCGTGCGTGGAGAAGGACGCCAAGCTCGGCGGCACCTGCCTGCACCGCGGCTGCATCCCCACCAAGGCGCTGCTCCACACCGCCTCGGTGCTCGACGAGATCCGCGAGGCCGCGGGCCTCGGCATCGACGTCTCCGAGCCCAAGCTCGACGTCGGCCGCGCCCAGGACCGCAAGCGCAAGGTCGTGGACGGCAACGCCCGCGGCATCGAGATGCTCTTCAAGAAGAACAAGGTCACCTGGCTCCACGGCTTCGGCCGCGTCACCGGCGCCCACGATGTCGAGGTTGAAACCCCGGGCGGTACTGACGGAAAAGCCACCTACGGCGCCAAGAACATCCTGATCGCCACCGGCTCCGTGCCGCGCGACATCCCCGTCGCCCCGGCCGACGGCGAGAAGGTCCTCAACTCCGACCACATCCTGGAGCTGGGCCGCGTCCCCGCCACCCTCGCCGTCCTCGGCGCCGGCGCCGTGGGCACCGAGTTCGCCTCCATCTTCACCTCGTTCGGCTCCAAGGTCACGCTCATCGAGATGCTGCCGCGCATCCTCCCCATCGAGGACGAGGAAGCCTCCGCCGAGCTCGAGAAGGCGCTGCGCCGCCGCGGCATCAAGTCCTTGACCGGCACCCGCATGGCCGGCTTCGAGAAGACCGACAGCGGCGTGAAGCTCAGCCTGGAGAAGGACGGCAAGGCCGATGTCCTCGAAGCCGAGATGCTCCTCGTCGCCGTCGGCCGCAAGCCGCTGACCGAGAACCTCGGCCTCGAAGCCCTGGGCGTCGAGCTGGAGCGCGGCTACATCAAGATCAACCCCATGATGCAGACCGCCGTGCCGCACATCTACGCCATCGGCGACGTGGTCAACACCCCGTGGCTGGCGCACGTCGCGTCGTCCGAGGGCATCCTCGCCGTCGAGCACATGGCCGGTCTCAACCCCAAGGGGATCAACTACGACCGCGTCCCCTCCTGCACCTACTGCGAGCCCGAGGTGGCGAGCGTCGGCCTCACCGAGGCCAAGGCCAGGGAGCGCGGCTACGATGTCCAGGTCGGCAAGTTCCCCTTCACCGCGCTCGGCAAGGCGAAGATCATCGGCAAGAGCGCCGGCTTCGTGAAGGTCGTCCGCGACACGAAGTACGACGAGGTTCTCGGCGTCCACATCGTCGGCGCCCATGCCACGGAGCTGATCGGCGAAGCCTGCGTCACGCTCCAGATGGAAGGCACCGACGAAGAGCTGGGCCGGACCATGCACGCCCACCCGACCCTGTCGGAAGCGATCATGGAGGCGGCCCACGCCGCCCACGGCAAGGCGATTCACTTCTGAACCTGAGGCCCGCAGTGTCGGGGGGCGGGGGGGACGCGGGGGTCGCGGACCGCCGCGCCTCCGGCGCCTGACGAGGAGCACCATGTCAAAGATGAACAAGTCCTGGGGCCCCCTGCACCCGGCGGTAGAGAAGACCGACCGCCTGGCGAAGACGGACCTCTCCGGAGAGCGGCAACGCGAGCTCTACGGATACCTGAAGCTGAACCGGATGACCGAGGACCGGCTGAGCAACCTCTACCGCCAGAACAAGGTGGTCGGAGGCCTCTACTCCAGCCGCGGCCAGGAGGCCGTGTCCGTGGGCAGCGCCTACGCGCTCGGCCCGGACGATGTCGTCGGGCCGCTCATCCGCAACCTCGGCACCTATTTCGTCCGCGGGGTCAAGCCGCGCGAGATCATGATGCAGTACATGGCCCGCGCCGACGGCCCCACCGGCGGCAAGGACGTCAACACCCACTTCGGCGATCTCTCCCGCGGCCTCGTCGCGCCCATCTCCATGCTCGGCTCGCTCATCCCGGTCATGGCCGGCGTCGCGCTGGCCGGCCGCATGCAGGGCAAGAGCCTCGTGGCCATGACCTACATCGGGGACGGCGGAACCTCCACGGGCGACTTCCACGAAGGGCTCAACTTCGCGGCCGTGCTCGACGTCCCCCTCATCCTGATCGTCGAAAACAACGGCTACGCCTACTCGACGCCGATCTCCAAGCAGATGAAGATCAAGAGCCTCGTCGTCCGCGCCTCGGCCTACGGCATCGCGGGCGAATCGGTGGACGGCAACGACGTGCTGGCCGTCTACGAGGCCACCCGGAAGGCGGTGGAGCGGGGGAGGAACGGCGGCGGACCGACGCTCATCGAGGCGCGGACCTTCCGCATGAAGGGCCACGCCGAGCACGACGACGCCGGCTACGTGCCGAAAGAGCTGTTCGAGGAGTGGAAAGAGAAAGATCCGATCGACCGCTTCGAGCGCCATCTCCTCGCCGAGGGCCTCGCCACGCAGGAGGATCTCGACGCGATCACCGCGCAGATCGACGAAGAGCTGAACCGCGAGGTCGACGCCGCGCTGGCGTCGCCGTTCCCGCCGCCCGAGCGCGCTTTCGAGGGAGTCTACGCCGTGGAGGAATCCGTCTGATGGCGCCCATCACCTACATCGAAGCCATCCGCCAGGCGCTCTGGGAAGAGATGGAGAGCGACGAGCGCGTCTTCATGATCGGCCAGGACATCGGCACCTACGGCGGCGCCTTCCGGGCCACGGCCGGGATGCTCGACCGCTTCGGCCCGAAGCGCATCATCGACTCGCCGATCAGCGAGTCCGCCATGGTCGGCACCGCCATCGGCGCCGCCATGATGGGCCTGCGGCCGGTCGTCGAGATGCAGTTCATCGACTTCATCGCCTGCGCCTGGAACCAGCTCTTCAACTTCGCCGGCCCCAACCACTACCGCTGGGGCCAGAGCGTGCCGCTGGTGGTGCGCGGCCCGTCCGGCGGCGGCGTGCGGGGCTCGAACTTCCACAGCCAGAACCCGGAGTCCGTCTTCCAGCACGGCCCGGGCCTGAAGATCGTGGTGCCCGGCACGGCGGCGGACGCCCGCGGGCTGCTCAAGTCGGCGATCCGGGATCTGAACCCCGTGCTCTTCTTCGAGCACAAGTTCCTCTACCGCCGCCCCCAGCTCAAGCAGGAGATGCCCGAGGGTGACGGACTTGTGCCGATCGGCAAGGCCAACCTCGCGAGGGTGGGCCGCGACCTGTCCGTCGTCACCTACGGTGCTATGCTTCACGTCGCGCTGGAGGCCGCCGGCCGCCTCGAAGCGGATGGCATCGATCTTGAAGTTCTTGACCTGCGCACCATCAAGCCCCTCGACGAAGAGGCGGTCCTCGCCACGGTCCGCAAGACCGGCCGCGCGATCGTCCTGACCGAGGAACAGATCACGGGCTCGGTGGCGGGGGATGTGTCGGCCCGGATCGCGGAAAAAGCGTTCGCCTGGCTCGACTCGCCGGTGGTCCGGCTCTGCTGCCCGGACACGCCGATCCCGTACAGCCCGACGCTTGAGGACGCCTATCTGCCCAATGTGGACAAGCTCGTCGCGAAGGTGCGGGAGCTGGCCAGCTACTGAGACTTCGAACCGGAGACGGAGAGGATTTATGGCTACGGATGTCGTGATGCCCCAGATGGGCGAGTCGATCGCCGAAGGAACCATCACCCGCTGGCTGGTGAAGGTCGGCGACAAGATCGAGCGGGACAAGCCGCTCTTCGAGATCTCGACGGACAAGGTGGACGCCGAGATCCCCAGCCCGGCCTCGGGCACGCTGCTGGAGATCCGCAACAAGGAGGGCGAGACCGTCCCGGTCAACCAGGTCGTCGCCGTGATCGGCGAGGCCGGCGAAGCCGCCGGTGCTGCGGCTCCTGCTGCCGCCCCGGCCGAGACCGCCCCTGCGCCCGCCGCCGCTCCGGCGCCCGAGCCGGCTGCCGCTCCTCAGGCTGCCGAGCCTCAGCCCGCCGCCGAGCCGGTTACGCCGAAGGCGGAAGCGGCTCCGGCCGCCGAGCCGTCGGAAGGCGCTCCGGCCACCCCGGCTGACGAAGCCGAGCGGCTGAAGAAGTTCTCCAGCCCGCTCGTGCGCAACATCGCCGCCAAGGAAGGCGTGAACCTGGAAGAGATCCAGGGCACCGGCGCCCAGGGCCGCGTCACCAAGGACGACATCCAGGGCTACCTCGACCAGCGCAAGTCGGCCCCGGCGCCCGCCGCCGCGGCTCCGGCTGCTGCGCCTGCCGCCGCTCCGGCCCCGGTCGCCGTTCCTGCTGCTGCTCCCGCTGCTGCCGCTCCGGTCCCGCCCGCGGGCCAGCGTCCGGCTCCGGCCGGCTTCCACGTCGCGGCCTACGGCCCGAACGAGAACGTCGAGATCGAGCCGATGTCGAAGATGCGCCAGATCACCGCGGCGCACATGATCTACTCCAAGGCCACCTCGGCCCACGTGACCACGGTCTTCCACTTCGACTTCTCGAAGGTCGCCCGCGCCCGGATGCGCGCCAAGGACGGTTTCTTCAAGAAGGAAGGCACGAAGCTCACCTACATGCCCTTCATCTTCAAGGCCGTGGCCACCGCGCTCAAGGCCCACAAGTCGGTGAACGCCGCCATCGACGGCACGAACATCGTCTACAAGAAGGACATCAACATCGGCATTGCCGTCGACCTCCCGGGCCGCGGCCTGATCGTGCCGGTCATCCGCAACGCCGACCAGCTGAGCCTCGTCGGCCTCGCGAAGACCGCCAACGACCTCGCCGACCGCGCCCGCAACAAGAAGCTGAAGCCCGAGGAGACCCAGGGAGGCACGTTCACCGTGACCAACCCCGGCGTCTTCGGCAGCCTCTTCGGCACCCCGGTCATCAACCAGCCGCAGGTGGCCATCCTGGGCATCGGCACCATCGAGAAGCGCCCGATCGTGGTCGAGGACGAGGACGGCAACGACTCCCTCGTCATCAAGACCATGTCCTACTTCGGCATCTCCTACGACCACCGCCTGGTGGACGGAGCCGACGCCGACCGCTTCATGATCGACATCAAGAAGGTCCTGGAGCAGGACTCCTGGACCGAGCTCGAGTCCTACCTCTAAGAACGAAGATGGGCGGAGACCGGGATCTCCCGGCCTCCGCCCCGTCCGCTCCCCACCCGGCTCGTCACCGAAGTTCATCACGAAGGGAGACATCCCATGGCAAAGCCCGCAAAGAACACGATCTGCCTCTGGTACAACGGCGACGCCGAGGACGCGGCGAAGTTCTACGCCGAGACCTTTCCCAACTCCTCCGTCAGCGCCGTGCATCGCGCGCCGGGAGACTTTCCTTCGGGGAAGCAAGGGGATGTGCTGACGGTCGACTTTACCGTCCTGGGGATTCCCTGCCTCGGCCTCAACGGCGGACGGGCCTTCAAGCACACCGAAGCCTTCTCCTTCCAGGTCGCCACCGAGGACCAGGAAGAGACCGACCGCTACTGGAACGCGATCGTCGGCAACGGCGGCCAGGAGAGCGAGTGCGGCTGGTGCAAGGACAAGTGGGGACTGTCCTGGCAGATCACGCCGATCGTCCTGACCCAGGCCTTCACCGATCCCGATCCCGCCGTCGCCAAGCGCGCGTTCGACGCCATGATGACGATGAAGAAGATCGACGTTGCCAAGATCGAGGCGGCGCGCCGGGGTTGAACCCCGCTGGAATGAAACGCCTCTGGACGATCCTCGGGGTGGCCGACGTCCCCGGCAGCTTCAAGTGGTACCAGTCGCTGCTCGGACTGCCGGAGTCGGCTCCCGCCCACGACCACTTCGGGCAGATCCTCGACTCGGACGGAACGGTGCTGCTCTGCCTCCATGCCTGGGGCGCCCACGAGCATCCCACCCTGACCAGCCCCGAACCTGCCCAGCCCGGCAACGGCCTCCTCCTGTTCTTCCGCGTCGACGACTTCGACCTGGCGTTGCCTCGGGCGCGCGCCCTCGGCCGTCTGGAAGAGGAGCCCCACCTGAACCCGAACACCCGGACCCGAGAGCTCTCTCTTCGGGATCCCGACGGCTACTACGTCACCCTCAGCGAGCTCGCCGAGGACTAGCCCCTCCGTCTCTCCGGCACGGCGCCGTACGCTTCCGTCGTGAACAGGAACGCGTCCGTGCTGACGACGGACGCTTCCGCGTGAACAGGAACGCGTCCGTGCTGACGACGGACGCGTCCGTGTTGAGCACGGACCGGTAAGTCAGCCGCCGGAAGCATCCGTCGTGAACATGGACGCATCCGTCCTGACGGCGGAAGCTTCCGTGTTGAACACGGACCGGTAAGTCGGCTGCCGGAAGCATTCGGCGTGAACATGTACGCGTCCATGCTGAACATGAACGCGTCCGTCCTGCCGCCGTAGCGGTAAGTCGGCCGCCGGAAGCATCCGTCGCGAACTCGTACGCGTCCGTCCTGAACGCGGACGCGTCCATCCTGAACATGAACCGGTAAGTCGGCCGCCGGAAGCATCCGTCGTGAACCCGTACGCATCCGTGCTGAACGCGGACGCGTCCGTGCTGACGACGGAAGCATCCGAGTCAACGCCGGATCGGGGGAAAGCGCCTTTCCCTCGGCTACTAGGGGCAGCCCGAGCCGCCGCCGCCGCAGGTCCGCCGCGGGATCATCCAACCCTCTGTGAGCGCTGCGGCCGAGGTCATCTTCACTGGGCCGGGGAATTGGCCCCGCAGAACGCAGGACGGTCACCGCCATGAGGTCTCTTGCCTGGCGTCCTTGTCCCGTTGCCGCGCCGCGCCTCTCTTCGAGGGGGCGGGAGAGGTGTACTCCTTCTCGAATCCGCGGTACCATCAAGGCAAACGAAACTGCTGCGGGAGGGTCCAATGGCGATGTTGAACCGCTGGGGAAGCATCCATGAAGCGGGGAAACCTCGTCCCAAGGCGTTTGAGGCAGAGCGGGCGGTCTGCCCGCGACCTTCTCCTGCTGATTGAATCTGCATAGGGAAGCGGCCCGGACTCCACCGCGGTTTCGTTCAACCTGGGTTTATCCGACAACCTCCCGGTGGCGCCGGAGGTAGCGGGGAGGGTGACGCGGGAGGATGTCGGATAAACCCTTAAACGTTCGCCGGCAGGATCAGTTCCGAGGCACAGCAAGACGCGGACTTGAAGTAATAGCTACTATCACTTGCGAGGTCAGACCGGCGGGCTAAGCATGGAATTCAAAAAGACGAAAATCCTCATCTCGCTGATATGCGCTGTCTTCGGAGCGCTTCATCTATTCGCACCCGAAATCACCATCGACGCTATCACGCTCGGCTTAATCGCCCTAGGTCTTCTCCCATGGTTCCAACCACTGGTGAAGTCCTTGGAGCTACCAGGAGGCCTGAAAATCGAGCTTCAGGATGTGAAAGCGGCCACGGACAAGATTTCAGGTGTTGCGGCCATGCCCGAGGAGTTGCCGGCGCAGGAGAAAGGCTCTGTCTCGTTTATCGCCAAGGTGGCAGAGCAAGATCCGAACCTTGCTCTTGTCGGGCTTCGCATCGAAATAGAGAAGTTACTCGTCGAGATTGCGGAGGCCAATCGGATTCCAATCGACCGCCGCGGAGTGGGCGCCCTTTTGGATGAGCTGAAACTGCGGAACGTGATCCCAAAGACAATGGCCACCGGTTTGAAGGAGTTCATCGTCTTGGGTAATCAAGCTGCTCATGGAGCCTTGGTTTCCAAGGATGCGGCGTTCTGGGCCCTGGAGAGCGCGCCTCAATTGCTCGCCTTACTGTCCACTCTGCGCTCGAAGTCGGTAACGCCGATACTGATCAAGGGGGAAATCTCCAAGTCACAGATCCTGGGTGCGTTCGAGACCAAGACTCCGATTCAAGTCCGCTATCCGCAGCCGTTCACCATACCGCCCAACGTTTCAATCGGCTTCTATGGGTTTGTGGACACTGAAGCGACCTCGGGATCGCTCCAAGTGTTGGACGCTGATGAAAAAGGGTTTTCCGTTAACGTCGTAACCATGCCTGCGGCTCATTCGGTCTCGGTGTGGATAGTCAAGTGGAAGGCCACGGGCCCGACCGCAATTACGGTCGGTTCCGATGAGGCGGCGGGAGTAACCGGCTGAGCCCTTGCATGGCGCAGCATAGAGGAGTAGCATTTTGGAAAGGAGCAAGATCTGGGAACGGTATTGGCATATCGATCTGCTTCGAATGTCGGTGAACCCTGCCCCTGCAGCGGCCCGCCTGAGGCCGCACAAATGGTCGTGGCCTACGAGCGCTGGCGACTTCGAGGTTCTCTTGCGGTCTTTCACCAGCGCGCGCTGAGGGGCCAGCCGTTATACCCAACAAGTTAGACTCCGCGGAGTTCAGGCCAGAATGGATCCGAAGCCCTATACAAAGACGCTCCAGGACGAACTCGACTGGAAGTTGCTCGACCAACTGTACGGCGTAGTCGCGCAGATTAGCAATTTTTGCTTCGAGACAAAAAAGTTCTGCGTCACAACCGAGTTTGTAGTGCTGACATTAATGGCAAAGTTCACCAAAGACCAGCTTGATCATTCAATATTCGTGACAGCTCTCGTCATATCTGTGTGTTTTTGGTTTCTTGATGCGACAGCGTACTTTTACCAAGTCAAGCTACGTGGAATGATGGAGTCGATCCGCCAGCAAATATCATTACGCGGGTTTCTATCTCTCGTAACCGTGGGTGGTACAGGTGTAATCGCGCCAGAGCGATCTAACGCGCCTAGACTTCGCCGCGTCCTTGACGCAGCCATCAACCACTCTATGTGGCTCTACGCACTTCTTGTTGCAGTTGACCTAATAGCTTGGATACTCTTCGTTACAAGGACGATCTCTTGAAGCTCTTCGTTAGCTATACGCGTCGAGATGGAATGGTCACTAGGCCAATGCTTCAGTTGCTTGACACGTACCTTCGCGGCATCTGTACACCCTTCATTCACGGGCTCCATGAATCTACCTCGCGCTGGCAGCAGTTCTTGGTCTTGCGAGCGCTCCTCAGAGCCCACGCCATATTGCTCATTGAGTCGCCAGCTGTTCGAACATCTGGTTGGGTCAAATTTGAATTGTGGATTGGGCGGCTGCTGCTGCTCCCGGTAGTTCGCCTCCAGGCTTCAGATTTGGGGGTCTCTACAGATGAGGGTATAACCCCGCCAATCGAGCGGACGGAACGAGGAAGACGTGCCAGCGACTTCGGGAGGTCCAGCTGAACTCAACATTCCTGCCCGTCGATCTCCGCTAAACCGGCGGCTGTACCTCTATAGTTATGAGAGAGTTGTGTATATATGAGTTCACGGAAGGAGGGTTACATGAAAAGATCTCATAGAGTGGTTTTCGTTCACTATATTATGTTTGTTGCACTGACAGCCTCGGCCATTTTCTTTCCGGCAAGGGCACTAGCTGGAGTGCCACCCGCTGAAGCTTAGCTTAGGCTTACGATTGGACCCAATCTTGCCAAAGTTTTAAGAGCCTTCAAGTTAGGTTCCGACGTCGGCGAGGCAGGTCTAAATATTGAGGTCAACAAAGTTGCGCGTGGCTTTGTTTCCGCCGAGTATAGCAAGGAAATGGGAAGTGTCGGTTTGAGGCCGGGTAAGAATCACATCCGACTCGTTCCAGTCATAAGGAAAAAAGACTCTGATGGTTTTATCGACATGTTTGTTGGAAGCCCGTTATTGAGACAACTTAAGTTCCTGGGTTCGATGATCCAAGTAGCTACCCTTATGCCTGACACACCACTTCAAAATAAAATATTTGAAATTAATGCTACGGCCAATAAGGAGATTGGGGCTACTGTCGACATTGCTGTCGACCTTAATCGCTATGTCCTCAAGATGCGCAAGGAAACAGCCTTGGGTGGTGCTGCCGCCGACTTGCTTGGGGTTAATCTTAGCGAGGCCCTTGTCGAGCGTGCAATTGCATCAGAAGTTATAGAGACTCCAGAAGGCGTCGAACAGGAGTATGAGATCTCTCGGTCCTTTGAGCGCTCAGTGGTATTTACTCAGTCCCTCGGAGCAGAACTTTCTGGCAACTTCGATTTTGGTACATTCAGCGCTGAGATTAAGGCGAGGATCGAAAACCAGGAGAGCCATGCAATCAAGCAATCTGAAACAATACGGCGCAATGTGAAGATCGACGGATCGAAAACACCAAGGCTACGAGTGGATTGGATCGGGATCTTCCGAGTTGGAACTGCTGACATCTACTTTAAGGACGAGAGGAAGAGAATACCCTTTTCGATTCAAGTTGGGCTCAGGCCAAAACTCAGTGTATTAAGGGATTGAAGTCAATCCTCTAGGCTGGTAGCCGGGTATGTCATGGACTGAACGCTGGAGGACGATTGCGTCGTTCGGGTCACAAGGATACGGCGGAGAATATCATCTGTACTGTTCTGCGACAGGTATGAAGGAGATCAGTTCGGCATTTGCGATGTTTGTTGGCGGGATTCTGTATGTCTCGTTCCGCAGCGAGTCTCTGGCTATGTTTGGATGGCTCGAAAATTCTCGGTTCGAACCCGAGGCTCATCGATCGGGAACTCAAGATTGACGCGGCGAAACCGTTTCGGCGCTGGTCAAAATCATCAAACTTTACCGATCTGCGGGCCTTTCTCCAGGAAGTTCGAACCTTTGTAGGTCAGTCGAATGCCGACGAGGTTACCGCCAAGATTAGGATGCTTGAAGATGGCTTGTCAGTCTGACTCTTACAATAAGGCACATGGTTACCATTTAAACTAAGACGCTGCTTCAACCGGAGTCGTCGTTGGCTAAGCAGGGCATATCATGGACGAGGCTGGTATAGTAAATATCCCTTGCCGTGCTCGTCGAAGTTATGGTGATAACAGCGCTGGCAATTATTGAGCACGCTGTCAAGGAAGGCTTGTCGGCTTGGCGCTTGATAATCAGCATCTGACATGTACAGCGCGAGAACGCCGGATGCATAGGCCGCGGCGGCTGATGTGCCGAAGCACTTATGACTAGCCTCGCCAATCCACTCTGTAACGACACCATCATGCTCCTCTCCGCCAGGCATCATGATATATCGATTGTGATATGTTCCATAATTGCTGAATCTTGAGCGCTCGCGATCTTTGTTGATTGAACCAACGGCAAGAGTAAAGCTTAGGTATGCAGGCAAATCGAATCCACTTGTACGCCCATCATTTCCAGTTGCGGCAACTAGAATAGGTGCCCCCCTTGTCGTCATTGCCTTGTCTGAAATAGAGGCGAGGAGTCGCTGGAAAACTTTGGAAACTGCCGCCGGTGTGCCGCAATGTGAACACTCTTTGCCTTCTGGCAGGCCGAAGCTCAGATTGATGATATCTGCTTGATAATGAAAGGAGCCAGCGCTTATACCAAGCATGGCCTCAGATACATCGGGCTCTTGGTTAGCCATACGGACAACGTAAAGGGTGGCGCCAGGGGCAGAATCTTTGATGATCGATGCCATCGCTGTCCCATGGCCGAAGTTGTCTTTTTCGGTGGTATTGGCCGGTTCAATGAGGTCGAGAAAGCCAGAGAGTACGCCGGCTCTCTCAAATCCCGAGTCGATCACAGCGATCACAACGCCCGATCCGTCCGACTTAGCGTCGGTCGTATTGAGCATGCGCAGGTAATGATCGTGCATAGAGCCGTCGCTCCGCAAGTCATAATTTGGCCCCAGACCGGCATGCGTATACCGTAGTCGTTGCGCGGGCTCCACATCCACATCTGGAAACGATGAATTTGGGAGCTTCGTGGCGCATCCGTGCCGAAAAATACTGCCCATAACCGAGAATTCTTCGCCAGGCTCAATTTCAAGAAATGCGAACTTATCACGGAGATCATCTGCAAGACTTGCATTTTCAACGCCCCGCCTCCCCAATAACTCACCTAGAGTACCTTCGAAGCGAAATCGGAATGCTGCCTCTTCCTCTCGTAGAGTGTCCAAAAACCTATTCCCGGCAGAATCATTAGTAACAGCAACGAGTAGTCGCCGCGGGCTACGGGCCGCTGTAACGTCTAGGGGCAAGCCACTACTCGGGCGGGCAATGCTCCCAGATCGCGTGAGATGTGTCGCAAGAGTCCGTTTGCCGCAGGATACATCGAGCTGCTCCGACTGGCTTTGCTGCTGCGATTTTTGGGGCTCCGGCTGAAGTTGCATCTGCGAACTCATCAGGCCACCTCATTAGAATGCGAGATAAAAGCGCTCCGTCCCTGTTTCTACGTTGCGAGCCAAGACCTTTTTCTCAACTAGGCTACTCAACATAGCTTTTAGATCTCTTGGTTGTGTCAGGCTATGTTTATTCCGGTCGAAACTATCTAATATTTGTGGCAAGCTTGCGCCGGCAGGATCAAATCTCTGGATCTTGTTGTGCTCGATGGTTGCCGCAACGGCGAGATACGTGTCCATCTCAGTCGCATTTAGCTCTGTCACCGCTTGATAGAGCGCCGCGACCGCAGAACCAACAGTCGATAGGATCTTTGGCGTCGCAAATGTGATGCCCAGCGGTCCAAGCAACGGTCCGGCGAGCGAACTTGCGAGCAGTAGTGGGCCTCCATATTTAGCCAAGGTCCACAAACTCGACTTAAGGTTTATAAATATGTTTGTTCCCGGAATTTTAACGGAATAGTTTCCACGCTCTGTACCATCCTGGACTTTGTTGAGGGGTACCTCCTCCAATTGTTTCAGGAGATCTTGAATGCCAGCATCGTACTCAGCGAGGAATCGCTCACGCTCGAGGGTCGGCAAATTCTCAAGGTAGCCCTGCAACCAAGTGGGTAGGAAGTCATCTAGCTTATACTCTTGGTACTCAGGCATAAGACGTAACTCCTTCGTGAAACTCAGGTCTTTCAACCGTTACGTAGGCGGCACGCTTGTTTCGGGCCACTATGCTAGCGCTTGAGACTCGAAGCACCCACTTGGCGCAAGGGAGATTACTACAGAGGGCTTAGATAATACAAAGGGATATATGAGGATCTGGTCATTATCAATCGGTTATATAACTGAATGGATTAGCTAAACAGCCTCATAGGTTCTTTGCGCCCGTTCAGCCACTCGTGATCAAGGATATTCCCTCGGCCTGAAGAGGTTCCAGCCCGAGGAAGAGGTGCCAGCGGCTTGCCTGGAACCAGCAAGTTAACCCATCGAACATCGATTCTGTCGTCCTGCCGGCATTCCCGGGCGGGAGCGGGCGGGTGGGAGCGGGCGGGAGCGGGCGCGCCTCGCCCGCCGCGCCCCTCCTTCGGCCGCGCGGCGGTCACCCCGTTCACGACATCAGCGTGGCTTAAGGTGGGTTTCAGGCTCCAGCCGGCCCGGCTTCAGCCGTTCCGGCCCAGGACCATGCACCGGGAGCCCGGCGGCTGGTGTTCCAGGAGAACTACGTCTACCCCAGGATGGCGACCGCCGAGCGGGGTCATGGTTACGACACCGTGCCTGCACGTGCCAGCCGGCAGCATCGTAGGCTCGGCCCGTGAAGCCAAAGCTGAAGTACTCAGCCCAGCCCGACAGGAGTCGGTTGAGCCGGTCTTGCAGCTTGGGCCAGGGCGTTGGGTTTAAACAGCAGGGTGCAGCAGGGTGTTGACCTTGTCCTTGAGCCTCTCACTTCCCAAGTTTGCCCGGTTTGGGCCTTTCGCCTCGCGCTTGTAGTCGCGCTTGAACTGGCCGGTGCGCTCAATCGTCCGCATCCAAGTCCGCCATCAAAGCGTCCACACTCTTGAAGGACGGCAGATCACCGCGGCGAGCCTCCTTCATGGCCGCGATGGTTGCATCGTTGGGAATCAGCGGCTCGAACGGTAGCGCCTTCTCCCTGGCTACGCGGGTCAGCATGATGCGGAATGCGTCCGACACCGTCAGCCCCATCGTCGCCAGCACGACGGTAGCCTCTTCTTTGATGTGCTCGTCAATACGGGCACGCACAACCGCATTCGCAGACATGTCTTGAACCTCCAGCCATTGAGCCACATTGTAGCCCACTTTTCTCAGCCAGGTACCGTGAGCTCCTCAACGGCACCACCTCCCGGCTCTGCGACTCGCCCTTCGCCAGCCCCTTCCCCCGGAGGAAGACGTTGTACTCCAGGCTGCGGTCGAACCAGGTCCCCTCCACTGCGGAGCAGCAGGGAAAGGTACAGGGAAAGGTACCAGCGTCTTCCGAGGAATTGCTCGTGGGCGGCTCAACGCGCCGAGGCCGGACAGCTGTCGCTCGCCGACGCCGACACGGGCCAGCTGTCGCTGGCCGCGGACGATCCCACGGGGCAGCTCTCCCTTCCGGATCAGGATGGAGAGGAAGGCACCCCGTGACCGCGGCTCTTTCCTGGACGGCAGGGGCTCATGGGCCGGAGTCGTCGAGGGAAAATCGGGCTGCCAGCAACCTTACCTCGGGAGAGAGTCAACCCGCCGGACTCTGGAGAAGCTCACCTCGCCGCCGGGGCGGCCTGCCTCGTGGCGAAGAGCCCCGACCGGTCGCCGGGTGACGTCGCGGGGCATCCGGGTGACGGCGCCCCAGGGCGAGGCGATCTTCCCCGGCCGCCGGGTGACTTGGCGCTGCGGTGAAGGAACCATCCCGGATCTCCAGCGAGCCGGCCTCGACCTCCAGCGACCTCACCTCGTTCTCCAGCGACCTCACCTCGTTCTCCAGCGGGCTCACCTCGACGTTCGGCGAGGCTATCTCGCGGTGGAGGGATGTCCACGATCGCCGGGGATCTCTCCCTCCCAACGAGGTAACGTCGATCGGCCCTGGAGAAGGCGCCCGCGTGGCGAGGGGGCGGCACCCGGCGACCGCGGACTCTCACCTCGCGGCGCGGGAACCTGGCTGGAAGGCCGGGGAGGTCTACCTACAGCCGGAGAAGCCCGCTTGATCGCAAGGTGCTCTTCCCTCGGGGCGAGGTAAAGATCCCGGCTCGCAGGGTCAGGGCAAAACGGGGGCGGGGCGTGCAGAGCACGCCCCGGGCGGATGGGATCAGAGAGAGGGCTTGGCGGAGGCGGGAGCGACGGAAGTGACCTCGACGGGAGGCGGCGCCTCCGGCTCCTTGATCTTCCGGAGCCGGCCGCGGAACGGCTGCATCCCGAACTCGGTGAGCTTCTCCGCCGAGATGCCGTAGTGCTGCCTGACGGCGTAACGCAGCACGGTGGCGAGTCGCTGCCCCTCCGTCATCACGATCTTGAGCGCGTAGGTTCTCTCCTGCTTGCTGGCCATCAAGGCCGCCTGCTCCTGGGAGAGCGCCCGGGCCTGAGACACCAGGCCCTCGAAGCTGGTCCGGCTCCCCTCCAGGTGCTGGAGGTCGCCGGCGTTGGCGGTGACCGCCGTGAGCAGACGCTGCAGATCCCCCAGGATCTCCGAATACGATCTTCCGTTCGGCATTTCATTCTCCGGGCTCGGTGCCGGGGCACCGGATTTGGTGCCGGCGCACGGAGCCGTCTTGCGGAGAGCAGATTGCCCGCGGGAAGGCAAGACCTCCAAACCGGGATTTTGCAGGATCTGGCGTAAGCCGCACGATACAAACGAGATCCCGGATTCAAGGCCGGGGAGATTCGTAAAGATGGTCTTTACGAATCGAGGCGGGATGAGAACAACCGGGATGAAGCGGCGGGCGCCCCGTGAGATACGATGACGACACCATGGCATTCGGCCGTCGTCCCCTGTCGCCTCTGGAGAAGCGTCTAGGGCATCGCTGTCGATCGCTCGATTCGCAGGGTCTTTCCTGAGCAGTGCTGCATGAAGTCGACCGTTGATCGTCTCCATGTTGGAGAGAAATAGGCGTCGATTGGCAGCTCTTCCCGAGGCTCGGCTACACCTCTCCCTTCCACTCGTTCGAGCGCATCGATCAACGTATAGCTGTGGTTCAGGTCAGCCAGGAAAGGTACCAGCGTCTTCCGAGGGCACCTTATCTCACCTTATCTGCCTTGTCTGCAGATTCCGAACCTCAAGACGGCCGAGCGGAGCCTTGGACCGGCAGGAAACCGCTCGGCTAGGCGATCACTGTGGTAGAGTAGGAACTTCCCAAGCTCTAAGCAGCAGGCGTAGACGTGGCTCTAAGATCTGTTGGACTCTCTCGAGAGGAGGAGTGTCTTGCGTTCGTCCCAATCGGAGAAGGATCCGTCGAGAGATCAGCGTCTGCGCAGTCCCACTCGGGCGCTGTTGGTGATCGACCAACGCGTCCTCGCCGACGTCGTCAGTCTGGCGCTCAACCATGGCCACTACATCGTTCGCGTGGCGTCAACGGGCCAGGAAGCAGCTTCGGCGGTTGCTGACTGGAGCCCGCATCTCGTCGTACTCGACATGGACATCGAGGGAAACGAGATGTTGAAGCGTTTCGCCACTGCGACACTGGAAGGCGGACGCCTCCCCGTCATCGCTCTTACTCGACGCGCTGACCTCAAGTCCAAGCTGACGGCCTTTGAGCAGGGAGTGGACGACATCCTGACCGTGCCGTTCTCGCCGGAAGAGCTCGTGGCGCGCGTCGTGGCGGTCATGCGGCGCACGTATCGCGATGCCGCGGTCTTCAGTCCATTGCTCCGGCTTGGCGACCTGGAAATCGACATCCTGAACCGCCGCGTCCGTGCGGGCGGCACGGAGCTTCACCTCACGTCCCTCGAGCAGAGTCTGCTCTACCTTCTGGCAGCCAACGCGGGCCGCCTGCTGACCCGCGACGAGATTCTGAACTATCTCTGGGGCGCCGACTACGTGGCGGAGAGCAACGTCGTCGACCGGCATATCCGCAACCTGCGCCTCAAGCTGCAGAACCATTCACAGCAGCCGCGGTACATCGTCACGGTCCCGGGCCGGGGATACCGGTTCCTGCCCTGTGCTCCTGACTCTGTCTGACACCCGCCCTCGACGTACACCCTGGGCAGAGCTGACTGTAGGTGAAGGCTGCACCCCTTCCGGCATGAAGGAACTTCATGACATCCGTCCGGGCGGCACGCCATAGTTCCCCATCGATCCAAAATTGCACGCCTCGGGCACGTTCCACTAACCGAAGGAGCGGACTTCAGTCATGAGAGATCCCAAAGACGACAGCGATGACAAAGACGTAGAACGGAGTGGGTTGGATCGCCGCCAGTTCGGCAAAATCCTTGTTGCGGGGGTGGGCGGGCTGACGCTGGGACCCTTTGCCAGTGCGGCCTCCACCTGCCCCCCTGACCCCTCCTCCTGCGTCGACTCGGTGGAGACATCGGCCTATCCTTGGCTGTACGATCCCGCCAAGCCCGAAAAATTCGACAATCCGGGTTTCACGGGCACTCAAGACGTCGATGTGGTCATTGTGGGAGCGGGCTTGTCCGGTCTCATCGCAGCGCGGCAGTTGAAAAAAGCTAAAAAGAACGTGACGATGCTCGTCCTGGAGGCCCGCCCACGAATTGGCGGGCGAATGTACGGCAGGGAAACCCAAGGGGCCACCGCACATGGCTATGTCGACTTTGGCGGACAATGGGTCGGCCCAACGCAGTACCACATGCAGGATCTGGTGACTGAGTTAGGCATCGAGCACTTTGACAGCTACGAGGAAGGCCGAAGCATTCTATCGTGGGACGGCACGAAGTACGGCTTCGACGGCGACATCTCCCACTTGCTGAAAGGCTGCACCCCCCCGACATCGCCGGGCCAATTCGCAGGTTTCCCAGTTGTGGAGGCCTGTAGGCAGCCGGACCCCAAGCCTCTCGATTGTCTTCACAACGAGGACAATGGGAAAGTCTGGAACGATCTTCTTGAAATCTCTAAAAAAGTAGACCCGGCTTCTCCATGGTTGACTCCGGGCGCTGGAACTCCCGGCAACCCTGGCTATGACCAGCAAACTTTTGGGTCCTGGGTCAACGGACGTACAAGTGACGCAACGATGAAGAGATGGTTGTCCTACCTGCAGTCTCACGTCGGCGGGGCCGGTGGCTTCGAGCCGGATAAGGTCTCTCTACTGCACATGGCCTGGACGCAGAAGGTCGCTCCGCAGTCGGAGACGCCCGAGAAATGGCTGCTGCTTGGCGGAGCAGGACAGATCCCCAAGCGTCTGGCGGATGAGTTAATCAAGGATGCTGACAAAAGGTATCCCCACTGCCGCATCGCGCTGGGTGCGCCGGTCTCTAAAATCGAGTACGGTCAAGGCCGTGTCACGGTCAAAGTAGGCCAATATTTGACGGTCAAGGCCGATGCAGTGATCATTGCCATTCCGCCCCGGCTGCGCGGCAAGATCATATTTTCACCTGCTCTGCCAACCGCTTACACCGATTTTAGCAAGGGCTCGCCCATGGGCTCGATGTCGAAGGTGCACGCCGTTTACGAGACAGCCTTTTGGCGCGAGAATTGCCTCAGCGGCAGTGCTGCCGGCAATTTACGCAACATTGATGGGCAACATCCAAGAGCGTGTGAGTTCATCGCCGACAGCTCCCCCCCGGGTGGCAGGCCAGGCATCCTGACTTCCTTCATCGCCGCCAACCGCAATTGCGAGATCGACGACACTAAGGTCAAAAGCCTGGTGCTCGATGACTTCATATACTATTTCGGAGACCAGGCCATGGAGAAGAACGTCAAGGACTGGGTCTACTACAATTGGAACAAGCAGGACTGGAGCTGCGGGGCCTTCACCACCCACCAGGGTCCGAACGTCTGGACCACTTCCGGCAAGGCCGGCGGTTGGCGCACACCTGTGAACAAGCAAATCTTCTGGGCCGGCACGGAGACCTCGGACGAATGGCCCGGATACTTCGACGGCGCGGTGAAGGCGGGAATCACGACCGCCAGCGATGTTCTGAAGATCATCTTGTCGTAGTGGTCCAGCGATTCCTGCCATCGAGGCGGCTCGATCGGTTTCTCCTACTCTCCGATCAGGCCGCCTCCGTGAGCCTGGGCTCTCCCTGGAAAGGTACTGGAAAGGTACCAGCGTCTTCCGAAGAATTCGAGCGGACGGTCGGCCTCGCGGAGTTCGTTCGACCTTCATGGGTCTCGATCGCTCGATTCGCAGGATCTTTCCTGAGCAGTGCTGCATGAAGTCGACCGTTAATCGTCTCCATGTTGGAGAACAATAGGCGTCGATCTGTGGCTCTTCCCGACGCCTACCCGCACCTCTCCCTTCCACTCGTTCGAGCGCATCGATCACCGTACAGCTGTGGTTTCGGTCTGACCAGCCTTGGTCACGGAGGGCCGACGGCCTCTGCGGTCACGAACGGCGGTCCGGGCGGGAACGAGCCCACCGGAAATCTCGCCTTTCGATCTCCATCTCTCCATCGGGCGCCAGCGTCTTGGAAGGCAGCGAGGAAGAGGGCGTAGGCCTCCCAGAAGGCCTGACGAACCGCCTTGGTCGCTGCGTGATAGAACGGCGCTGGCGACTTCGCGGTTGAGTTGGGCCGAGTGTGGGGCTGCTGGCGCAGGATTTCAATGACTCCGAGCGGCTCGCGACCAGATTCGGAGAGCTCGATCGCCGCGCTGGTCTCGATCTCCTCGACCAGGGCGGCCACTCGCTCGCGGTAGCTCTCCGGCGGCAGGTGAGCCCAACAGGGCAGGGGCGTGAGGGTGAAGGCTTCCTCAGTGGAGTAGGTGAGTCGGCTGAATTCCTCCCCTCGATTTCGGGCCGCGTACTCCTGGGTTCGGTCGAACCAGAGGCCACGGATCGGCTCGTTTGCCAGAATCTCCCTCACGCTGTGGACCCCCGGCCAGTCCCGGGCGTGAGCGACGAGCCCCTCCTTGACTCCATGGGAGAGGAGGTAACGAAGACGCTCGACCTGGGCGGATTCCTCCTCGCTGACG
>JANMTS010000141.1:0-30296 GCA_031390755.1 Holophagales bacterium
AGAGGGTTTGCCAGTCTTCCTGTTCTTCTGGGCGTGGCGCCGGAGGCTCGACGCTGCTAAACAATCGCCTGGCACCTGAAATCACGCCCACCTGAGCCGCCACCCGGACCGGAAAAAAGTGGGGAGGAAAAGCATCCTCACGGAGGCACCCCTGGTCTTCGGAGCCGCGCGCGGTTCGCCAGTCCGCGCACACCTCCGGCCGTTTCCGCTCCCTCCCCGCAAGCGGACCTCCCGGGTTGGAATGGCGGTGGCCTTGGACTCGGCAGCCGCCATCCTTGCAAGTTTTCAAAGATCCCACGCGGCGGAGCCGGTTTTCTGCCTTCTCCGGCTGGTTTTCCGCCCGCGCCTTCTCGTTTGCCGCCGCCGCAGTCTTGTTTTCCTGGGCCGCCTTCCTGTTTGCCGCAGCTGCGCTCCTGTTTGCCGCAGCGGCAAACGAGGCTGCCGGTCCGCACTCCCGTTTGCCGCGCCGGCAAACCCGTTCTCCGCAGCCGCAAACAGGTTCTCCCGGCCCGCACTCCCGTTTGCCGCAGCGGCAAACCAGTTTTCTGCGCCGCAAACGAGGCTGCCGCAGCGGCAAACGAGGCTGCCGCGGAAGAAAGCGTGCCGAATCCGCTGCAACGAGGCGCTACGATATCCATAAATCCGAAAGAGTCAAGAGGCAAAATGTATAAAACTTGTACGTTTTCTCAGGGGGCCGGCTGAATCGTCCAGAATCTGGACATTTTGGGTCTTGACGTGCGCGAAGGATCGAGTAGAGTGCACGACTCCAGGACGGAGAGGCATCTGCCCGCCCCGCCTGGAAGGTTCATTGACAATCTATTTGTGGGATGGCGGCCGCCGTGTCCAAGGCCGCCGCCGTTCTGTTTCTACTCAGAAGAGGGGACAGGGTTGAGCCCTCCCAGGCACACTTCCTCTTGAGAGGCCCGCCCTCTCCGGCCTTGGTGGCCGGAGCCGTGCGGCCTCCAGGAGGTCTCCGTGCTCACTTCCCCACCGCGTCCCCTCGTCTCGTTCGTCACCCTGTCTCTCCGCAATCTTCTGGATCTGCTCTTCGGCGACAACGGCTCGATCCTCGATCCTGACGGCTAGACAGGGCTCGGGGCCGGGTTCTCATCCGGCCCCGATTTTCCCATCAGGAGTATCTTCCATCGCGCTCCCACGATATTCTCCGTGGGATTCAGCGGAGACGACATGGACCCCAAGCATCTCGATGCCGCCGCCCTGGTGCAGGTGCTCGCCAAGGACCGGACGGCCACGGAGAATGAGCAGCTCTTCCACCTGCTCGCCGTCTGCCCCGGCTGCCGCAAGGCGGGTGGCTGGCTGCTCGACCTTCATCGAAGCAAGGCCCTCCCTCCCGTCTTCACGCTCGCGGACGCCGCCCTCGCCCGGTCCCGCGCCGAGGCCCCTGCGCTCGCAAAGCTCCTCCTGTCCATCGCACCCGATGACCGCTTCAGACGCCTCCATGCCGATCGGCGATTCCTGAGCTGGGGCCTCTGCGAAGGGCTGATCCGCAGGAGCCGCCAGATGGCTCCGAAGCAGGCATCCGGCGCGCTGCACCTCGCGGATCTCGCGGTCCACATTGCGGACGGCATCGCCGAGGGCGAGGTCTTCGGGAGATCCTGGGTCTACTCGCTCCGGAGCCTTGCCTGGGCCGCGTTGGGGAACGCCCATCGGGTCCGAGGCGCTCTCCCCGATGCGGAGCGGAGCTTCCAGATGGCCGATTCCTGGTGGGAAGCGGGAGTTGGAGAAGGCCAGGATGCTCTCGATTACAAGCCAATCCTCTTCGACCTGAAGGCCTCCCTCCGCTTGGCGCAGCGCCGTTGGCCCGAGGCCTTCCAGCTGCTCGACGACGCCGTGGAGCTGTTTCTCAACGGCAAGCACCAGGATTCACACCGCGCCGGCCGGAGCTTGATCAAGAAAGCCGGCGCCCACATCGAGCACAACGAAACCGACCTCGCGATTCAAGCCCTGAAGAAGGCGAACGGCCTGATCGACCCCGCCAGAGAGCCGCGCCTGGTTCTCTGTGTCCGTCACAATCTGGCGGACAACCTCTCCAAGGCCGGCCGCTCCCGGGAAGCCGCAGCCCTCCTGCCCGACGTCAAGATGCTGGCCGACGCCCACGGCACCGCCAGGGATCGCATCCGCCTCACCTGGGTCACCGGCCGGGTTGCCGCCGGCCTCAACGAGCACGAGCTGGCCCGGACGCTCCTCACACGGGTCCGCCAGACCTTCCTCGACGAGGGCAATGCCTTCGACGCCGCGCTCGCCGCCGTGGATCTGGCGATCTCTCACCTGCAGGAGGGTCAGACGGCCGAGGTTCGCGCTCTGGCCGAGGAGATGCTGGAGGTGTTCCAAGGCCTGGAGGTCTCCCGCGAGCCCATGGCCGCCGTCCTCCTCTTCCATGAGGCCGCGGTCCAGGAGATCGCGACTGCCGAGCTCGCCCGCGAGATCGCCGCTGCGCTCGGCCGGGCGCGGGGTGGTGGGAACAGCTGACGACCCCTTGAAACTTGCCGCTGGCATCCCGGGACGGACGCGTACGGCGTCACGACCCAAGCATCCGGCCTCGTCCCGGAAGCTTGCGGCATCGTCCCGGAAGCTTCCGGCATCACGCCGACTCGGGGGAAAGAGGCTTTCCCCGGGCTGGTCATCCCCCGGCCCGAGCCGCGAGCGCTGGCCCCGGAGAGAGATCGCGCCCTGTCCGTCGCATTCATTTCGGGTTCATGCCTGCCGCTCAGACTCCGGGACATGAGAGATCCTGGAAAGAGCCGATTGCCGTGGTCGGAGAGCCGCTACCAGCTCGCGGCGTGCCTCGTCGGCGGGCTTCTGGCCGTGTCCTTCCTTGTCCGTCTGATCCTCCTCGGGCTCCAGCATGCCGTCGCGCGAAACGGAATCCCCGCGGTCCTCGGCGCTCTCGCGGCCGGCGAGGTCTTCGACGCGACCGCAGCCCTCTGGGTGGCGGCTCCGCTCGTCCTCTATCTGACGGTCGTCCCCGAGCGCTGGTTCCGCAGCCGCGCCCAGCGCGCCGCCGTTCCAGTCCTGGCAGGCCTCGCCGCGTTCGGCGTCCTCTTCGTCGCGGTCGTCGAGGTCTTCTTCTTCCTCGAATTCAACGGCCGCCTCAACTTCGTCGCGGTCGACTATCTGCTCTATCCGACCGAGGTGGCGGAGAACATCTGGGAGAGCTATCCGACCGGTCTGGTTCTGTGCGGGCTCACCGCCGCCGCCGCGGCGATCTCTCTTCTGCTCCGCCGACCTTTGCGCTCGGCGTGGCGGCGCCCTCTGCCGGTCGGCCGGCGGGCTGCCGTCACGCTTCTTTTTGCGGCCCTCCTCGGCACCCTCACCGCCGCGGTCCCGCGGTCGCTGTCCCACGTCTCCGAGGACCGTGCCCTCAACGAGATCGCCGGCAACGGCTACATCTCCTTCTGGAACGCCCTGCTCGGGAGCGATGCACCGTATGCCGGCCTCTACGCCACCCGCGACAGCGGCAAGGTGTTCCGCCGCCTGCACGGCCTGCTCGCCGAGCCGGCCGCCGTGCCGGCGTCGTTCGTGGCGGGCTCGACCCGGCGCCACATCCAGCCGCTCGGCCCGCGCCGCCATCTCAACGTGGTCGTGGTCCTGGAGGAGAGCTTCGGCTCCGAATTCGTCGGCGCGCTGCATCCGCGGCCGGTGAGCCTCACCCCCGGCTTCGACGCGCTCGCCCGGGAGGGGCTGCTCTTCACCCGCGCCTACTCCACCGGCAACCGCACCATCCGGGCGCTGGAGGCGACCACCTCGTCGCTGCCGCCCCTGCCGGGCATCTCGATCGTGCGCCGGCCCCAGTCCAGGGATCTGTTCACCCTCCCGGCCCTGCTGCGGGCCAGGGGCTATCAGACGATGTTCGTGTACGGCGGCCGGGCGCTGTTCGACGGCATGGGCACCTACCTGCGGGCCAACGGCATCGACCGCGTGGTGGAACAGAAGGACTACCCGGAGGACGCCTTCCGCACGGCCTGGGGGGTCTCCGACCAGGCCATCTTCGACAAGGCTCTCACCGAGATGGACGCCGCGCACGGCCGCGGGAAGCCGTTCTACTCGCTCATCCTCTCCGTGTCGAATCACCGGCCCTACACGTTCCCGGAGGGTGAGGTCCGGTGGGACAAATCGCTCAAGGGGCGGGAGAACGCCGTCCGCTATGCCGACTGGGCGCTGAGCCGCTTCGTGCGCCAGGCCCGGCAGCACGCCTTCTTCAAGGACACCCTCTTCGTCCTGATGGGCGACCACGGCGCCCGGGTCTACGGCGCCGCCGAGATCCCGCTCGCGAGCTACGAGGTGCCGATCCTCTTCTACGCCCCGGGGATTCCGGAGGTCATTCGAGCGGGCGCGAGGGTCGACACTCTCACCTCGTCGCTGGACATCCCGCCGACGGTCCTGGGCGTCCTGGGCATGGAGTACGACTCGCCGTTCTTCGGCCACGACGCGCTGCGCATCGACCCGGCCGACGGGCGGGCGCTGATGACGCACAACAACAACGTCGCGCTGATGAAGGGATCGCGGATCGCGGTCCTGGGCCTTCGCCGCTCCCAGGAGCTGTTCGACGTCAGGCCGGACGGCAGCTTCGTCCCGCTTCCTCATCCGGACCGGGCCGGCGTCGAGCTCATGGAAGACGCGATCGCCTACTACACCGGCGCGGACACCGAATACCGGACCGGCGCCTATCTGCTGAAACCACCGTCCGAGCAGCTCGCCGCCGGCACCCTTCCGGCACGGCAGTGAAGGAGGACACGGCGCATGGCTTCCGCGACCCGATCCAGCCGTCTTCGTTGCCTCGCCGCCCTGCTCTGGCTTGGGCTTCCCCTCCCCTGCCTTGCCGCCGACCTCCCTCCGGACGAGGCTCTGGAGACCGGCGGCGCGGTGATCGGCGAGATCCGGATCTCCGTCGGCGACGTGTTCGATCCGGACGACCCGGAGGAGGACCGGCGCCTCTTCCTGCTCGCCAACAAGCTCCACCGCAACACCCGCGAATCGGTCATCCGCGACCAGCTCCTGATCCACAGCGGCGACCGCTTCTCGCGGCGGCTGCTGGAGGAGTCCGAGCGCCTGCTGCGGAAGAACCGCTACCTCTATGACGCCGAGATCCGGGCGGTGCGCTACGACGGCAACCGGGTCGACCTGGAGGTGGTGACGCGGGATGTCTGGACGCTCAACGTGGGCGCAAACGTGGGCCGCAGCGGCGGCGTGAGCTCGACCGGCTTCCAGCTCCAGGACACGAACCTGCTCGGCACGGGCAAGAGCCTGACGCTGCAGCAGTCCTCGAACGTCGACCGCACGTCGGCGCTCCTGCGCTATGACGATCCGGCCGTCCTCGGCTCCCGGGTCAAGCTCGGCCTGCAGTACTCGGACAACAGCGACGGCAGGCTGCGGGAGCTTGATCTCGGGCGTCCCTTCTATTCGCTGGACTCCCGCTGGTCCGCCTATCTCACCGCGCTGACCGGCGAGCAGGTCGACACCCTCTACGAGCTCGGCCATGCCGCGGCGGCCTTCCGCCATCAGCAGGATCGCTTCGAGATTCGGGGCGGCCTGTCGCGCGGCCTCGTCGACGGCCGCGCCGACCGCTGGAGCACCGGCTTCACCTGGCACCGCGAGCGCTTTTCGCTGGCCGACGGCTATGCGCTGCCCGGCAGCCTGCCCGAGGAGCGCGTGCTCTCCTATCCCTGGATCGCCTGGGACCGGGTTCCTGACAGCTTCCTGAAGGCCCACAACCTCGACCAGATTCATCGCACCGAGGATCTCGAGCTCGGCACGCATCTCCACGGCCGCCTGGGCCTGGCCTCCTCCGCCTTCGGCTCGACGGAGACCGCCGCGGTCTTCGACGCCACCGCCGCCACGGGCTGGAAGCCGTCACCGGACCAGACGCTGCTCCTCTCCTCCGACCTGACCGGCCGCTGGGGCCGGAACGGCGCCGAGAACCTCCTGGCCGGAGGGACGGCGCGCTACTACTGGCGGGACTGGGGAGAGCATCTCCTCTTCCTCACCCTGACCGGGAATGCCGCCCGCAATCTCGATCCAGACAGCCAGCTCCTCCTGGGGGGCGACAGCGGCCTGCGCGGCTATCCGTTGCGCTATCAGGACGGGAACGGCAGGCTGCTCTTCACGGCCGAGCAGCGCCTCTTCACCGGCCTCAATCCCCTCCACCTGTTCCACGTCGGCGGGGCGGTGTTCTTCGACGCCGGAAGAACGTGGGGCGGCGGCGCGAGCGATCTCGGCTGGCTGCGCGACGTGGGAATCGGCCTGCGCCTGTCGTCGAGCCGCTCGGGTCTCGGCAACGTCGTCCACCTCGATCTCGCCTTCCCTCTCGACGGCGATCCCTCCATCCGGAGCATGCAGTGGCTCGTCACCACCAGGACGAGCTTCTGAATCGCCTCCGGATCGATAAGATAGGAGGGTGAGATTGCTGCTTGTCGAAGATGAGCCCATGTTGGCCCGCCACCTGCGGCGGGGGCTGCAGGAAGAGGCCTATGCGGTGGACGTGGCCGGCACCGTGCGGGAGGCCCAGGAGCGGATCGAGGACACCGAGTACGATCTGGTGATCCTGGACATGATGCTGCCCGACGGCCTCGGCACGGACCTGCTGACCCACTGGAGGACCGACGGCTTCGTCGCGCCGGTGCTGGTGCTGACCGCCCGCGACCGCCTGGAAGACAAGCTCCTCGGCTTCGAAGCCGGCGCCGACGACTACCTGACCAAGCCTTTTGCGTTCGAGGAGCTGCTCGCCAGGGTGCGCAGCCTTCTGCGCCGCCGCGGCACGCCGCCGGCCGAGCTGCTGCGCGTCGGGGATCTGGAGATGGACCGCAGCCACCGCGTCGTCCGGCGCGGCGGCCAGACCCTCGACCTCACACTCAAGGAGTTCGCGCTGCTCGAATACCTGATGCTCCACTCCGGCTCGGCGCTCGACCGCTTCACACTCGCCGAGCACGTCTGGGACGAGGGATACGACGCCCGCAGCAATGTCATCGACGTCATCGTCGGGCGCCTGCGGCGCAAGCTGGAGCGCGAAGGCGCCCCCCTGCTCCTCCAGACGGTCAAGGGGGTCGGCTACAGGCTTCGCGCGCCGGTTCAGCCGGTTCAGCCCGTTCAGGAGGAGGATGCGTGAGAGCGCCCCGCTCGCTCCAGTACCGCATCGCCCTGTGGTCGGGCCTCCTCTTCCTGACGCTCTACGCCGCCGCCGCCGGCCTCGTGCTCGCCATCGACAGCCGCAACCACCGCAGCCAGATGGAAGTGATGATGTACTCGTCGGCCGAGGCCCTGGCGAGCTACTATGCCTCGACTCACCGGCTGGACTTTCCGGAGCTGAAGGAGCTCGAAACCTACCCGATCCCGGTCTGGGTGCGAATCTCCCGGTCCGGCAGGATTCTGGCCGAGACCCCTGGAACTCCCCATCTGCCCCTCCTGACGCGGCCCGCCTCCGCCATGGGCCACGTCCAGATCCTGGCCAACGGCGGCGGCAAACCCATGGCGGTGGTGCCGCACGAGGTCTGGAACGAGCCGGGGACGGTCGTCGAAGCCATCGCCGCGCAGTCGGAGTTGGGCCGACGCAACCGCGACATCCTGGTCGCCTTCCTGCTCGCGGGCCTTCTGCTCGTCCCGCTCGCGGCCTTTGGCGGCCGCCTGGTGGCGGCCCAGAGCCTGCTGCCGCTGGAACGTCTGGTGACCTCGATCCGCGGTCTCCATTCGGAGAGCCTGGAGCAGCGCCTCGAAGCCCCGGGTGCCGTGACGGAGATCGCTCATCTCGCCGACGAGTTCAACCGCCTGCTCGGCCGCCTGGAGGGGAGCGTCGCGGCGATGCGGCGTTTCACCGCCGACGCCTCCCACGAGCTGCGGACCCCCATCAGCATCCTTCGCACCGGCCTGGAGGTGGCTCTGCGCAAAGAGCGCTCCGGCGAGGAGTACCGGGAGCTGTTGCGGGACAACCTGTCGGAGATCCAGCGCATCCAGCGCATCGTCGAGGCTCTCCTGACCCTCGCCCGCGCCGAGGGCGAGCGGCAGCCGGCGACGAGCGAGCCCCTGGATCTCTCGGGGGTCGTCGCCGGGGCCATCGAGACGATCCGGCCGCTCGCGGACGAGCGCCACATCGCGATCGAGGAGCGGCTCGCTTCGGATGCCATCGTACGGGGCGACTCCGATCTGCTCCGCCTCCTCACGATGAACCTGCTGGACAACGCGCTGAAGCTGACCCCCGAAGGGAGGCGGGTGACCGTGTCCGTGGACACGGGCGACACGTGGGTGAGGCTGGAGGTCGCGGATGAAGGCCCCGGCGTGCCGGAACAGGACCGGCCCTTCGTGTTCGACCGCTTCTATCGGGTCCAGAGTGGGCGGGTCCAGAGTGGGCGGGCCCAGAGCGGGCGTAACGCCGGCTCTTCCGCGGGCGGCCTCGGGCTCTCGCTCGTCCGCTGGGTGGCCGAGAGCCACGGCGGCACCGCGAGGCTCGTCGAGTCGGAACGCCCGGGCGCCGTCTTCGAGGTTCTCCTGCCCCGCTCTACGGAGTAGGCCTCAGAGGCGCCGTATCAGAGGCGCCGCATCAAAAGCGCAATACCGCCGCGTTGCGCTCGAGCTGCATCACCTTCACGTCCGGATCGACCACGACGCGCTCCGGCTCGAACGGACAGCGGAGCCGGACCAGCGCCTCCTCCCCGGCTCCCAGCACCACCGTCGCCCGTACGTCCCGGTACTCGGGAGAGATCCGGCCGCCGTCGCCGAAGCGCGGGCCGGCCGCGGCCGCGATGTCGACGGGCATGCGGCCGGTGCCGGCGTTCCTGACCTTGACGGCGACCTCCCATGCGGCGCCATCTTCCCGTTTCGTCGCGTCGGTCAGGTGATACTCGGGGATCACGGTGTCGAAGAACCACTGGCGCGAGAAGTCGTCGAAGGCGGCCGGGTCCGGGGCGCGGCGGCGCATCACCGCCACGAAGTCCTCGATCACCGGGTGATCCGGGTTGTTGTGATAGATCCGGAAGTAGTCGTGGACGCCGTCGAGGAACGGCTGCCACCCCATCCTCTGCATCAGCATCCAGAAGACCCAGCCGCCCTTGTCATAGATGACCGTGGTGTCCCCGGGGCGGAAGCGGTAGGTGCCGTTCAGCGGCTTCTCGTCGCTGGGCTGCCGGAGCTCCGCATATCCGGTCTCCATGCGCGTCGCGAAGCCCATGCGCTCCTGGGGTCCGCGGAGCTTGCCGATCAACAGCATCGTGGCGAAGTGGGCCGTGCCCTCGGACATCACCACGCCACCCGGACCCTCGCCGTCCTGGATCACATGCCCCCACCAGGAGTGGGCGGCCTCGTGCGCGGCGATCAGGAAGGCCGCGTCGTCGTCGGGCGTCCGCCGCGTCAGGAACCCGATCCCTTCCGAGAAGAAGATGTTCGTCGCGTTCCCCCGGCCGTACTGCGCCAGATTCGGGAACTCGTTGAGCCGCAACTCCTTCCAGGGGTAGGGGTAGAACCACTCCGAGTAATACCGCCGGGCGCCGTCCATCGCCTCGATCATGCTGTCCAGGTTGTGGGTGTGGCCGGGGTGGTAGTTCACCACGGTACCCTGGCTGCCCCGCCTCTGCTTCCAGCGGCCGAAGGTGAGGTTGAACACCCGCACCGGATAGTCGGTGACCCAGAGCATCGTGCGCCGGCCGGCCTTCACCTCGTTCGCGGCCATCGAGCCGGTCGAGGAGGCCAGGAACTCCGCCGGCAGGTTGATCCGGATGCGGTGCGTGAAGGAGGACCGGTCGAGCTCGGCCTGGGTCTCGCCGCGGTACCAGCCGGGCGGGAACGTCCTGGGCTGATGAGCCCTCGTCCTGGCCTCCTCCGGGATCACGGGACTGGCGCCGATGGCCGGGTCGTACTTGATGACGGGGACGAAATCGGAGTTGCGGCCGGTGACGACGCCTCCGGCCGGCGTGATGAACTCGCCCAGTTCCACCGGTCCGCCATTGCGGGAGACGCCCGGCAGGAGCGTGCCCTCGTAGCGGAAGCCCAGCCGGAGCGTGCCTCCCGGCGGCAACGGGCGCTCCAGGCGAAAGACGCGCAGACCGTGGCTGTCCTCCGGCTGGAAGGGTTTGCCGTCGAGCGTCCAGGTGAGACCGCGCCAGGCGGTCCCGACCGTCGCCGGGAACCAGGGGATCTCCCCGGTCTGATCGTTGCGCAGGTCGTAGAAGCCGCTCACCCGGAAGCTTCGCTGCGCGGGCTCCAGGTCCAGATCCAGGTCCACGTTGGTGATGTAGGGCACGGGAGCGTCGAGCCACGTGGCGTGGTTGAAGCGCCAGTAGTCCTCCCGGCGCTTCTCCACCGCCGCCCCCTGATGGCCCTGGTCGACCTGGGAGGCCAGCGCGAAGCCCAGACCGAGAGGGACCAGCGCGAGCAGAACGGCGAAGCGGATCGTCCGCCGGCGCAGGCCCGGCTGGCGGCCGAACAGCGGGTGCAGGCGATCCCGGTCCTGCCGCGAGAAGAGCCGGAAGGCCAGGAACAGGAACAGCGCCGCGAGGCTCAACGCCATCAGCCGGTTGAGGACCAGGGCCGACCGATCCATCGGGAAGAGCCCCATGTCGGTCCAGACCAGGGCGCCGAACAACGGCCAGTTGCCAACCCAGGTCAAGTGATTCTCGATCCCGGCCCACGCGGTCAGGGCAAGCGCCAGGAATCCGGCCGCATACGTCCCATATTGGCTTCGCGTCGCCGCCCAGACCGCGAAAAGGAAGCTGATCCAGAGCAGCACCGTGGGCAGGAGCAACAGCCCCCAGACGATCACGAACGGTCCGAGATCCATCCCCACGCCGCCGCCCTGGCGGCGCATGACCTCGAAGGCGGTGACGAGCGTTCCGAGCAGCGCCAGGGCCAGAACCGCGCCGTTCGCCAGGGCCTTGCCCATCAGCAGGGACGGCGTAGGCACGGGAGTCGTGTAGACCACGGCCGCGGCTCCGGTGTCCGGCTCCCGCCGCAGCGACTCCACCGTGTAGAACAGCAGGATCAGCAGCAGGCTGGTCGTGAGCAGGGTCAGCGACCCGGCCGCCGCGACGCCGGGCGTGAGATAGATCGGCGATCCGAATTCGGCGCTGAATTGATTCACGAAGGCCAGGGAAATCAGAGCCAGGAAGATCGAGATCAGGACATAGAGCGCCGGATGGGAAAACAGCTCGGCCGCCTCGAACCGTGCCACGGTCAGGGCTCCCCGCAGCGCTCCCTTCCCAGCACGGGATCCCGACGTCATGCGCAGGACGCCGAGAGGCGCAGCCGAGGGAACGGCCGCCACGGCACCGGCAGGCACCAGCGCTGCCTGGCCTGATCGGCTTGCCGCACGGGCCTTCCGCAGCCCCCCGGCAAAGTGGCGGCGCGCGAGATCCACCAGCCCCAGCCCCGCCAGGGCGACACCCGCGCGGCTCAGCAGGAACGCGGCCGAGTAGTCGATCGGCCTGGTGTTGTAGAAGGCGATGCCGCGGTCGACGGTGAGAAAATTCTGGCGCAGCCAGCGGAATCCCGACGGATCGATCATCTGGAGCCAGAACCGCGCCGTCTCGCTCAGGCCGGGTGGATTCCATCTCCAGAAGAACGACCAGTAGAAGACGAAGAAGGCGACCGGAACGAAGAAGACCAGGATCAGCCGCCCGGAGAGGCGCCCCAGCGCGAAGCTCAGCCCGGCGAGGAACAGCACGGACGGCACCAGGAACACCAGGATGGGGACGAGGTAGATCCGCAGCGCGAAAGGTCCGTAGGACTCCGGCCGCGCCGGGTCCGGCATCGCGTGCGCGAACAGCGCGGTCGCCACAGCGTACACCGCCACCGCGCCGAGACAGGCGCCGGCCGCGGCGAGGAACTTCCCCCACACGTACTCGCCAGGGGTCAGGGGCGTGGAGTGAAGGATCTCCCCCACCTTCTGCTCCCCATCGCGGATCAGCGGCGTTCCGGCGAGGACGGCGATGAAGAACGAGAGGACGAAGAAGCCGATCATGGCGGCCACGAAGGCGACCTGGAACTCGGAGTTGACGTAGGCGAGGTTCCCGCCCAGGGAGGTGCTGTTCGACCGCATGATCCACTCTCCGCGGGAGACCAGCCAGGCGTTCCCGGCCATGAAGAGAACGACGAAGAGAAGAAACGGGCGGCGCACCGACTCCTGAAGGTCGAGTTGGGTGACGAGCCAGAGTCGGCGGACGGCGGCGGTGCCGGTCATGAGGTTTCCTCCCCTCGCCAATACGTCCTGCACGGGGCCGGGTTTCAGGGCGCTCGCCGTCCTGTAGACTCGGCGCGATGACGCTCCCCGGTTCCTTGCGGATCGTAGCCTGCGCTCTCCTTCTCGCCTCCTGCGGCCGGCAGCCTCAGGCGGCCGACCGGGCCAACCCCGCCGAAACCCCGCCGGCCCCGGCGGTCGCCCTCCACGGGGAGGCGATCGACGTGGAGCGGGCGCTCGCCCACATCCGGACGCTCGCCGCCGGCCCGCGGCCGACCGCGACGCCCGCGGAAGCCCGGGCCGCCGCCTATCTGGAGAAGGAGCTCTCCTCCCTCGGGTATCAGGTTCACCTCCAGCCGGTGCCGCTGCCGGACGGCGGCGCGTCCGCCAACGTCGTGGCGTTTCCGCCGGGGCTCGATCCGTCCCGGGACCGGTATCTCCTCATCGGCGGCCACTACGACACCGTCCCCGGCAGCCCCGGCGCGAACGACAACGCTTCGGGAGTCGCCGTCGTCTTGGAGATCGCGCGCATTCTGCGAGACCGGCCGGCGCGACTGCCCGTGGCCGTCGTGGCGTTCGGGGGCGAGGAGGGGCGTCCGGGGCCGAAGCACCTGTCGCTCGCCGGCTCCCGGTACTACACGGACACTCTGCCCGAGGCCGAGCGGCGCAATCTCGTGGCCATGCTGAACCTCGACATGATCGGGCACGGCGACGCGCTGCTGTCGACGCTGCGGATCAACATGAAGAAGGGGATGCACCGGCGCCTGCTCGCCCAGGCGGAAGCGCTCGGAATCCCCGCCCGCGAGTACCTGACGCCCCAGACCTCGGACGCCGTCCCCTTCGCGAGCCATGGAATCGAGGCCGGCTGGCTATGGACGGGCGTCGAACCGGCTTATCATTCGCCCAAGGACACGCCGGAGAAGATCACTCCGGAGTCCATCGATTGGGCCGGGCGCCTCGCCCTGGCCGTCTTGCGATCCTATGAATGACATGAGGGACATCAGGGAGATGCCATGGACAACAACCTCGAAGCCTACGAATCCGACCCCCATGCGGCGATCACCGCCGCCCGCGAACGAGCCGCCCGCGAAGAGAAGAGAGTCGCGGTGGTCTTCGGCGCCGACTGGTGCCCGGACTGCTACGCGCTCAACCGCGCCCTGGGCCACCGCCTGGTGACGCCGATCCTGGAGCCCAACTACGTGGTCGTGAAGGTCACGGTCGGGAACCGCAACCAGAACCTGGATCTCATGTCGGAGTACGGCATGGACGTCGTGCGGGGCATCCCCGCCATCGCCCTCCTCGAGCCGGACGGCGCGCTCGTGAAAGCCCAGACCGACGGCGAGTTCCGCAACGCCAACTCCCTCCTCTCCGTCGCCGAGATCGTGACCTTCTTCCACAACTGGGCGCCGAAGCGGGCTGTGGAGTCGGCGGGCTAGTAGGCTAGTCGCCGAGAATCCGGATCTCGCTCGATCTCGGGACGGCAAGAACCTCAATGGAGCACTCGCTCGCCAGGCGGGCCAGCAACTCCGCCGAAAAGGGTCTTTCGCGGCCCCGTCTCCAGCTCTTCCTCTCCCCGTGGGGGCCGAACAAGGCGTACCCTTCGCTTCGGGCAGGGTCGTGCCGTAACCAATAGGCCAGCCCGCCCCTGCCCACCTCCCGCAGCCTGGCGGCCCAGGCCTGGGGAACGGCGTAGGGGATCATCGAGCCGATCTCGGCGGTGACGCCAAAGCTGCTCGCCTTGCGGGAGGTCAGGTCGGCGATCGCGATCACCCCGGGAACCCGCACCTCCCGAACGCGGCGCTCCTCCAGGAACTCAGATGAGACCACTCCCCCTTCCAACTCGGGTCCGATCAGCTCAAGAAGAGCCGCCAGCGGATCTCCTGCCAGGTAGCAGGTGCCAGCAGGCTCCGGAAGATCGAAACGGCCTGCGAGGGTGCTACCGAACCACCACGGACCGTTTCCCTCCCGGACCACCCGGAAAAGCGGTATCTCGGGAGAAAGCGGACGCGCTGGAAAGCCCGAAAGCCTGGCCGGATCGGCGGGCGGGGGGCCGAGGGTGGGGATCTCGCGGGAGCGGGTCAACGAGAGAACCGGTCCGCCGCAGCGCGGGCAAGCTCGAGCACGGGCTCAGGATCGAGCCCCAGGCGCAGCCATTCGGCGGCCGAATGTCCCTCGAGCAGCCGAGAGGGAGAGGACAGCCAGCCGGCAAGCGTCCAATCGTCCACGCCGCTGTCCCGGAAGCTGCGGAGCACCTCGGGCAGGCCCGCCAGAACCTCGTTGTGCTCGCCGAACTGAAAGGCAGGGAAGACCACGACTCCGTCCGCCGTCTTCATCCCGAGAAGCGTCCGCCTTTCGCGGCGGTCGGCGACCGCCTGGCGGGACACGCCGCCCAGGAGCCTGCCGACCTGTGCCGAGGTGTAGAACGGGCCGACCCGGTCGTCCCAACGGGACGGCTCGGGAACCACGTCGACCATCCGGCGGGCCAGCTCTTCAGGCGCAGCGACTTCTTCCAGAGAACGCCCCCTCTGCTTGTAGGATGAGCTCCGCCTCTCCAGATGCCGGCGCAAATACCGCGTCACCTCGTCGATGTAGGCCGCCGTCGTCATGAGCTCAGAGTAGCGCTGGAAGCCCGAGGCGTCAAGGTCGTCAAGGGAGCTGGGAGAAGGAGCACCACAGCCGCGGTGCGTCGACGATCGTCTGAATGTCAGATCAGCAGGAAGGGAGGTTGGAGGCGACGACCGGATTCGAACCGGTGAATAAGGGTTTTGCAGACCCTCGCCTTACCACTTGGCTACGTCGCCCCAGAGACGGGCAAGGCCGCGAGAGCGGCCTGGAATTCCGGAAGGAGAAAATGGAGCGGGAAACGGGATTTGAACCCGCGACCCCAACCTTGGCAAGGTTGTGCTCTACCACTGAGCTATTCCCGCCCAACCCTCACAGGACGCAGAGAATACTCAGGCCGGGGTGAGGTGTCAAGCACAAAGTTTCGCCTTGAGCCGGCGTCACCCGACAAAGGCGAACGCGTCGCGCACGAGGGTGTACCGCCAGCCCTGTCCCTGCCTGTCCAGGCCGATGACATCGAAGCGGCACGGGGTGTCACGGTGGCCCTTCATGGCCAGGTACAGGGCCGCCGCGCGCGAGATCCGGCGCTGCTTGCGCGCGTCCACCGCCGCGATGGCAGGACCGAAGGCGGCGGTCGCCCGCGCCTTGATCTCGACGAAGCAGAGGGTCTTCCCGTCCCGGGCCACGAGGTCGATCTCGCCGCCGTGGTTGACGACGTTGCGCTCGACCACCTCGTAGCCCTGGCCCTCCAGCCAGCGGACCGCGTCGTCCTCGCCCACCTTGCCGCGGCCGCGGTTGTGGGCCTGACTCTCGAAGCTCCCGGTCATCGCCCCCAGCCTATCGCCGCTTCCAGCGGGTTCCCTGGGGAGTGTCTTCCAGGAGAACGCCCTGGGCCGCCAGCTCGTCGCGGATGCGGTCGGAGGCGGCGAAGTCGCGGCGCTTGCGGGCCTCCACGCGCTCCTGGATCTGGCGCTCGATCTCCTCCTCGGACGGACCGGACGCCGAAGCCGTCTCGGCAGCCGGCCATGCTGAGGGGTCCAGGACGCCCAGGACGCGGTCCACGTCGGCCAGGGCCTCCAGCACCCTCTGGCGGTCGCCAGTGCCGATCCTGCGCTCCTCCACCGCCAGGTTCACCTCCTTGACGAACACGAAGAGCGAGGCGAGCGCGGCGGCGGTGTTGAGGTCGTCGGCCACCGACTCGGCAAAGCCGGCGAGCAGGCGCTCGATCGAAGCGCCCAGGCCCGGATCCGGATCCCCGGACTCGGCCGCGTGGTCGAGGCGAAAGCGCATCTCGTCCACGCGCCGCAGCGCGCCCGCCGCGCCGTCCAGCGATTCGAACGTGAAGTTGAGCTTCTGGCGGTAGTGGACGGAGAGGAAGAGATAGCGGATCGCCCTTGCGGAGTAGCCGCGCTCCAGCAGGTCGCCCAGGGTGTACTGGTTGCCGAGCGACTTCGACATCTTCTGGCCGTCCACGATCAGGTGCTCGGAGTGGAGCCAGGTGTGGACGAACGGGCGGTCCGTGGCGGACTCGCTCTGGGAGATCTCGTTCTCGTGATGGGGGAAGATCAGGTCGACCCCGCCGCAGTGGATGTCGAAGGTCTCGCCCAGGAGGCTCATGCCCATGGCCGAGCACTCGATGTGCCAGCCGGGCCGTCCCTGCCCCCACGGAGAATCCCACGCGGGCTCGCCGGGCTTGACCGCCTTCCAGAGCACGAAGTCGCGGACGTCCTCCTTGCCGTACTCGTCCGAGGCCACCCGCTCGCCGCGCCGGACCTGCGCCAGGTCGAAGCCGGAGAGCCGGCCGTAGTCCGGGTCCCGGGCGATGCTGAACCAGACCGAGCCCTCGCTCTCGTACGCGCAGCCCTTCTCGATCAGGCGGGCGATCAGCTCGATGATCTGGGGGATGTACTCGGTGGCGCGGGGGAAGTGCTCGGCCCGCTCCAGGTGCAGCAAGTCCAGGTCGCGCAGGAACGACTCGATGAACGGAGCCGTGTAGTCTTCGAGCGACAGCCCGGCCTTGTGAGCGCCGAGGATGGTCTTGTCGTCCACGTCGGTCAGGTTCATGACCTGGACCACCCGGTAGCCCAGGTAGTGCAGGGTCCGCCGCAGGAGATCCTCGAAGAGAAAGGTGCGGAGGTTGCCGATGTGGACGTCGTTGTAGACGGTGGGGCCGCAGGCGTAGACCCGGGCCTCGCCCGGCACGATCGGTTGGAACGGGGTCAGCCGCCGTCCCAGGGTGTTGTAGAAGACGAGCTCGGGCATGTCGCTCCGTTTGGAAAGGGCGCCCTCAACGGGTGACCCGGACGGTGCCGGCCGACCAGGTGAGGCCGGCGATCGCCTGCCCCTGGGAGTCGACCGCCTGGTTCTTGGAAAAGGCGAAGGCACCCTCGCCCGAGCCGACCGCCGTGAGCTCGAGGGTCAACAACACGCCCGAGCCGCTGGTGCCGGGCACCGGCCCGAGGTTGGTGAGGCCGACGACCAGCCGGCCCGGAGACGAGGACACCTGGATGGTCCCGCCGGCCAACAACGGTCCCTGGGTGGCGCGCGCAAACTGCAGGGCATTCGCCGGATAGGTGAGATCGAACGCGACCCCGTAGAGGTCGGAGACGGAGGCCGCCCGCACCTCCAGGATCAGCGTCGAGGCGGTGCTCGCCGAACCGGCGGCCAACAGCACGCCGCTGCCGCCGGAAGCCGATGGGATGAAGACGATCCCGGGAGTGGGCGTCGGAGTGGGGGTCGGCGTCGGCTCCGTCGGAGAGCCGCCCCCGCCTCCGCCGCCTCCGCAGGCGGTACCTGCCAGGACGGGCACGAGAACGAGGAGCAGCAGGGCGGTCGCGGACGGACGGAGGCGCCTCATTTCTTGCCCTCCTCGGCCAGGCGCTTGAGCTGCCGCTTCGTACGCTCCTTGCGCAGGCCCCTCAGGTGGTCGGTGAACAGCACGCCGTCGAGATGGTCGATCTCGTGGCAGAAGGCGCGGGCGAGCCAGTCGTCCGCTTCGACCTGGAAGATCTTGCCGTCGAGATCCAGGGCCCGGACCGTGACTTGAGTGGGCCGGTCCACCTTGTCGGTGATGCCGGGAAGCGAGAGGCAGCCCTCTTCCGCGACCTCCGAGCCCGACTTGCGGACGATCTCGGGGTTGACGACGACGAAGACCTGCTTGGGATCCTCCCCTATCGACAGGTCGATCACCGCCAGGCGAAGGTCGACGCCGATCTGGGGAGCCGCCAGGCCCACGCCCGGCGCGGCGTGCATGGTCTCGACCATGTCGGCGGCGAGCTTGCGGAGGCCGGCGTCGAACGACGCGACCTCCCTGCACCTGGCGCGCAGGACCGGATCGGGATAGATACGGATCGGCAGGACGGCCATCAGGCGGAGCGAAGCCGGCGCAGCGAGGCCGCGAGATCGCGGTCGTTGTGCTGCTCGCGCAGGACTTCGAGAAACTGTCGCGGGTCGGGGTTGCCGACCAGGGTCTTTTCGAGACCTTCGCGGGTGAGCTTGAGGGCCGTGCCGGGCTCGGTGACCCGGTAGCCGGCCGGCCAGGTGGTGCGCTCCAGAAGCGGTCCTTCGCCGATGATGTCGCCCGAGGTGAAGGTGCGGACGGTCATCTCCTTGCCCTCGGGGGTCCGGTAGAACGCTTCGATCACGCCGGTGACGATGAGAAACAGGAAGGAATCCGCCGCCCCTTCCTGGGCGACGGCGGCGCCGGTCTCCAGGCGGGTCAGCTCCATCGACGAGAACAGCCGCTTGAGCTGGTCGCCGTTGAGGTGCTGCACCACCGTGCCGGTGGCGAGGTGGTGCCAGAGGCGCTTGAGCTCGACGGCGCTGGTGCCGGCCTTCTGGCCGCCCGCGGCGCGCAGGCCTTCGATGGCGATGGCCCGGACGTTCTCCATGCTCCGCTCGCGCTGGATGCGCTCGATTCGGAACCGCAGCGACTGGTCCATCGGAGCGAGCTTCTGGGCCTTCAGCAGGAGCGCGATGCCCTTCTCGTAGAACCCGTCCTGGGCATACTCCTCGGCCACGAAGCCGAACTCGTCGACCGACTTGCCGTATTCCTTGAGGCCGGCATACACCTCGGCGAGCCGCAGGTGCATGTGCAGATCGTTGGGGTTGAGCTTGAGCTTGGCCTTGATGTGCTCGCAGGCCTCGTCATAGCGCTCGAGCACGATCAGGTCGTCGATCGTGTACTCCTGCTCCTGCTTTTTTTGCTGCTCCTTCTTGCCGCCACCAAACATGCTTTTGATGCCCACGGTGCAGCGCCTCCAAGCGGGATAAGATACGGGAAATCCAATCGACGGGGGTCCGAACGATCGCCCCGGGCAAGCGGTTCGCGGTGGACACCGCTGACGCCTGGGGTGGACGACTCCGCCGGCCGGAGCGGGCTCATTATACTCACCGCTAAGAGGAAAGGGGCGGAATTCAGACCCTGGTCCGGAAGTTGCTGTATGTGGTACCAGAGATCAAGCAATTCTGGCTCATGGAGGCTCGCGATGAATCGCCACCGATGGACTCTTTCTTCGATCGCTCTCGCCGTCCTGCTGGTCCTGGCCGCCGGTCCGGCGGCGGCCGCTGACGGGGAGAGTTATGGTTACTTTCGTGCCCTGGACGGCTCGGCAACGGTGATCGAGGCCGGCTCCGGGGACCGCTCACCCGTCGAGATCAACCAGCCCGTGCTGGCCGGCGACCGCGTGCTGGTCTCGGGCCGGTCGCGGGTCGAGATCGTCCTCGCCGACCGCAACATCCTGCGCCTGGACGGCGACACCGAGGTCACGCTGGAACAGCTGGCCGCCTCGCCGGACCGCAACGACCCGACGACGGTGATCCGGCTGCACGACGGCAACATCCTGCTGACCGTGGCCGCGGACTCGCTCGGGGATCAGCTTCCGCGCGTGGACACCGCCAACGCGGCGATCTATCCGCACGACTTCGGCACCTACCGGATCACGTCCTCGCAGGGCCGGCTGACCGAGGTGACCGTCCGCCGCGGCAAGGCCGAGGTGGTCACCGACCGAGGCACGGAGATGGTGCAGGCGGACCAGACCGCCTACGTCGAAGGCGACCGTCACGCCGAGATCGAGGTCGACAGCGCCCAGGGTTACGACACCCTGGAGCGCTGGGCTTCCAACCTGGAGGACGAGGCGCGGTTTGCCCGCTCCAACGACCAGTACGTGGATGACAACCTGCGCTACCAGGCCGCCCCGCTCGCCCGCCACGGCACCTGGGTGTCGATCAGCGGCCGGTCGTACTGGCGCCCGCGGGTGGACGTGGGCTGGAGCCCCTACTCGCGCGGCCGCTGGAACTACACGCCCGCCGGCCTGACCTGGATCTCCAGCGAGCCCTGGGGCTGGGTGCCCTACCACTACGGCAGCTGGGACTACATGCCCAGCCACGGCTGGGTCTGGCAGGCGGGTCACCGCTGGTCGCCGGCCTGGGTCTACTGGTACTGGGGCCCCGACTACGTGGGCTGGTGCCCGACCGGCTACTACACGAGCTACTACCGGAATTCCTATTCGAGCTTCCGCTACGGCGTGTACGGCTGGGCCGGCGGCTCGTGGGACAACTGGTCGCGCTGGACGTTCGTGGGCTCGAACTACTTCCGCGGCTACCGGGATGGATACCGCAACGGCTACCGGGACGGCCGCCACGATAGCTGGGACGTGCATCGCTATGCCGTGCCCCACGACCAGCTCCGCCGGAACGGTCCGCTCGGCCGCGGCGTGGTCACCACGGACACCCGGCCGCTCCGGCCCGACACCTGGGACGACCCTCGCCACGCCATGCGCGTGCTCACCGACAAGCCGGTGGGCCGGGAGCGGGTCCGCGACGGCCGCGATGCCCGCGACGGTGCGCCCGGCTCGGCTCCCGGAGAGCTTCCGGACGTGACGCCGTTCATCGGCCGCAAACCCCTGCCGTCCGGCCTGGTCCGCACGGTGGTGGCCGACGGCGACAATGATCAGACGCGCGGGTCGGCCGGCGGCGCTCGCCCCCGCGGCGGGGATATCGGTGGCGGCATCAGCCGCGGCAACGACGGCGGCGGGATCTCCTCGATCCCCACCGATCCCTCGCGGGACCGGCAGGTGTCGATGCCTCGCGTTTCCCGTCCGCGGCCCGCGGACCAGTCTCCGACGATCGGCCAGGGCGCTGGCCAGGGAAATCCCCGGCAGTCCGTGCCTTCGCCCCGCGGCTCGACGCCCGGCGTGGATCGGAACGGCCGTGGGGCCGAGGATGGTTCCACGGGCGCAGGCGAGCCGCGCGTCGGCCGCACCCGTCCGAGCGAGGGAGGCGCGCCCCGGCCCGGTTCCGGCGGAGGCATGAGCAGCGGCGTCAATCCCGGCTCCGGAAGTGGTTCCGGGAACAGTGGACGCACCACCGGCGGGGCTCCTCGGCCCTCTGAGGGAACCCGGGGCACGACGACCGAGTCGCCCCGGGTGAGGGTGCCGCGCGAGACGACGGATTCAGGGTCGTCCCGCGGCTCCGCGGGGACACCCACGACCGGCGGCGCTCCGAGGCCCGACCGGACGCGGGAGTCCACGCCGCCGCCCAGCCAGGGCCGTGACGAAAATCGTGGCGGGGTTTCCCGCCCCGAGACGCCGAGGAGCTATACGCCTCCACCGTCGTCCACCCGGGACCGGGAGCAGGACCGGGGCCGGGCCGGATCGTCCGGCAGCTCGTCCGGGTCCTACGGCGGCTCGTCGGGCTCGTCCGGAGGATCGACGCGGCGGGAGACGCCTCCGCCGAGCCAGTCCCGGGAGCGGTATTCTCCGCCGTCTCCGCCTCCCTCGTCGTCCTCGCGGCCGGAGCCTGCTCCGTCCCGGCCGTCGCAGGAGCGGGCCCGGCCTTCCGAGTCCCGCGGCGACGATAGCCAGAGCTCGAGCAGCCGGGCCCGGCCGTCGGAGGATCGTCCACCTTCCTCCTCGCGGCAGAGCAGCGGTCGAGAGAGCAGCTCTTCCGGCTCGTCGTCGTCGCGCACCCGCGAGCGGCGGCCCCCGCAGGGCTGATCGAGAAATACGAACGCCTGGAGGGAGACGCCTCCCTCCAGGCTCAACCCATCGGCCACTCCCCTCCCGTCACTCCCACCCACAGCTCGCGCAGATCGTCCGGAGCCGGCGCCTCCAATTCGAGGAGCCGGCCGTCCAGCGGATGGGCGAGCTTCAGCCTCCAGGCGTGCAGCGCCGGCCGCGGGAAGTCCCGGAGCCGCGCCTGCGCCGCCTTCGAAAGCCCCGGAAGCCCCTTCCAGCGCGCCTCGCCGTAGACCGGGTCGCCCACCAGCGGATGACCGAGGTGTTTCAGGTGGACCCGGATCTGGTGCGTCCGGCCGGTGGCGAGATCCAGCTCGACGAGGGAGATCCCTGCGCGGGTGGCCAGGGTCCGGTAACCCGTCCGCGACGGCCGGCCGTCGGAACGCACGGTCATCTCCTTTCGGTTGACCGCGTGACGGCCGAGCGGCGCGTCCACGATCCCGGCGGGAGGCTTGAGCTCCCCGTAGGCGATGGCCAGATAGCGCTTCTCCACCTCGCGGGCGGCGAAGGCGCGGATGAGCCGCTGATAGGCCGCGGCGCTGCGGGCGACGGCGAGGACTCCGGTCGTCCCCTGATCCAGCCGGTGGACGATTCCCGGCCGCCCCGGGCCGCCGACCCCCGCCATCTCGGGATAGCGGGCCAGCAGCCGGTGGACGAGCGTGCCGGTGGCGCGGCCGGCGCCGGGGTGGACCGTCAGACCCGCGGGCTTGTCGAGGACGACGAGATCCCGGTCCTCGTGGAGCACCCGCAGCTCGCCCTCTTCGGGAGCGACGCGGTCGTCCTTCGGCTCGGGAGGATCGCAGTCGATCCGGTCCCCCGCCGCGACGGGATAGGAGGGCTTCTCCACCCGGCCCGCGACCCGGACGTGACCGTCCCGGATCCAGCGCTGGACCTGATTGCGGGGGGCGTCGAGGCGGGCGGCGACGTGCCGGTCGAGACGCTCGCCGACGGCATCCGGACTCGCCGTCCAGGTGACGGCGTTCGGACTCGCCGTCCAGCCGGCGGCCGGGAAGCTCATCAAGCGTCTTCGAGCTTGGTTGCCGGGACTGGCGCGGCTGGAGCTTCGTGGACGTCCTTGTGGGAGCGGAAGCTGTCGATCGCCATCAGCACGATGCCGACCGAGATCGCGCTGTCGGCCACGTTGAACGACGGCCAGTGCTGGGCCCCCACATAGACGTCGACGAAGTCGGTGACCGCGCCGCTGGAGATGCGGTCGATCAGGTTGCCGATGGCGCCGCCCACGACCAGCGACAGGGCGACCAGGAGAAGGCGGTCGCCGGCCGGCGCATACCAGTAGTAGATCCCGACCGCGGTGAGCGCGACGAGCCCCAGCAGGGTGAGGAGCCAGGCGCCTCCGTTCCCGCCCTCGGAGGCGAAGAGCCCGAAGGCCACGCCGGTGTTGCGCACGTGAGTCAGGTTGAGGAACCCGGGAATGACCGGATGCGCGGCGTGGTGCGGCAGGTGGACCTCGATCAGCCACTTTGTCCACTGATCCAGGACGATCACGGCCACGGACAGGAAGAGGAAGCGCAGCTTGGCAAGCTGGACGGAGGCCGTGGCTCCGAGAGAGAGGGACTGATCCGTTTCCACCGGCAAGACCTCCATTCAGGGTTTCGGAAAGTGCCGCCGCGCGGCTTCCACGATCTCGGCCATCTCATCGAGCCCAGCGATTCCGGCGGTCTGGAACAGCCGGATGCCCGCCGCTCCCGCCGCTCCCGCCTCGGCCACCTCGCCGAACCGGGAGAGTGTAACTCCACCCAGGGCATAGACGGGAAGGGGAATCTTCGCGGCCCGCGCCAGCTCGCCGAGCCCCGGGGGCGGACCGTATCCCCTCTTCGAGGGCGTCTCGTAGACCGGCCCGAACGTCACATAGTCGGCGCCTTCCTGCAAGGCGCGCTCCACCTCGTCGACGCGGTGGGTCGAACGGCCCAGGAGCACTCCCGGCCCGAAGCGGCGGCGCAGGGCCTCCAGCGGCACTCCGTCGGCGGGAAGGTGGACGCCGTCGGCCCCGGCGGCCAGGGCGATGTCGATCCGGCCGTTGACCAGCACGGCGGTCGTGCGCGGCAGCCCGGCGCGCGCCTGGCGGGTCAGCTCCAGGACCGCCCGGTCCGAGCGGCTTTTCTCCCTCACCTGGAGCGCCCGGACTCCCGCCGCCGCGAGACGGCGTAGCCAGTCCTCCCAGGGCTCGGTCAGGGATGCGAGATCGCTGATGGCGAGGAGATCAAACGTCGGCGCCGGCACGGGCCTTCCGCGAGAGGAGCGCCTGCAGGTCGTGCGCTCCCCAGACGAGATGGACGAGACCGAAGCCGCTCACCGCGCCACGAAACCAGGTGTGGAGCATGAGGCCGCGCAGCAGGGGCAGGGGGAGTTGCATCACCGCGCGATCCCAGACCGGGCTCCAGGCCATGAAGAGGAGAAGCACCCCGGCCTCGACGCAGTAGAGAACGAACAGCAGGGAGAGGAAGGTGGTGATTCGCATGAGGTGCTTCCGCCCCCTCTTCCCCGGGCCAGGAGTCGAGGGGACGGAGCGCGGCTCTCTCGCCTACAGCAGATCCTTGTAGGGTTTGTAGGGCCGCCCCTGGGACTCGGCGACGGGCAGGTTCGTGATGTGACCCTTGAAGGTGTTGATGCCGGGCAGCAGCCCCGCATCCTCGGCCACGGCCCCGGTCACGCCCTTGTTGGCGAGGGCGAGCGCATACGGCAGCGTGGCGTTGTTGAGGGCGAAAGTGGAGGTGCGGGGGACCGCGCCGGGCATGTTCGCGACGCAGTAGTGAACCACCCCGTCGACGACGTACACCGGGTCGGAGTGGGTCGTGGCCCGCGTCGTCTCGAAGCAGCCGCCCTGGTCGACGGCCACGTCGACCACCACGGCGCCCTCCTTCATCAGCTTGAGCATCTCGCGGGTGACCAGCTTCGGAGCGGCGCGGCCCGGGATGAGCACGGCGCCGATGAACAGGTCGGCCCGGCGCAGGGCGGCGCGCATGTTGTACTGGTTGCTGGCGAGCGTGGTGACCGCGCCGTGGAAGAGGTCGTCGATCTGGCGCAGCTTGTCCAGGTTGGTGTCGAGCACGGTGACCCGGGCGCCGAGGCCGTGGGCCATCCTGATCGAGTTGATGCCGACGATGCCGGCGCCGACCACCACCACGTCGCCGGGCGGCACGCCCGGGACTCCGGCGAGGAGCGTGCCGCGGCCGCCGTGGATCTTCTGGAGGTAGCTCGCGCCGACCACCACCGCCATCCGGCCGGCCACCTCGGACATCGGGGTCAGCAGCGGCAGCCTGCCCGCGCGGTCCTCGATGGTCTCGTAGGCGACGCCGGTCACCTGCTTGGCGAGCAGCACGTCGGTGAGGTCGGGCAGCGGCGCGAGATGGAGGTAGGTGAACAGCGTCTGGCCGGGGCGCATGAGCTCGTACTCGGGGCCGACCGGCTCCTTGACCTTGATGACCATGTCGGCCCAGCCCCAGACACCGGCGGCGTCGGGGACGATCTTCGCGCCCGCTTCGACGAAGGCTTCGTTGGGGATGCCGCTGCCGGCGCCCGCGCCATCCTGAATGACGACCTCGTGCCCAGCCTCCACCATCGCGTGCGCGCCCGCGGGAACGATGCCGATCCGGTACTCGTTGTCCTTGATTTCCTTGGGGATGCCGATCCGCACGTTAGGGTTTTCCTGACTCAGCCGTAGCCTTGGTTGAACGTCCGGGCTCGACGCCCACCTTGGGGCGCCGGGCCTCCTCTGCCGCCTTGTCCCTGTCGGACTTCTCGGCCGGCTTCTCGGCCGGCTTCTCCGTCTTCTCGTTCTTCATCTCGACGCGGCCCTTGAAGAAGGCGCCTTCCGCGATGACGATCCGCGGCGCCTGGATGTCCCCTTCGAGGGTTCCGGAGGTCGCGACCTCGACTCGATCTCCGGCCGAGACGTTGCCGACCACCCGGCCGCCGATCCGCACAACCTGGCCGGAGACCGGCCCCTGCACCACCCCCTCCGCGCCGATCATCACGGGCGCGTCGACCCGGATCTCGCCCTCGATCACGCCCTCGACGAGCAGCTCGGTGGAGCCGGTGACCTCGCCGCGGATGTGGGTGCCGGGAGCGACGTGGGTGATCCGCCTCTGCTGCGGCCGCGACCCCGAAGACGCGGAGGACGCCGAGGACGAGGCGAGGGTCGAATCCTGAGAGCCGCCGGACGAGCCGGAGCTGCTGCCTGCGTTGTCGCGACGACCGAAAATCGACATAAACCCTTTCAGTCTCCCTCAGGCGTACCGAGGCGGGACAACGGTCCCAGGGATCGGACCTGACCTGGACGGATGAGAGCAGACGGGCGAAACGACCTTCCAAGACAAAAAACCAAGACAAAAAATGGAGCGGGCAACGGGACTCGAACCCGCGACATCAAGCTTGGGAAGCTTGCACTCTACCAGCTGAGTTATGCCCGCCCGGGCCTTCGATCGGGAGGAAATCTAGCGGAGCCGCCGTTCAGGGTCAAGTGCTGATCCGTTCCGTTCATCTGCACCCGGGCCGCATCCGAGCCGCACCCGGGCTCCCGAAACCCGTCCGGACCCGTTATACTGAGGGCATGCAAGGCCCAGCTCGCCGCGATGGCGCGGACCGCCCGGAGTTTCTCTACTTCTTCCCGGACCAGCAAGTCACGGCGGACGAAGCACGACACCTGCTGCGCCATGGCACGTCGGCGCAGAAGGCCTGGGTGATTTCGCATCTGCTCCGCTACGCAGTCTGGGACGACATCTGGACCTACGTGAGCCGCGACGAGGTCCGCGAGATCTTCGGCGACCTCGACCTGCCGGACTCCCTGCGCAACGCCTGGGGCCGCATGCTCAAGGTCGAAGCCACCGTCGGCCGCTAGGCCAGGCAGCGAAAAGGCCGGCGGGCGACGCCGGCCTCCCCCGCCGAGACGCGCGTTACCGATCGCCCCCCATCACCAGCCCGCCGAGACTCCCCAGGACCGAGCCTTCGTTCTTGCCGCCGCCCGTGGTGCGCGGAATGGCCGCGATGATCCGCCCGGCCAGCCGGCTGAACGGCAGCGACTGGAGCCAGATCTTCCCCGGACCGGTCAGGGCGGCGTAGAACAGGCCCTCCCCGCCGAAGACCGCGGTCTTGATCCCGCTCACCATCTGGATGTCGTAGTTGACCGTGGTCTCGAAGGCCACCAGGCAGCCGGTGTCGACGCGCAGGGTCTCCCCCGCCGCCAGGTTCTTCTCGAAGACCGTGCCGCCCGAGTGGACGAACGCCAGGCCGTCGCCCTCCAGCTTCTGGAGGATGAAGCCCTCGCCGCCGAACAGGCCGGCCCCGAGCTTCTTCTGGAAGGCGATCCCCACCGCGATGCCCTTGGCCGCGCAGAGGAAGGCGTCCTTCTCGCAGAGGATCCGGCCGCCGTGCTGAGAGAGATCCAGGGGGATGATCCTTCCCGGATAGGGCGCGGCGAACGCCACCTTCTGGCGCGAGCCGCCGCTGTTCGAGAACACGGTCATGAACAGCGACTCGCCGGTGAGCACCCGCTTGCCCGCGGTGAGCAGCTTGCCCATCAGGCCGCCGCCCTGGTCCTGCCCCGAGCCGTCGCCGAAGATGGTCTGCATCTGGATGCCGGGCTCCATGTAGAGGAAGGCGCCGGCCTCGGCGATGCAGGCCTCGCCGGGATCGAGGGTGATCTCGACGTACTGCATCTCCTCGCCGAACAGCTCGTAGTCGATCTCGTGCGCCGCGGAGCGCATGGGCGGAGGCGGAGGTGCCGGCGCCGCGGCCGCGGCTCCGCCAAACCCGGAGGCGAATTCGGGCTGGCTGGTGATGGGAACCCAGTTGGCCATGCCCTCGCTGAACACGAAGGCGTCCCGCCCATAGCGTCCGGCACGGATGCCGTCGAGCACTTCGTTCACCGTCCACGGTCCCTGCTGCTGGCCGCTGATGGCCACGAACCAGAATCTATCGCTCATTGCTGATTGCCCCCTTCAGAAGGTAAGTCACGGTGAGTCTATCAAGGGCGATGCTAGACTCCGCGCCCGAGGAGCGCTCTAAGGAGCGCCTTGAGGAGGAAAACCGTTCATGACTGCCAGCCGGTCCGCCTGGATCTTCGCCCTGCTGCCGCTCTGCCTGACGACCGCCGCGGCCGCCCAGACCGCCCCACGCCACCCACCCCCCTCACCCCCCTCACCCCCCTCACCCCCCTCAGACTCGATCGAGCTCGTCGAAACGTTCCCGGTCGAGACCACGCTCGACCACGCGGATCTCCGCGATGCCTGGCAGGTGTGGCCCGAGATGATCGACGGCGCCCGCGAGTCGCTCGACTTCGCCGAATTCTATGCCTCGGACGACCCGGACCCGAAGACCCTCAAGACCAGCCGCCTGGAGCCCATCGTGCTGGCCGTGCAGCGCGCGGCGGCGCGCGGCGTGCGGGTCCGCTTCCTGGCCGAGAAGGTCTTCCAGAAGACCTATCCCGAGCTGCTGGCCCGCCTGGACGCGATGCCCGGCATCGAGGTCCGCATCTACGATTTCGCGGCGTTCGGCGGCGGCGTTCTGCACACCAAGTACTTCGTGGTGGACGGCCGCGAGGTCTACGTGGGCAGCCAGAACTTCGACTGGCGGTCGTTCGCCCACATCCAGGAGCTGGGAGTGCGCGTCGCCGAGCCAGCCGTGGCCCGCTCCTTCTCCACCGTGTTCGAGACCGACTGGGCGCTGGCCGACCCGGCCGGCAAGACGGACCGCCGCTTCCGGGCCAGGCCCGCGGCCGACTCGTTCCCGGCGCGCGTGGGCGAGGGGCCGGACGCGCCCCTGGTCACGCCGGTGTTCAGCCCCGAGCGCTGGCTGCCGGACTCGACGCTCTGGGATCTCCCCCACCTGGTGCGGCTGATCGACGAGGCCCGGAGCACGGTCCGCGTGCAGCTGCTGACCTACAAGACCCACTCCCGCGACGGCTCGTACTTCGACACCCTGGAGCGGGCGCTGCGCCGCGCCGCCGACCGCGGGGTCCAGGTGCAGCTGCTGCTGGCCGACTGGAGCAAGAGCAAGGGGACGATCGAGGGTCTCCAGAGTCTCCAGGTGGTCCCCGGGATCGATGTCCGGCTGAGCACGATCCCGCAGTGGTCGGGCGGGTTCATCCCGTTCGCCCGGGTCGCGCACGCGAAGTACCTGGTGGCGGACGGCCGGCACGCCTGGGTGGGCACCAGCAACTGGGAGGGCGACTACTTCTTCCAGAGCCGCAACGCCGGCCTGGTGGTCGACAGCCCGGCCTTCGCCGGTCGCCTGGATCGATACTTCACGGACCTCTGGGGCTCGCCGTATGCCTATGACGTGGACCCCTGCGCGGTCTACGAGCCGGCCCGCGTCGCCGAGTGAATTCAGTGAGCTGAGCGGAGACGCAGGGCCACGATCTGGGTCTCCTGCTTGGCGTCGAAGTTGTCGTCGCTGACCACGATCAGGGTCCGGTCGCCGTCGGGCAGCACCGGCCCGAGGGTCATTCCCTCCAGATTGTCGGGGACGAAACCCGCGCCTCCGAAGTCGAAGAGCAGGGTCTTGCGCACCGGCGTCCAGCCGGTCCCGGCCAGCGAGTCGAGGTCCGAGACGTCGGTGGCGCCCGTCGTGTCCACGAAGAAGATCTGCACCTCCGACCCCACCCCTTCGACGTACTCCCGCTCCAGCGCCAGGAGACCGCCCTCGGGAAGGGTCAGAAGGTCGACCAGGCCGCGAACCTTGAAGGCGGTCCCCCGGCGCTCGATGGGGTCCAGGAGGTACCCGAGCTCGCCGGACGGGACGTAGGTCAGGGTCGGCCCGCGGCGCACCTGCCGCTCGTAGCGCAGGAGCCGCACCGGATGCCGGCCGTACAGCGCCGCTTCCTGGTCCGGAGCGTCCTGCCAGAGCGCCGTCTCGTTGGCGGTCCAGACCGTCCGGCCGTCGGGCGACAGGCTCAGCGACTCGAACCCTTCGTTGCGGCGGATGCCCGTCGCGGCGGGCGCGTCTCCGGTGCCGACGAGCGCGAAGCGCGGCGGCACGGGGAGGAAGCGCAGAGTCACGCCTTCCTTCGAGACCTCGCGGAGGAACGGCTCCTTCTCCGAAGAGACCAGGAATGTCCCTTCCGGCGTCGCCGCCAGCCCTTCCCCGTCGAACGTGTCGCCGTCGAGGCCGGCCAGCCGGACGGCCGCGCAGGGAACCTGCCCCGCCGTCTCCCCGGGCAGAGGGGCCGGGCCGTCCGGGGTGATCCGCAGACAGAGCGAGACGATCCGGGCAGGAGTTCCCTTCTCGTTGTCCACCAGGGCGCTGTACCGGTCCTGCCCCGCGGCGGCGATCGCGGAAAGGCCCCCGACCGTGAGGCCGTCGACCATCGTCCCCTTGGGGATGATCAGAGGGCCGGTGCCCAGGAGGGAAATCGTGTAGGAAGGGCTGGAAGGGGCTGGCGCCGTGGCGCAGCCGAGGGCGGCGAGGAAAACTAGGAGGAGAAGAGCCCTCACCCCCCGGCCCCCTCTCCCGGTCCGCCCGAGTCCGCCCGCCCCGGGAGAGGGGGAGAGCTGCCGTGTGCTTTCCTGGCTTTTGGGGTGGGCGGG
>JANMTS010000175.1:0-79621 GCA_031390755.1 Holophagales bacterium
GGCACCCGCTACTGCTCGAACAACTGCCCGTACAAGGTTCGGCGCTTCAACTTCCTGCGCTACAGCGACAAGAGCACGCCCGTGCTGGCCCTGCTGGAGAACCCGGACGTCACCGTGCGCATGCGCGGCGTGATGGAGAAGTGTACCTACTGCGTGCAGCGCATCGAGCAGGCCAAGATCGAGTCCAAGGTTGAGGGTCAGCCGATCCCGGTCGGCAAGCTCCAGACCGCCTGCCAGCAGGCCTGCCCGACCCAGGCGATCGTCTTCGGCGACATCAACGATCCGGCCTGGGAGGTCACCCAGGTGAAGGCGGATCCGCTGAGCTACGGCCTGCTCGAGGAGCTCAACACGCGGCCGCGCACCACCTACCTGGCGAAGCTCAGCAACCCGAACCCCGCTCTCGCCTCGGGAACGGAAAGGACGCAGCATGGCGATCATTGACGACGGCGCGGTTTCCCCGCTTCCGAAGCCGTACAAGCCGCCGGTGGTGGAGCCGGGTCACAACCCGACGACCGTCACGGACAAGATCAGCGAGGTCGTCCTGCGGCGGACGCCGAAGTGGTGGTACATCGGCTTCGGCATCTCGTTGATGCTGTTGTCGGTCTTCCTGGTCTCGGTGGGCTGGCTGTTCTTCAAGGGCGTCGGCGTCTACGGCATCAACCAGCCGGTGGGCTGGGGCTTCGACATCATCAACTTCGTCTGGTGGATCGGCATCGGCCACGCCGGCACGCTGATCTCGGCCATCCTCCTGCTGCTGCGGCAGGAGTGGCGCACGTCGATCAACCGCTTCGCCGAAGCCATGACGCTCTTCGCCGTGGCCTGCGCCGGCATGTATCCGCTGCTGCACCTCGGCCGCCCCTGGCTGTTCTACTGGCTGATGCCCTATCCGAACACCATGGGCATGTGGCCGCAGTTCCGCAGCCCGCTGGTCTGGGACGTGTTCGCCGTGTCGACCTACGCCACGGTGTCGGCGCTCTTCTGGTACGTCGGCCTGATCCCCGATCTCGCGACGCTGCGCGACCGCACGCGCAAGCGCCTGGCGAAGATCGCCTACGGCTTCTTTGCGATGGGCTGGCGCGGCTCGGCGGCGCACTGGCACAACTACGAGACCGCCTACCTGCTGCTGGCCGGCCTGGCCACGCCGCTGGTCATCTCGGTCCACACGGTGGTGTCGTTCGACTTCGCGGTCGGCGTCGTCCCCGGCTGGCACGCCACGATCTTCCCGCCCTACTTCGTGGCGGGCGCCATCTACGCCGGCTTCGCGATGGTGCTGACGCTCTCGATCCCGCTGCGGACCGTGTTCGGCCTGCAGGACTTCATCACCATGCGCCACCTCCAGAACATGGGCAAGGTGATGCTGGCGACCGGGCTCATCGTGGTCTACGGCTACATGGCGGAGATCTTCTTCGGCTGGTACAGCGGCAACCACTATGAACGGTACATGCTGATGAACCGGGCCCTCGGCCCCTACAAGTACCACTGGTATGCCCTGTTGCTCTGCAACGCGGTGGTGCCGCAGGTGCTGTGGTTCAAGAGGTTCCGCACCTCGCCGTTCTGGCTCTTCCTGATCTCGCTGGTGGTCAGCGTCGGCATGTGGCTGGAGCGCTTCATCATCATCGTCACCAGCCTGCACCGCGACTTCCTGCCCTCGTCCTGGGGCCTCTACAAGGGGACCATCTGGGACTGGGGTACCTTCATCGGGACGATCGGCCTGTTCCTGACGCTGATGTTCCTGTTCCTCCGCTTCCTGCCCATGATCTCGATCTTCGAGATGCGCACCATCGTCCCCAGCGGGACCGGGCGCCCGGGTGAAGCGGCGGAGGGTTCCGGAGGACACTCATGAGCGCGAATCCGAACGCCAACCGGCCGCCGATCTTCGGCCTGATGGCCGAGTTCCACGAGCCGGAGGAGCTGATCGAGGCCGCCTACCGCACCCGCGAGGCGGGCTACGAGAAGATCGACGCGTACACGCCGTACCCGATCGAGGAGCTGTCCGAGGCGATCGGCCACCACCACTCGAAGCTGCCGCTCATCGTGCTGATCGGCGGCATCGTCGGCGCGCTCACGGGCTACATGCTCCAGTACTGGGCGTCGGTGATCGAATACCCGATGAACATCGGCGGCCGGCCGTTCCACAGCTGGGTCGCGTTCATCATCCCGACGTTCGAGACCACGATCCTGTTCGCGGCCTTCTCGGCGGTGCTCGGCATGTTCTTCCTGAACGGCCTGCCGGAGCCGTACCACCCCGTCTTCAACGTGCCGCGCTTCGCCCTGGCGTCGCGCGACCGCTACTTCCTGCTGATCGATGCCCGCGACCCCCTGTTCGACCGCGAGGGGACCCGGCGCTTCCTGTCGGACATGAACCCGACCGAGGTGAACGAGGTTGAGCACTAGAACGGCCGCCTATCTGGCAGTCTGCCTGCTCGGTCTGCCGGCGCTGGCGGGCTGCCGGCAGAACATGCACAACCAGCACAAGATCGAGCCGCTCGAAGCGAGCCCGTTCTTTGCCGACGGGCAGGGCGCGCGCGAGCTTCCCGAGGGCGTCGTGCCGCGCAACGCCGCGGGCGCGAAGGTGGCGTCCTACACCGGGCTCACGCTCGTGCCGGCGCCCGCGGTGCAGAACGCGCCGCCGCCGGTGACGCTGACCCTGATCAGGCGCGGGCAGCAGCGGTACGACATCTTCTGCGCGCCCTGCCACAGCCGGGTCGGCGATGGCCGGGGGATGATCGTGCGCCGCGGCTACAAGCAGCCGCCGTCGTTCCACGATCCGCGCATGAAGGGCGCGCCGGCCGACTATTTCGTGACGGTGATGGCCCAGGGTTTCGGCGTGATGCCCTCGTATGCCGAGGAGGTCGCCCCGGAGGACCGCTGGGCGATCGCCGCCTACATCCGCGCGCTGCAGCTCCAGTACGAAACGAAGCAGAACGGGATGCAGAACGAGCAGGCAGCTGCTGCCAAGCCGGAGGTTCGATGAGAGCTGCCGAGAAACGTGAGCCGTTGACCCTCGGCGAGGCGGCGGCCCTGAAGCTGCCTCCGGCCGCGGACGGCCTTCAGCGCACGGCGCTGATCGTCGGTGGGGTGGGGCTGGCCGTCTGCGCGGTCGGCGGCCTGCTGCTGTCGCCGGACTACTTCTTCCGCTCCTGGCTGGTGGGCTGGGTCTACTGGATGGGTGTGGCCCTGGGCTGCTTGGCGCTCTCGCTGCTCCATCACCTGACCCACGGCAGCTGGGGAATCGTGCTGCGGCGCGTCATGGAAGCGGCCACCCGCACGCTGCCGTTCCTGCTGATTCTCGGCTTGCCCCTGCTGCTCGGCATGGACAACCTCTACATCTGGGCGCAGCCCGAGGTGGTGAAGGCCGACGAGCTGCTTCAGGCGAAGGAGCCGTTCCTGAACGTGCCGTTCTACATGGTGCGGTACGCGCTCTACTTTCTGATCTGGGGCGGCGTGGCCTTCCTGTTCAGCCGCATGTCGCGCCGGCAGGACGAGGGCGACGATCCGGGCATCACGCGCAAGATGCAGCTCGTGGCGGGCCCGGCCCTCGCCGGCTACTGCATGGCGATCACGTTCGCGTCCGTGGACTGGCTGATGTCGCTCCAGCCCCACTGGTACTCGACGATGTTCGGCGTCTACCTGATGGGCAGCCAGGGTCTGGTGGCGCTGGCCTTCCTGATCGTGTTCGGCCTCTGGCTGGTCCGCACCGGGCCGATGGAACGGGTGCTTCACCCGCGCCTCTTCCACGACTACGGCAAGCTGTTCTTCGCCTTCGTGATGCTCTGGGCGTACTTCTCCTTCTCCCAGTTCCTGATCATGTGGTCGGGCAACCTGCCGGAGGAGATCCACTTCTACCTCCACCGGTTCCACGGCGGCTGGGGTGTCGTGGCGGTGCTGCTGGCGGTTCTCCACTTCATGGTGCCGTTCGTCGTCCTGCTGTCCCGCAACCTGAAGCGCAACGCGGGCCGGCTGGCCTGGGTCGCTGGGCTGATGCTCGTCATGCGCTGGGTGGACCTGGTCTGGCAGGTGGAGCCGTCGTTCGAGCACCAGACGGCGGGCCTCTACTGGATGTACCTCGCGGCGCCGGTGGGGATCGGCGGGCTCTGGCTCTTCGTCTTCCTGCGCGAGCTGCGGAAGCGCCCGCTGCTGCCGCTCAACGACCCCTACCTTCCGGAGGCGCTGGTCCCATGAGCGAGCTCCACACCCATCAGGAGCCCGGGCAGGCCGAGCCCGGCAACCTGCACCCGTCCGTCGGGCCGTTCGACCGCGAGATCGACCTCAAGGCCATCGCCTACACGGCGCTCGTCCTCCTGGTCGTCACGGTCGTCGCCCATGTGCTCATGATCCTGCTGGTCAAGGGGCTCGCCAGCTACAGCGTGAGCAAAGATGCGCCGCCGTCCCCGATGGAACAGGTCAACGTGCAGCAGCCCCCCCCCGAGCCGCGGCTCCAGACCACGCCCGAGGCGGACCTGAAGGCGATCCGCGACGAGGAGGTCCGCTTCCTCGAAGGGATCGACGCGGCGATGGAACAGGTCGCCGCCCGGGGCACGGGCCCCGAGGTGGTCGGCGGAAATCCGGCCGCGTTCCAGGGCATGCCGGCTCCAAGCACCGTTCAACCGCCCCCTTCGCAACCGATGCAGGAAAGAAGGTAGCCAAGTTGGTCCGTTCGATCGCGATCCTCACCCTGCCGGCAGTCCTGCTGGCAATATTACTGGTCACTGCTCCGGCCGGAGCGTTCCCGTCGCGTAGCGCGGCCGGGAGCGACACGTCCATCGTGCCGACCACACAGATGCCCGGCCCGCTGCGCGAGGTCGGCTTCGACCAGCGCCTGAACGAGCAGGTGCCGCTCGACCTGCCGTTCCGCGACGAGGCCGGCCGCTCCGTGCGCCTCGGCGAGTACTTCGCGCCCAAGAGCGACCGGCCGGTGATCCTGGTCCTGGCCTACTACGAATGCCCGATGCTCTGCGACCTCGTGCTGCAAGGCGTGGCGACCACGCTCAAGCCGCTCAGCGAGAACGCGGGCAAGGACTTCGACGTGGTGGTGGCGAGCTTCGACGCCCGCGACAAGCCCGAAGCCGCGGCCGAGAGCAAGCGCGCGGTGATGGCCCGCTACGGCCGGGCCGGACGCGAGCAGGGCTGGCACTTCCTCACCGGACCGAAGGCCTCGATCGACGCGCTGACCCAGGCGGTGGGCTTCCGGTACGTCTACCAGAAGGAGCGCAACGAGTTCGCCCATCCGGCGGGCCTGGTGATCCTGACCCCCTCGGGCAAGGTGTCGCGCTACCTCTTCGGCATCGACTTCCCGCCGCGGTACGTGCGCCTCGGCCTCCTGGAGTCGCGCGAGGGCAAGGTCGGCTCCCTGGTCGACCAGATGCTTCTCTATTGTTATCACTACGACCCGGCGATCGGACGTTACAGCGCCGCGACCATGAACATCCTGCGCCTGGCTGCGGGCGCGACCGTGATCGGGCTGGCCGGCCTGGTCGTGGTGCTGCGGCGGCGGGAGAGCCACCAACCCGGTCAGGCAGGGGCCTAGACGAGCTATGGAACAAGAGCTTCCTCTCTTTCCCGAATCGGCCTCGACCCTCGCGCCACAGGTCGACGCTCTGTTTTTGGCGTGGTCGGCGATCAGCATCGCGTTCACGATCCTGATCGCGGTCCTCATCGTCTACTTCATGGTCCGGTATCGCCGCCAGTCGGTGGACGAGGTCGGGCAGGCGGAGCGCGCGCCGGCCTGGCTGGAGGTCGCCTGGTCGATCATCCCGCTGATCATCTCGCTCGCCATGTTCGCCTGGGGCGCGCAGGTCTTCTTCGAGATCTACCGCGCGCCCAAGAACGCGGTCGAGTACTGGGCCGTGGGCAAGCAGTGGATGTGGAAGTTCCAGCATCCCGACGGCCACCGCGAGATCAACACGCTGCACATTCCGGTGGGAGTGCCGGTGCGGCTGCACATCCAGTCCGAGGACGTGATCCACAGCGTCTTCGTGCCGGCGTTCCGGATCAAGCAGGACGCGGTGCCGGGCCGGGAGACATCGGCCTGGTTCCAGGCCACGAAGCCCGGGGTCTATCACCTGTTCTGCGCCGAGTACTGCGGCGGCGAGCACTCCAAGATGACCGGCAGCATCGTCGCCATGGAGCCCGAGGACTACCAGGTCTGGCTCGCGGGCGGACCCGTCGGCAAGTCGATGACGGCGTCCGGAGCGGACCTCTTCGAGTCGCTGGCCTGCTACACCTGCCACCGGCCCGCGGAGGAGACCGTCGCCGCGGGATTGGCTGCGCGGGCGCCCCGCCTGGAGGGCCTGTACGGAAGCGAGGTCCGGCTGGTGGACGGCCGCAGCGTCACCGCCGACGAGGAGTACCTGCGGGAGTCGATCCTGAATCCGGCCGAGAAGATCGTCTCCGGCTGGCAGCCGATCATGCCCACCTACCAGGGCCAGGTCACCGAGGAGCAGCTCTCCCAGCTCCTCGCCTACATCCGCTCCCTGTCCGCCACGACCGGCGCTCCGGCCGCCCCGGCGCCAACGCCGCCGATATCGCCGATATCGCCGACACCGTCGGCTCCCCGGGATCCTGCGGTGCCGGCGCGGACCGAAGGTCAATGAAGGACCGTGACGCCATGAACACGAGCATCGTCGATACCCTGATTCCTCCGCCGGACGAGATGGTCGACCGGCCCAACTACCTGAACTCCGAGTTCGGCCTGAAGTCCTGGCTGCTGACCCGCGACCACAAGCGGATCGGCATCCTCTATCTGATCTCGGTCTCGATGTTCTTCGCTCTCGGCAGCTTCTTCGCCCTGCTCATCCGCCTGGAGCTGCTGACGCCCGAGGGCGACCTGATGCAGCCGGACACCTACAACCGGGTGTTCACGATGCACGGCGTGGTGATGGTCTTCTTCTTCCTGATCCCGGCGATCCCGTCGGTGCTCGGCAACTTCCTCGTGCCGCTGATGATCGGGGCCAAGGATCTCGCCTTTCCGAAGCTCAACCTGGCGAGCTGGTACGTCTACAACCTGGGCGGCCTGTTCACCCTCTGGGCCATCGTCAACGGCGGTCTCGACACGGGCTGGACGTTCTACACCCCGTTCAGCACCCAGTTCTCGAACAGCTACGTGATCTCGACGGCGCTCGGCATCTTCATCACCGGCTTCTCGTCGATCTTCACCGGCCTGAACTTCATCGTCACGATCCACCGCATGCGGGCTCCGGGAATGTCCTGGTTCCGCCTGCCGCTGTTCATCTGGGCGCACTACGCCACGAGCCTGATCATCGTCCTCGGAACTCCGGTCGTGGCCATCACCATCCTGATGGTGGCGGCGGAGCGCCTGCTGCACCTGGGCATCTTCGATCCGAAGCTCGGCGGCGACCCGATCCTGTTCCAGCACCTGTTCTGGTTCTACTCTCACCCGGCGGTGTACATCATGATCCTGCCGGCGATGGGCATCATCAGCGAGCTCATCGCGGCGTTCGCCCGCAAGCGGATCTTCGGCTATCGCTTCGTGGCCTTCGCCAGCATCGCGATCGCGGTGCTCGGTTTCCTGGTCTGGGGCCACCACATGTTCGTCTCCGGCCAGTCGCTCTATGCGGCGACGGTCTTCTCGGTGCTCTCGATGCTGGTGGCGATCCCGTCCGCGGTCAAGGTGTTCAACTGGACCGCCACGCTCTACGAAGGGTCGATCTCCTACGAGACGCCGATGCTCTACGCGCTCGGCTTCATCGGCCTGTTCACGCTGGGCGGCCTCACCGGCACGATGATCGCGACGCTGGGCATCGACGTCCACCTGCACGACACCTACTTCATCGTGGCGCACTTCCACTACATCATGGTGGGCGGCACGATCATGGCGTACCTGGGCGGCCTGCACTACTGGTGGCCGAAGATCACCGGCCGCATGTATCCGGTCTTCCTCTCGAAGCTCTCGGCGCTGCTGGTCTTCGTCGGCTTCAACCTGACGTTCTTCCCGCAGTTCGTGCTCGGCTACCTCGGCATGCCGCGCCGCTACTGGGCGTACCCGCCGGAGTTCCAGGTGCTCAACGTGCTGTCCACGGCGGGCGCGTCGATCCTCGGGGTCGGCTACCTGCTGCCCATGTTCTACTTCGCGTGGTCGATCCGCTACGGCAAGCGGGCCAGCGAGAATCCCTGGGGCGCGGTAGGGCTCGAGTGGGACACCTCCTCGCCGCCGCCGACCGAGAACTTCCACGTGATTCCGGTCGTCACCCGCGATCCCTACGACTACACCTCGGAAGAGGTGCACCGGCGTACGACGGAGGAGGCTCCCGTTGGCTAGCACCCTGACTGACTCGCACGCGCACGTGTCGGCGCACGTGCCGGCGCACGTGCCGGGAGATCCTCAGCACCACCGGTCGTTGCAGCACCACTTCGAGACGCTCGAGCAGCAGAAGGACGCCTCGACCCTCGGCATGTGGCTGTTCCTGGTCACCGAGATCATGTTCTTCGGCGGCCTGTTCACCACCTACGTGGTCTACCGGAGCAAGTGGCCGCTCGCCTTCATGGAGGCGAGCCACTCGCTGAGCTGGAAGCTCGGGGCGTTCAACACCGCCGTGCTCATCGTCAGCAGTCTCACCATGGCGCTGGCCATCTGGGCGGCGCAGGTGAACCGGCGGAAGATGCAGGTCGGCTTCCTGATGCTGACGATGGTTCTGGGCCTCACCTTCCTCGGCGTCAAGGCGGTCGAGTACCAGGACAAGTTCGAGCACCACCATGTTCCCGGTCCGCACTTCGAGTGGCACGAGCCGCTGCCCGAGGGAGTGACCTCGAACCAGGTGGAGGTCTTCTTCTCGATCTACTTCATCATGACCGGCCTGCACGCGGTCCACATGATCTGCGGCATCGCCGTCCTGGGCGTGCTGGCGTTCTACGCGTGGAAGGGCCGCTACGACTCCACGTACTACAACCCGCTGGAGTGCACGGGTCTCTACTGGCACTTCGTCGACATCGTGTGGATCTTCCTGTTCCCGCTCCTGTATCTCCTGGGCGCTCACGTTCACTGAGGCGGAACCCGTCATGTCCGAGCACGTCTCCTCCGTCAAGAGCTATGTCGCCGTCTTCGCCGCGCTGATGGTGCTGACCGCGGCCACCGTCTTCGTCGCCAACTTTGACCTTGGGTGGGCCAACGACGTGGTGGCGCTGGGCATCGCGCTCACCAAGGCGATGCTGGTTCTGGTGTTCTTCATGCACCTGAAGCACAGCCCGCGCGCGACCGTCCTGACCGCGGTGGCCGGCTTCTGCTGGCTGGCGATCCTGATCGTGATGACCCTGAACGACTACTCCACGCGCGGGGATCTGCAGATCCTGGGCAAGTAACCGGAAGGCGGGCTTCTTCGAGCGGAGGGGCGGCTTCCCGGGAAGCCGCCCTTTTCCTGTTCTGGCGACCTCAGTGAACCGTGATGCCGGCGGCGACGCTGGTAGCGAATGCCCCGGCGCGCAGCTCTTCGGCCTGGCGCGTGATCCAGCGCGTGACGTTCTCGTGCGGCAGGAACCCGCGGCTGTCGGCGGCATACTCCTGCCCTTCGAGAACCTTGTCGTACGGGCCGAAGCCGAACAGGCGGAAGGGGATCACGATCGCCCGCCGCCCTTCGCGCGCGGCGTCGCCGACGAAGGCCTTGACCTTCTCCTCGGCGGCGACGCGCTTCTCCGGCCAGTCCTCCCGCAAGGTCATGACCGAGACCTCGTGGAAGGGCAGCGCCTTGCGGATCGCCTCCGCCCGGGCGTCGATGTTCGCGATCCAGCGCTCGTTCTCCGCGTCGTCGCCCGGGCCGTGAGCCAGGATGAGCACGTCTTCCTTCGCAGGCGACTGGCTGAGGGCCTTGGCGCGCTCCGCGAGGATCGGACCCATCTCCGGCGCCTCGGACAGTCCTTCCTTCGTCAGGGCGAAGGCCAGGCCGGTGTCGACCCGGAAGAAGGCCATGCTGTGGCCGCCATGGGCGGCATGGCTGCCATGAGCGTCTCCGCACGGAGCACCCGCCTTCCCGGCCGAGGGCGCCCCCTCCTTGATGCCGAGGATCTGCTCGGTGCGCTCGTACCAGCTCTCTCCGCTGACGAAGAGCCGGACGACTCCGGCCTTCCGGACCCCCTTGGCCTCCAGGGAGTGAACGCTGGCCTGGATGGAGCAGGCATCGGCCATGCCGAAGGCGACCTCGACGGGGAACCGCTGCGCCAGGGGCGTGACGGCGTCCAGGACCGCCTGATTCCACTCCAGGGTGCCGCCATGGGCCATGACCAGGAGCCCGAAGCCGTCGGACTCGGCCGGTGACGTCTGCTGGGCGCGTGCGCCCGAGGCGGACGTGAGAACAATCAGGGAGAGGACAGTCCAGCGAATCAACTTCATCGAGCGTCTCCTTACAAGCGTCCTTACAAGCAGCCTTACAAGCGCCAGCGCAGCGAGGCCGCCGCCGAGAACCCGGGGCTGGTGTAACGGTCGACGACCGCCGAGGTGTTGGACACGCCGCGCACATCCGACCACTCCCAGTACGTTTCGTCGAGCAGGTTGAACAGGCCGACCTGGATGCCGAGCCGCGAGGTCAGCTCCACGAAGGCCGTCAGGTCGAGCACCTCGTAGGCGGGGGCCTGGAACTGGTTGACAGTGGAGGTGGCGATGTCCGCCTCCTCCTTCTCCGCGACCATGGTCGACCTCAATTCGGCGCCAAACCGGCCGCCGGTAGAACGGTACTGCAAGCCGAGCACCAGCCGGGTCGGGGGGATGGAATTGAGCGGCTCGTCCGCGGTCTCGTTCTCGCCGTCGAGCAGGGCGAAGCTGCCGCGCAGCCGGAGGGTGGACGCGAGAGCCGCGTCGCCCGCCAGCTCGACCCCGGAAATCCTCACCGAGGTCAGGTTGATCGGCTGGAACTCGATCAGGCCCGCCTGGTTGACGCCGACCGTCACCGTCTCGATGAAGTCGTCGTAGTGGTTGTCGAACACCGTCAGGCTCAGGCTGGCCCGGCGCAGGTTGGCGCGGACGCCCAGCTCGTAGTTGTCGTTGGTCTCAGGCTTCAGGTCCGGGTTGGACAGCGTGGTGTAGCCGCTCGCCACGTTGGTGAAGCCGTTGTTGACGTCGCTGAACGGGGGAGCGCGGAAGCCGCGGGCGTACTGGCCGAAGAGGGCGACCTCCGGGGACGGCGAGTAGACGAGCGAGAGCTTCGGCGAGACGGCCGCATCGGACATGTCCGCGGGCGCGGCCTGGCCGGGGTTGCCGTTCTTGAAGACGAGGTCGTTCTGGTCGGCGTTCAGGTCAAAGCTGTCGTAGCGCAGCCCGGGAGTAAGCTTCACGCGGCCGTCGGCGAGCTCGATCTCGGCCTGCACGTAGGCGCCGAGCTCGAGGACCTTACTTTCCGGGAAGTACTTCGAGGGGAACGGCAGTGCGGCGGGCACGGTGGCGCCGGTGGCGACGTTCACGTCGCGCCGGTTGCGGAGCTGGTCGAAGTGGTCCTGGCTGCCGCTCACGCCGTAGGTGAGGAGCGTGTGCCGCTGCTCCAGATAGCGCATCAGCTGCACCTCGCCGCCGAGCCGGTCCTGGTCGAACGTCAGCAGACCGGTGCGGTCGACGGTCGTGGTGCGCAGCGGGCCGAAGGCCGGTCCGCCCTGGGTGGTGATGCGGCGCTCCTGGGTGGTCTGCTCGGACTCGTTGTCCTGGCGGTACAGGCGCCACAGAAGCGTATCGAACAGCCCGCCGCTGCGCTGGATCGACTGTTCGAGCGAGAGGCGAAGACGATTCGATTCGTCCGCGGCGTCGTAGTCGCTGGTGTTCAGGGTGTAGACCGTGCCGGCCGGAAAGCCGGTGCTGAGATCCTGGATTGCCTGTGAGGTCAGCACCTGGGTGTCCGCGGAGCCGTCGAACATCTCGAAGCCGAGGCGCAGCGTCGAAGAGTCGCTCGGGCGGAACACCACCTTGCCCAGCGCCTGGTTCGCCTCGCGGTCGGCCGGGTTCGGCGCGGTGCGGGTGTTGTTGGCGGTCTCGACATCGCCCTGGTTGTCGCGCTCCTCGCCGTCGCGGTGGGTGGCGAGCAGCGACGCCTGCCAGCGGTCGCTGCCGAAGGCGGTCTGCACGCTCTCCGAGGTCTCCTTGTCGCGGCCGTCGTAGCCGGCTCGCAGGCGCAGGGCGGTTTTTCTGCCGTCGAGCAGGTCGCCGGGATCCTTGGTGACCACGGAGACGATGCCGCCCATGGCGTCGCTGCCGTACAGGGAGGAGGCGGCGCTGCGCACGATCTCGACGGACGACACCGCGTCCAGGTCGAGGAACGTCTGCGGCACCGTGAAGGGTCCGAACGCGAACTGCTCGGCGACCGGAACGCCGTCGATCTGGGTCAGCACCCGGTTGCCGCCGATGCCGCGGATGTTGAAGCCGGAGAGCCCGAGGCGGGAGACGTCGTTCTCGACGTAGACGCCGGGCTCGTAGCGGACGAGGTCGCGGGCGTCGGTCATCACCTCGCGCTCGATCCGTTCCTCGTCGATGACCGAGATCGACCCGGGAGCGTCCTTGACGCTGGTGGGGCTGCGGGTGGCCGTGACCGTGATGGCATCGAGGAAGGTGGGAAGCTTGGTGTCTTCGGGGGTCGGCGGGGTTTCGGGGGTCTGCTCTGTCTGTCCTGCCGCGGCCTGGTCATCCTCGGCCTTGGCTGCCTGAGGCGTGTCCTGCGCGGAAAGGGTGGAGCCGACCAAAAAGAGAATCCCACTCAAAACCGGTGCGCCGAGGCGTAGAAAGGCCCTCATGTATACTGCCTCCGTATCAGTGCCGCACGGGTTTCAGCTCACGCTGAGCCTCGGCGACCTGGTCGACAGGTGGTCCGGCGCGCTTCGCGAGAGTAGAGCCGGACCACCATTTTCTTTTTGCGCCGGAGCCACAACCCGGCGGCATTTATTGAGACACACTCTCAATATGGTGAATTGATTCTGTACTTCGCTGGTTCGGATTGTCAAGCGGCGGCCTGGATGTGGCGGCCGATCGCCCGATTCGAACCTCTCATCGTCCCCATCCGCAGGTTCATCCGCCCCTTGCAGAGTGTCGATGACTCCGTCCGGCCTTTCGTCGACCTCGGCGAGGCTTCCGACGGCTCCCTGGAAACGCTCGGAGGGTCCGGGGAAGGTCTCGACGGAGTCGACGGGCCTCTCGTCGGGGTCGACGAACGTCTCGCGGGGCCGGTGAGGCTCTCGCGGAGGTCGCCGAGAGGTTTGAGGGGCTGCGCCTGACTCTCGACGAGGTCGTCGAGGGGCTCGCGGTGCTCTCCGAGGGTTTCGTCGAGGCCTTCGAGACGCTCGCGGAGGTCGTCGAGAGGGTCGTTGAAGACAAAAAAAGGGGGCGCGCCGAAACCGGCGCGCCCCCGAAGTGCTTCGCCTACTCGGGCTGGGGAAGGGGATTCTCGTCGGGGGCCGAGTAGCGCGGCCGTCTGCGGAGCGGAAGGAGACCAAACTCGGCCACCTTCTCGCTGCGGTTGCCGTAGTGCTCGCGCACGGAGGTGCGCAGCACCGTCGCCACCTTGCGGCCCTGGCCGAGCAGGTGGTAGACCCTCAGGGTGGCCTGCTGGCGGCTCGCGGTCAGCGCCGCCTGCTCGGCGGCGAACCCCCGGATCTGAGTCAGGATGACCTGGAGCCTCTCCCGGGTGGTCTCCAGATGCGGAAGGTCGTCAGTGTTCTGCTCGATGGCATCCAACAGCTCTTCCCAACCATTGACAGTCTCTGCGTACGAATTCGAGTTAGGCATGGTGCTTCTCCTTGTCTGGGGATTTCCCGTCCCCGTTGGAAACGGCGCCGGAATGACGCCGATAACGATCGGTGTGACTCGATCTGTCGCCCGACATCGCGGTGCGCGGGTCCAATCTGCTCAGGAGAAGCGTTCAAGGAGGCTCGGACGACCCGCCGACCGCCGAGGTGGTGAAGTCTAAATCGGTGATGAAGCGTAAGTCAACAGATTCGGCGGTTGTTTGTGTGAATCGAATCGATCTGATCTGCCTACATTCTGTCGCCGTCGAGGATGGCGCGCCTGGGTTCCTTGCGGATGAGTCCAGTGTACCGGGAACACCGGTATAATCAGCGGAATGAAGCCACGGTTGTATGTAGAGACGAGCATCGTAAGCTACTTGACCGCGTTGCCCAGTCGAGATCTGGTGCAGGCTGCCCATCAGCAGCTTACGCATGACTGGTGGGCGGCGCGCGCTCAGTTTGACCTGTATGTGTCCCAGTTTGTCATTGATGAAGCATCCGTCGGCGACCGGAGTGCGGCGGCCAGGCGGCTTGCGGCGCTTCGGAATGCGACTTTGCTCACCACGACGCCGGACGCGGTCTCCCTGGCGCGGGAGTTGGTCCGCGCGGGCGGTCTTCCAGAACGCGCCATCGTCGACGCATTCCACATCGCCATTGCCGCCGTTCACGGCATGGACTATCTGCTGAGCTGGAATTGCAAGCACATCGCCAACGCGGCGACGCGTGGTAAAATTGAGGCCACTTGCAGATTGTGGGGCGCCCAGCCGCCGACCATCTGCACGCCCATCGAGCTCGCCACGGAGTAATCTCGTAATGCAACCGAAAGACCCCATCCTCGAAGAGATCCACGCGATTCGCGAGGCGCTCGCCAAAGAGTCCGGCTATGACGCGGAGAAGATCGCAGAGGCGGCTCGCAAGCGGCAGGCGGAGAGCGGACGCAAGGCGGTTACGCTGCCGCCCAGGCCGACAGAGGCCCATCGGAAGAAGGCGTCCTGACTGGAGCTGAAGGTCGCGTGATATCTCCGTAGACGCGCCTTTCGGCTTCGGCTATGCTTCCTCCCCCATGCCCGAGCCAGTTGATCCCGAGCTCCACCAGGACGAAGAGCCTGCCGTGGAGCCTGAAGAAATTTCGGCCGACGAAGCTGCGGCGATCGAAGAACAGGTCGGCAACAGCGCCCTCCGTTCGTTCCTGGGCCTCTTCGTGGTCCCGCTTCTCGTCGTTCTCCTCTGCGTCGCCATCTTCATCGGCTTCGGCTGGATCGCCTACGACCGCCAGTCGACCCGCGACTATCTGAACGACCTGGAGTCCGGTTGGAAGCCCCGCCGGGTCCAGGCCGCCTACGAGCTTTCCAAGATCCTCGTCACCGATCCCCGCGCGCTGGAGCAGGAGCCCGGAGCCAAGGCGCAGGTCCGCCGTCTGTTCGAGGAGGCCGACGACCCCGAGATGAAGCGCTATCTGGCGCTCGTGCTCGGCCGCACCGGCGACCGCGAGGCGCTGCCGCTCCTCACTGCGGCTCTCGACAGCGACGACGACCGCACCCGCATCTACGCGATGTGGGCCCTGGGCATCCTGGGCGACGCCCGGGCTCGCGATCCACTCGTCAAGGCGCTCACCGACGACGACGCCGGCATCCGCAAGACCGCTGCGTTCGCTCTCGGCGAGCTGCAGGATCCCACGGCCATCCCGGTGCTGCGCGAGCGGCTCGACGACGCGGTGGCCGATGTGCGCTGGAACGCCGCTCTCTCCCTGGCTCGTCTCGGGAGCGACGCCGGCGTGCCGGTGCTCGAAACCATGCTCGACCGCCGGCTCCTGGCGCAGGTGCCGGACATCACGCGGGAGCAGCAGGAGGAGGCCATGCTCGGCGGCCTCCGCGCCCTCGCCGCGGTGAGCGGACCGCCTCATCGCGAGCTCTTCAAACAGCTCGCGGAGAACGATCCGAGCCTCAAGATCCGGCAGGCCGCCATGGAGGCCGTGAAGGCCCTCGGCGGTTCCTGAAAAGCAGTGCGCGGGACGGCGTTTCGCCGCGCCGCAATGCGGCGTTGACAGCACTGTCCCGTTTGGTTAGAAAGAGGCACCCGAAACGGTGTAGAAGGACAGGAAGGCCCATAACGCTTCGTAGTACGAAAGGGGCATCATGGCTGACGAGTTGAAGGACGGTCCCGCTCCCGAGGCCGCAGGCTCGGCGGAGACCCCCGCCGTCAAGGCTGCTCCGGCCGCCGTCGCGCCGGCAACTGCGCCCGCCCCGGCTGTCGTTGCGGCCGCTCCGGCCCCGGCGAAGGCCGCGGCGCCGAAGCCTGCCGGCGGCGGCGACTTGTCCCGCCGCGGCTTTTTCTCCTGGGCCGCCGTCGCCTGGGTCGGCTTCTCCGCCGCGATCGGCGGCTGCGTGACCGCCATGGGGCGGTTCATGTTCCCGAACGTTCTCTTCGAGCCCCCGACCAGCTTCAAGGCCGGCTACCCCCGCGACTTCGGCGTCGGCGTGGTCGACACGCGCTTCGTCGACAAGTACGGCGTGTGGATCGTCAACGACGAGAATCGCCTGTACGCCCTGATCGCCATCTGCACCCACCTCGGGTGCCCGCCGGCCTGGCTCGAGACCCAGAACAAGTTCAAGTGCCCCTGCCACGGCAGCGGCTACTACAAGAGCGGCGTCAACTTCGAAGGCCCGACGCCCCGGCCGCTCGAGCGGGCGCGCATCTTCCTCAGCCCGGACGACGGCCAGATCGTCGTCGACAAGGCGCAGAAGTTCCAGTGGGAGCTCGGGCAGTGGGAAGACCCGGCCTCCTTCATCGCGGCCGCGTGAGACGAACGTCAACCTGAACTCAAAAGAGGCGTCATGTTCAAAGGGATCACGAAGACGCAGGTCTGGAAGTCCATCTTCCGGGTGGGCATCCCGACGGACAACCGCAAGCGCGCGCTCGCGATGTTGGGCAACGTGGTGCTGCACCTGCACCCGATCAAGGTCAAGAAGTCCGGCATCCGGATGAGCTACACGTGGTGCATGGGAGGCACGGCCTTCTTCCTGTTCCTGGTGGAGACCATCACCGGCCTGCTGCTGATGTTCTACTACCGGCCGACCGTGGAATACGCCTTCGTCGACATCGTCGACCTGCGCGAGGCCGCGGCCTTCGGCATCATGCGCGAGCTGCACCGATGGGGTGCCCACGCCATGGTGATCGCCGTGTGGCTGCACATGTTCCGGGTCTTCATGACCGGCTCGTACAAGCCGCCACGGGAGTTCAACTGGAACGTCGGCGTGATCCTGCTGGTGCTGACGCTGCTGCTCTCCTTCACCGGCTACCTGCTGCCGTGGGACCAGCTCGCCATCTGGGCCATCACCGTCGGCTCCAACATGGCCCGGGCGACTCCTGTGTTAGGCAACGAGGGACCGGGTGCCGCCTTCCTCACATTGGGAGGCGAACGATTAATTCACGTGGGCTCCGACGCCCGCTTCGCGCTCATCGGCGGCCGCACGATCGGCGGCGCCACCCTGATCCGCTTCTACGTGCTGCACTGCGTGGGCATCCCGCTGGTCGCCGCGTTCCTCATGGCGGTCCACTTCTGGCGGGTGCGCAAGGACGGCGGCATCTCGGGTCCCATGTAGCCGGAGGGATGACATGCACATCGACACGATGCTGAATCTCTTTCCGGTGGCTCTGCCTGTTGCCCTGATGACTGAGGGCGGGGGCGGCGGACCGCTCGCCGCCTTGAAGGGCTTCATCAACTTCCTCGCCCTGCCGCAGTACTCGTTCACGCTGTCCATCCTGGTCTTCGGCTGGATGCTGTGGACGAAGACCCTGTGGACGAAGCGCGGCGGCCTGATGCTGCTGGTCGTCGGGGTCGCGGGCTTCGTGCTCGCGCTCCTCGATCCCAATTTCTACCTGATCGTCGCGAAGCCGGACAACGTGCCGATCGTGATGATGGTCTTCCTGGTGGGCTTCTTCGTCTGGCTCTCGATGTACAAGGCCCAGGAGAACGACACGCGGCTCGCCGCGGGCCAGCCCACCTTCGAGTCGACCGAGGTCGAGGACCGCATCTTCACCTGGCCCGACCTCGTCTTCTCCGAGCTGATCATGATGGTCGTGCTGACGGTCGGTATGGTCGTCTGGTCGATCGTGCTCAAGGCGCCGCTCGAAGAGCCGGCCAACCCGGCGCTCGCGCCGAACCCGTCCAAGGCGCCGTGGTACTTCCTCGGCCTCCAGGAGATGCTGGTCTACTTCGATCCCTGGCTCGCCGGCGTGGTGCTGCCCGGCCTGATCGTCGTCGGCCTCATGGCGATTCCGTACATCGACACGAACACGAAGGGGAACGGCTACTACACGTTCCGCGAGCGCCGGACCGAGATCGGGCTCTTCCTGTTCGGCTGGCTGCTGCTCTGGAGCCAGATGATCGTCATCGGCACCTTCCTGCGCGGTCCGAACTGGAACTTCTTCGGTCCCTTCGAGTTCTGGGATCTCGGCAAGGTCGAGGCCCTGGTGAACGTGGACCTGTCGGAGTACTTCTGGATCTCCATGCTGGGCATGGGACTGCCGTCCAACTGGTTCATCCGCGAGCTGCCCGGAATCCTGATCATCGCCTTCTACTTCTTCGCTCTTCCCGTGCTGCTCAGCCGCACGAAGTGGTTCCGCCCCTTCTACGAGAAGATGGGGCCGTCCCGCTACTACGTCGGCGTCACCCTGTTCCTCTTCATGATGCTGCTGCCGATCAAGATGTACTGCCGCTGGCTGTTCAATCTGAAGTATTTCATTCACATTCAGGAATACTTCTTCAACATCTAGAGCTGCGGGAAGGAGCTTGAGTTGACGCCACCGATCACACCGCCCGAAAAAAGACCGGACCGGCATTACAACTTCGGTCGGATGAACATGGTTTTCGCCATCAGCTCCCTGGGGCTGCTGGCGGTGACGCTGTGGATGGTCGTCGCCGACTACGCGCAGCCCTGGAAGCGCTTCCAGGCCGACTTCCGGGGCAAGGAGCAGGCGAAGCTGGCCGCCGAGGCGAAGACCGAGTACGACCGGCTCAACCAGGTCGAGCTCAAGCAGCTGCGCGCCGACATCGCGGCCGGAGAGAAGGATCTCGCCGGGCACAAGGCGGAGATCGAAAAGCTGGAGGACCGCATCAAGGAGCTGTCCGCCAAGATCTACACCGCGGACTCGACCTGGCGCGCCACCAAGGCCCGGGTCGACGCGTCCCGCTTCCTCTATGACGAGGCGATCCAGCAGAACCGCGGCGACGTCCAGGAGCGCGGCAAGAAGGCCGACGAGGAGCGGCAGAACCTGGCCAACGCGAAAGCCGAGGTGGAGAAGTACACCCTCGAGCGCACCGAGGTCCAGGCCGAGCTCGCCCGCCGCCGCGAGGCCGTGACCGCGGCCGAGACGAAGCTGACCGCGCTCCAGAGCGGCTACGACGGGGTCGAGAAGCGCGCCGTCGCGCTCAAGAAGGACCTCGACTACTTCCTGCTCAACGCGCCGCTCATGGACTTCGTCAAGCCGAGCCTCGCGGTGCAGCAGGTCATCCTGCCCGGCCTGACCCACAACATCAACTTCACGAACATCGACCGGGTCGACCGCTGCGTCACCTGCCACGTGGCCTCGAACCGCCCGGGCTTCGACGGCGCGGAGTGGAAGGAGCCCTTCCGCACCCACCCGAACCTCGACAAGTTCGTCGGCGACGGCTCGCCGCACCCCTACACCCAGTACGGCTGCACCGTCTGCCACGGCGGTCTCGACCGCGCGACCGACTTCTCCCGCGCCGGCCACAGTCCGGTGGATGCGAAGCAGGCCGAAGAGTGGAAGAAGAAGTACGGCTGGAAGCAGCAGGCCTTCCTGGAGTACCCGATCATGCCGGCCGGCATGTCCGAGGCCGGCTGTGCCACGTGCCACGCGGCCGGCGTCTGGACTCCGGCCGCCGAGACCCAGGACACGGGCCGCGAGCTGATCAGCCACATGGGCTGCTACGGCTGCCACCCGATCGGCTATCCGGCGTACACCAACCTGCGCAAGGCGGGTCCGGCGCTGGTGAGTCTCGCAGGCAAGACGAATCCGGGCTGGACCTACAAGTGGATCGAGGCGCCGCGGGACTTCCATCCGACGACGTTCATGCCGCACTTCTTCAACCAGGAGAATACCCAGACGCCGATCAACAAGGTCCGCCAGGCCACGGAGATCCGGGCCATCGTCGACTACCTGTGGGCGAAGTCGGACCGGCCGCAGTACCCGCCGGCTCCCGCGGGCGACGCGGCGTCCGGAAAGAAGCTCTTCGACACCGTCGGTTGCGCCGGCTGCCACATCCTGGACGGCAAGGCGAAGCGCGACGACTTCTTCCCCAAGATCAACCGTCTGCACGGCCCCAACCTGGTCCGCACCGGGAGCAAGGTCAACAGCGGCTGGCTCTACGCCTGGGTGAAGAACCCGAAGCAGTACTTCCCCGACACGAACATGCCGAACCTGCGGCTGACCAACCAGGAGGCGGCGGATGTCGTCGCCTACCTGACGTCGAGCCGCGATTCGAAGTTCGAGAACCTGACGTTGCCGCCGATCGATCCCAAGGTTCGGGACGAGCTGGCGATGACCTATCTGCTGAACGTGAACACGACCGCGGCGAGCCGCGCGAAGCTGGCGGCGATGTCGGAGACCGACCGCAGCGTCTACCTCGGCGAGCAGACGATCACCAAGTACGGCTGCTACGGCTGTCACGACATCAAGGGCTTCGAGGACGCCAAGCCCATCGGCACCGAGCTGACGCAGGAAGGCTCGAAGCCGCTCCACCAGTTCGACTTCGGCCACGTCCACGACGTGCCGCACACGCGGCAGGCGTGGGTCACGGCCAAGCTCAAGACCCCGCGGGTGTGGGACAAGGGCAAGGAGAGCGTCAAGGACTACAACGAGCTGCTCAAGATGCCGAATTTCGGCATGACGGAGCGCGAGGCGCGGGCCGTGGCGTCGAACGTCCTGGGCTTCACCAAGGAGACCGCGGCGGCGGCCAAGAAGGCCGGCGCGGCCGACGGCAGCCGCATGGCATCGATGGCGGAAGGGCGCAAGCTGATCACGCGCTTCAACTGCCAGGGCTGCCACCTGATCGAAGGTCAGGGCCATGCGATCGCCCAGGTCATCTCGGATCCGGCGATGCTGCCGCCCAACCTGGCGTCCGAGGGGGCGCGGGTGCAGGCGGACTGGCTGTTCGGCTATCTCCACGACCCGAGCTCCGAGCGGATGAGGCCGTGGCTCACGGCGCGCATGCCCACCTTCGACTTCACCGACGAGCAGGCGAACTCGATCGTCGGCTACTTCGACGCCCGCGAGCGGCAGAAGCCGTTCGCGTCGCAGCCCATGGCGGCCCACGCGAGGGATCTGGCGGTGGGCCAGGTCGTCTTCACCATGTTCCAGTGCGCCAAGTGCCATCCGTCCGGCCCGGTCGTGGCGGGCGGAACGACCGCGGCAGGCGATCTCGCGCCGTCGCTCCTGCTGGCCGGGGAGCGCCTGCGGCACGACTGGATCGCGTCCTGGGTGAAGGATCCCCAGGGCTGGATTCCGGGGACCCGGATGCCGTCCTTCTTCCCGGAGACGAAGCCCGGTGAGTTCATGTCCCCGGTGGGGATGGCGATGGACTCGCCCGCTTACGCCGCCCAGCGGCAGCAGCTCCGTCCGTACTTCGCGTCCGACGAGGAGATGAAGGCCTACCTCTCCGACGTGGACAAGGTGACGGGCGCGCTGCGCGACCACATCTGGAAGCTGTCGGGTGGAGCCATCCGCTCCTCCACGCCGGCTGCCGACACCATGCCCGCAGCCTCCTCCAGCGTGACCGCGGGGGCGGCAGGCGGGCGGTAGACCGACAGCAGTCGAACAAGATCGATCGGCAGGCCGGCGCTGTGAGATAATCCAGCGCCGGCCCTACCGATCCGGCCAACCATTTGGTTTCAAAACAGTCTCTACAGGAGGTTTGAATGAGCAGGAATCGATTCTGGCTGCTTCTCGCCCTTTGCTCCGCGCTGACCCTGCTTGTGGCCTGCGGCGGAGGCGGTGAGAGCTCCTCGGAGGGAGAGACCCCGGCTGCGTCGTCCGAGGCTCCGGCCGCGGCGGCTCCCGTGGACACGGCCAACGCCGGCAGTGTCAAGGGCACGATCACCTACGACGGTCCCGACGAGGACACCCCGATCGCGATGAGCGCGGACCCGACGTGCCTGAGCCTCAACCCGACGCCGGTGGACACGAACCTCTACGCGCTCAAGGACGGCAAGCTCGGCAACGTGCTGGTCTACGTGAAGACCGGCCTCGAGGGCAAGACCTTCCCGGTTCCGACCGAGAAGGTGGTGCTGGACCAGAAGGGCTGCCTGTACCACCCGCCGGTCTTCGGCCTCCAGGTCGGCCAGACGCTGGTCGTCAAGAACAGCGACGCCACCCTGCACAACATCCATGCGATGCCGAAGGTCAACCCGGAGTTCAACCAGGGCCAGCCGATCCAGAACATGGAGTTCGAGAAGGTCTTCGACAAGCCGGAGTTCGTGCCCTTCAAGTGCGACGTCCACCCCTGGATGTCGGCGCACGCGGCGGTCCTCGAGAATCCGTACTACGCGGTGTCGGGCGACGACGGCGCGTTCACGATCGACAAGCTCCCGGCCGGCACCTACACCCTGGAAGCGTGGCACGAGAAGCTCGGCACGGCCACCCAGCAGGTGACGATCGCGCCGAACGCGGCTGCCGACGTGACCTTCGCCTTCCACAAGCCCGCGGCCTAGTCCGCGCCAGCTCGAAGGCTCCTCTGGCCCCCCAAGCCGCAAGGCAAGGGGGGCCTTTGGTTTTTCAGAGAGATTCCTGGGGCTCGTGAGAGGCGCCCCGCAGGGCCTTGGCGACACGGACGGCCATGTCGGCCTCGGCCGCTTCGGACTGAACGGCCTGATGCCAGAGTTGGAAGGCGGCGAGGGCCTCGCGTTGGATCTGCTGAGAAGAGAAGTAGGGGACCAGCTGTTCAGCCAGCTGCTTCACCTCGGCTGCTCGTCCCTGCCCGGAATAGAGCGCAGCCAGCTCGAGGGAAACAAGGGCAAGGTCGTAAGACGCGGCCTGCTCCATGAATCCGGCGCGCGCCGTCAGAAGGAGCGTCTCGGCCATGATGGTCTGTCCCAGACCGCGGGCGATCTTGGCTTCCACCCAACAGCGCCGATGCCGGACCAGGGGCTCGTTGAAGTGCCGATAGAGGGGGCGAGCCTGGATGGACAGACGCTGCGCCTCCATGAAGCGGCCTGCGTCGGCGAGGTTGTCGGCCAGGTTGTGCCTGGCCATGAGGACAAGGCGCGGCTCCTGTTCGGGATCGATCAGCTCCAAGGCGCGATAGAGAAGGGGAATTCCTTCCTCGGGACGACCGGCGTGGTGGTAAACATTGTCCATGTTGACGAGCGTCCGTCCCGCTCGATGCTCGTCCCCCAGGGCGACAAAGAGAGTCAGCGAACGCTTGAGCAAACGAAGCGCCTGATCGAAATGTCGCTGCGCTCGCAAGAGGGAGCCCTTGAGGTCGAGCCAGATAGCCCTCTCCCAGGGGTCGCGTGTCCCTCGTCTCAGGTGGAGGAGAGAGCGCTTCAAGGCCTCCTGAGCGCCGTACAGGTCGGATTGAACGCGTCGGGCGTTTCCCAGATAGGCCCAGGCGCGCCCGCGTAGATCCTCGATCGCTTCATCGCCATACACGCTCTCGTCGAGTTGATCCGCGAGGGTCAGAGCCAATCTCGCCAGCTCCTCGGATACGGCTGCGTCCCGCGAGCTCTCGAGAGGGCTCATCTCGAGAAGCCGCTCGAAGACCCCCCAGGTGTGGAACCTGGGATGGTTGTGAACCAGGATCAGGCGCCTCTCCGGAGGGTGCTTCAAGAGCTCGGAGATGAGCCCGGGAGCGTCCGTCCGCTCGCGCGTGTAGGCTGCCGTGAGATCCCGGAGCTTCCGGGCCCCCGCCGACAGGGCCTTCTCGTAGTCGGCAAACGCCAGGAACTGTTGAAGATGCAGGCGTTTGAGCTTTCGAGAGCACCGGCTACATTCCGCTGCGTGCTCCTTGACCCTGTCTGGAAGCTTGGAATCGGGAACAAGAAGCTTCCGTAGAAGAAGGTCGGGGGGGTGGATCCGCATCGTGAAACCCTCCAAGACACCAGGCGCTGGAAGCGGACAGCCTCCCGACTCCACCGCAATCGCGGCGGAAGTCTTGCCTGGGCGGTTCATAGGATCGAGAGAGAAAAGGCATCTATAAGAAAAGATGCCTCACGAGCGGAAAGCGTGACAAGAAAAGCGCCGGAGCCGACACCGGCGCAAGAATGCCGCGAAGGCGGGAATCAGGGCTCGCCGTTAGGGTCCCAGTGACTGCCTTCCTCCTCCCATCGGAATTCCATGTCCCGACCGGAGCCTGAGTCGTCGCCTGGTAAGAGGGATGAGAACCAATTCCATAGCCGATCCAGGACACCTGCCGATTCGTGCAGTGGCTTCGGACCCACGACGCGCGGTGACGCCTCGACGACTCCGGCAGCCAGAATCACCAACGCCAGAAGCACAAAGAGCACACGAACTCTTCGAAGCATAAAGCCCCTCCCCTGTAGCGCCTACGGAACGGCCACCGCGGCCGTGGCAGCGCCCTCCTATTGGGAAGAAGTGACTCCATTCACGGAAAGCGGGAAAGGAGCCCTCAAATCAGCCCCCGGCCGTGAAGGAATTCCTCCATCAGGGCCCAAAGTCGCTCTTTGCGGTCCGTAAGCCGGTGATCGCCGTCGGCGAAAAAATGAAACTCGACCTCCGGAGCGGCGCAACGTGTCGCGAAATCCATCACGCCGGCCCACGGAACCGAAGCATCCTTCTTGCCCTGCAGGATCAGGGCGGGAGTACGGTACTGGAGCAGGAGGTTCTCATAGGAGTAGGAGCGGAGATCCTGGATCAGGCCCCAGCCGAGCTCGCAGGAGACGAGATCGTTCTCGAAGTGGATGGCGCCGGTCTCCTCCCAGCGCCGGCAACCCTCCGGACCGGCCCACGACACGAGCGCCTTCCCGAGCTCCAGAGCGGGTGCGATGTGCAGCCCGGCGCAGATCCCCTCGGGATGGAGGGCCGAGTACCAGAGAGCCGATCCGCCTCCCATCGACGAGCCCATCAGGCAGATGCGCTCGTGGCCGCGTTTCCGCAGCCAGCTGTGGACCCGGCCGATGTCCTCCAGGTTGCGGCTGAAGGTGAGCTCCCGCATCGTGCCTCCGGAGAGGCCGTGGCCCTGGAAGTCGAAGGAACAGAAGGGGATGCCGCTCTCGACGGCGCGGGCGCGAAAGAAGTCCGCCTTCTCGCCGGTCTGCGCGGAGCCGAAGCCGTGGAGATAGAGGATGGAGAGGCCGCTCCGGCGCGACGCTGCGGGAGAGTCGAGACGAACGGTGAGATGGGAGACCTCCCGGCCGTCCTGGAGGATGGGAATCCGTTCCATGAGGACGCGCACACTCTGCCATCGCCGGGCCGGGGACGCAAGAGGAGGGGTTTCGCGCTAGACTTGACCGGCTCGCCCATCGAGCGGGAACTGAGACCTTAACGCATGAGCTTCAGCAAACAAGCCGCCCTGGCCTCCGATGCCGCCACTGCCGCCAATGCCGCGGGTATCGCCGCCGTTCCCGGCCCGCTGAGCCTGTCGGCCCGGCTGTCGGATCTGTCCGAGCTCGCCAAGCCGGGCATCACCCTGATGGTGGTGCTCACGACCGGGCTCGGCTTCCTGCTGGCCGAGCAGGGGAGCATCTCCTTCCTGCTGCTCGTGCATACCCTGCTCGGAACCTGCCTGGTCTCGGCCGGTGCCTCCGCCCTCAATCAGGTGATCGAGCGGGAGACGGACGGACTGATGCGCCGCACCGCCCTGCGTCCGCTTCCGACGGGACGCATGGACCCGGACGCGGCCCTGCTCTTCGGGGTCAGTCTGGGCGTGGCGGGACTGCTGGAGCTCGCCCTGGCGGTCAACCTGCTGACGGCGCTTCTCGGAGCGGTCGCCCTCGCCGGCTACGTGTTCGTCTACACCCCGCTCAAGCGGGTCAGCTCGCTCGCCACGATCATCGGTGCGATCCCGGGCGCGATCCCTCCGATGATGGGCTGGAGCGCGGTCCGCAACGACGTGGACCTGGCCGCCTGGGTCCTGTTCGGCATCCTGTTCTTGTGGCAGATGCCCCACTTCCTGGCCATCGCCTGGCTGTGCCGCGACGACTACGGGCAGGCCGGTTTCCCCATCCTGACGGTGAACGACCCCGAAGGCCTCCGCACGGCGCGCCAGGTGATCCTCTATGGCGCCGTCCTGATCCCAGTGAGCCTGATGCCATCCCTTCTCGGGCTCATGGGAACGGTCTACTTCGTCGGTGCGCTGGCCCTCGGCCTCATCTACTTCGGGTTCGGCGTCGGTTTTGCCCGCAGCCGCACCACCCCCATGGCGCGACGTCTGATGCTGGCTTCGGTTCTCTACTTCCCGGCCGTTCTCTTCGTGATGCTTCTGGACCGCGTTGTCTCCTGAATCTTCGCAACCCGATCCTCTCACTGCCGTCGCCGTCGAGGCGCAGGGCGTCGAGTATTCGTACCGGACCCGCAAGGATGGGCTCCGGCGGGCCCTCGACGGCCCGAGCTTCAAGGTGCCGGCCGGCGAGATCTTCGGCTTCCTCGGTCCCAACGGCGGCGGGAAGACCACGCTCTTCCGCATCCTCGCGACCCTCGCCAGGCCCCAGGGCGGATGGGTGCGGGTGTTCGGGGCTGACCTGGCCACGGAGGCCGCGGCGGTGCGCCGCCAGCTCGGCGTGGTCTTCCAGAGCCCGAGCCTCGACCTTCATCTCACGGTGCGCGAGAACCTTCTGCACCAGGGGCATCTCTACGGCCTGAGCGGCAGCGCCCTGGCCCAGCGGATTGCCGCGGGTCTGGAGCGGTTCGGTCTGGCCGATCGGAAGGATCAACGCGCGATGGAGCTTTCGGGAGGGCTGAGGCGCCGGGCGGAGATCGCCAAGTCGCTGCTCCACGGGCCGAAGCTGCTGCTGCTCGACGAGCCGAGCACGGGGCTCGACCCCGGCGCACGCCGCGACCTCTGGAGCACGCTCGAAGAGCTGCGCGGGGAGGGCGTCACCGTCCTCCTCACGACCCACTTCATGGAAGAGGCCGACCGGTGCGACCGGCTGGCGCTCATCGACCGCGGCAAGCTGGTGGGGGAGGGGAGCCCGGCCGCTCTGAAAGAAGAGATCGGCGGCGACGTGATCACGCTGGGCGGTCCAGATGGCGATGCGCTCGCCCGGGATCTCGCGGCGCGCTTCCCGGACCTCCGGCCGCAGGTGCGCGACGGCGCTGTACGCCTGGAGCAGGACAAGGGGCATGAGCTGATCGCCAGGCTGATCGAAGCCTTTCCGGGCCGGGTCGACTCGGTGACCGTGGCCCGGCCGACCCTGGAGGACGTCTTCCTCCAGCGGACGGGACGCCGGTTGTATGGAGGCGACGAGCCATGAGCCTCGCGGTGTTCACCCTGTGGCGGCGGGAGCTGGTCCGTTTCTTCCGACAGCCCAGCCGGATCGCCGGAGCGGCGGGCTCGCCCCTCATCTTCTGGATTCTGATCGGCAGCGGGCTCTCGGGCTCCTTCCGGCTCCCGGGCGGCCCGGCGGACGTCAGCTACCTGGAGTACTTCTATCCCGGCACCATGGTGTTGGTGGTCCTGTTCGCCGCGATCTTCTCGACCATCTCGGTGATCGAGGACCGCAACCTGGGCTTCCTCCAGGGCGTCCTGGTGGCGCCGGTGTCTCGCGCGGCCATCGCCGGCGGCAAGGTGCTGGGCGGCGCGACGATCGCCTGGCTCCAGGCCCTGGTCTTCCTGGCCATGGCGCCGCTCTCGGGCATCCACCTCACCGTCACCTCGGCGCTGCTGTCGGCGGCCGTGCTGGCGGTCCTCGGGATCGCCCTGACCTCCGTGGGCTTCGCGTTCGCGTGGCGGGTGGACTCCGTGCAGGGCTTCCACGCGGTGATGAACCTTCTGCTGGTGCCGATGTGGCTGCTGTCCGGGGCGTTCTTTCCGCCGTCGGGCGCGCCGCCCTGGCTGGCGATGCTGATGCGGCTGAATCCGCTCACCTACGGCGTCGCCGCCTTGCGCTGGGCTCTCTATGGGGAAGCCGCTCCCATGGGCACGGGCATGCCCGGACCCCAGGCCGCGATCGTGGTCACCGCGCTGGTCGCGGTGGCGGCCTTCGGATTTGACCTGCTGGCCATGCGCGGGAGCCGGGGGCGGGCGGAGTGAGCGTTCCGATGCGGCGCCGGCTGCTCTGGGGATTCCTGGTGGCGGCTCTGCTGGCGGTCGGAGTGGCGGCGATATACCAGTTCATGAATCGGCCGGAGCCGCTTCCGGTCCTCGGCCATGCGCCCGAGATGGCGCTGACCAATCGGGATGGCCGGCTGGTTCGCCTCGCCGATCTTCAAGGCATGCCGTGGGTGGCCACCTTCGTGTTCACCCGCTGCCCGGCGTCCTGTCCCATGATCACCGCCCGGGTAGCCCGGCTGGACAAGGCCCTGCCAGCGGACCTGCCGGTCCGGTTCGTCTCCGTCAGTGTCGATCCAGACTACGACACGCCGGAGGTTCTCCAGCGCTATGCGGAGAGCTTCCAGGCGCCGGAGCGCTGGCTGTTCCTGACGGGTGGACGGGACGAGGTGCGCCGGATCTGCGTCGAAGGCTTCAAGCTCGGGTTGGACATGAATCCTGCTCCGGCTCCCGACGGGGCGCCCGCCAACATCGAGCCGATCCTCCACAGCACCCGCCTCGTCCTGGTCGACGGCCAGGGCGACATCCGCGGCTACTACGAGGCGTTCGACGAAGCCTCGACGGCGAAGCTCAAGCAGGACATTCTGGCGCTGGCTGGCCTCTGACGCGAGGGCGATCCCTACGCCGCGGCGCGACGTGGATCTTCTCCCTTGCTACCTCGGAACCTGCTGTCGTAGACTCAGGCGTCTTTCACGGGACAAGCGTAGTCATCATGAGTTTCAGGGATGCAGAGAAGGCCGGGCGGGGCGCTATCGGTGCGTCTCCTCCGAGCTTGCCGGTCCGGACCAGAGGTCGGAGGAACGCAGACGATGGCACTAGTCGACGAGCATGCGCCTCACGCAGTCGGTCACGCCGATGACCATCACGAATTAGGCTTCTGGGAGAAGTACGTCTTCTCCCAGGACCACAAAGTGATCGGCATTCAGTATGCCTTCACTTCGCTGTTGTTCCTCTTCTTCGGCTTCACCTTGATGATGTTCATGCGCTGGCAGCTTGCCTTTCCGGGCAGGCCGCTGCCGATCCTGGGCAAGATCTTCGGGCAGACGTTCGCGCCCGGCGGGATCATGCTGCCCGAGCTGTACAACCAGCTCGGCGCCATGCACGGCACCATCATGGTCTTCCTGGGGATCGTGCCGCTCGCGGTCGGCGCCTTCGGAAACTACCTGGTGCCGCTCCAGATCGGTGCGCCCGACATGGCGTTCCCGAAGCTCAACATGGCGAGCTACTGGACGTACTTCATCGGCGGCGTGCTGATGCTGGGCAGCTTCTTCGCTCCGGGCGGGGCGGCCAGCTCGGGCTGGACCTCCTACCCGCCGCTGTCGAACCTCGCCGGCGCCGGCCAGACGGTCTGGCTCTTCGGCATGCTGGCGCTGATCATCTCGTCCCTTCTGGGATCGACGAACTTCATCGTGACCATCGTCCAGCTCCGGGCTCCGGGCCTGACCTGGATGCGGCTGCCGTTCTTCGTCTGGGCGCAGTTCGTGACCTCGTTCCTGCTGCTGCTGGCCTTCCCGGCCCTGCAGGCGGCGGCCGTGCTCCAGATGATGGACCGCATCTTCGGCACCAGCTTCTTCCTGCCGAGCGGCCTCGTGGTCTCGGGCCAGGTGCTGGAGGTCTCCGGCGGCGGCAGCCCGCTGCTGTGGCAGCACCTGTTCTGGTTCCTGGCGCACCCCGAGGTGTACGTTCTGATCCTGCCGGCGTTCGGCATCATCGCCGAGGTGATCGCGAACAACACCCGCAAGCCGCTGTGGGGCTACAAGTCGATGGTCTACTCCATCAGCTTCCTCGGCTTCATGTCGTTCATCGTGTGGGCGCACCACATGTTCATGACCGGCATGGGCACGGTGATGAGCACCTTCTTCCAGACGACGACGATGATCATCTCGATCCCGTCGGTGGTCGTGCTGACGGCGCTCATCATCTCGCTCTGGGGCGGCTCGATCCGGTTCAACACGCCGATGCTGTTCGCGCTGGCGTTCCTGCCGATGTTCGCGATCGGGGGTCTGACGGGCCTGCCGCTCGGCCTCGCGCCGACGGACATCCACCTGCACGACACCTACTACGTCATCGGCCACTTCCACTACGTGGTGGCGCCCGGCACCATCTTCGCGATGTTCGCGGGCATCTACTACTGGTTCCCGAAGCTGACCGGCAGGAAGATGAGCGAGCTTCTGGGGAAGCTCCACTTCTGGTCCTCGTTCCTGTTCATCAACGGCGTGTTCATGCCGATGTTCATCCAGGGTCTGGCCGGTGTGTCGCGGCGCCTCTATGACGGCGGCATGGCGTACTCCCACGCCCAGGATGTCCTGCACTGGAACAAGGTGATGTCGATGTCGGCCTGGGGCCTCGCCCTGGCCCAACTGCCCTTCATCATCAACCTGTTCTGGAGCATGGCCAAGGGCAAGAAGGTCGGAGACAACTACTGGGACGCCACGACGCTGGAGTGGGCGGCCACGACCTCGCCGCCGCTCGCGCACGGCAACTTCGCGGAGATCCCGACCGTGGTGCGCGGACCCTACGACTACAGCCTGCCCGGCGCGCCCGTGGACTTCGTGCCGCAGCACCGGGGCTAGAGAGGAACGGACATGGAGATTCCCTATACCTCAGAGACGCGCCCCGACACCGGGCTGTACAACGCGAAGCTGGGCATCTGGCTGTTCCTCGCTTCGGAGGTCATGCTCTTCGGCGCGCTGTTCTCGTCGTACATCCTGCTGCGCACCGGCGCGCCGGTCTGGCCGCATGGACGCGACCTCGGTCTGAACGTGCCGCTGGCCACGCTCAACACGATGATCCTGATCGGCTCGTCCGTGACGATCCTCCTCTCCTGGGTGTCCCTGCGGCTCCACGACGTGAAGAAGTTCCGCCTGTACATGGGCCTCACCCTCCTGTGCAGCCTGGGCTTCCTGGTCATCAAGTACTTCGAGTACATGGAGAAGATCCACCACGGCCACCTGCCGAGCTTCAACACCTTCTTCGCCATCTACTTCACGTTGACCGGCCTTCACGGCCTGCACGTGATCGGCGGCATGGTGGTCAACGGCTACCTCTGGGGGCCGGGCCTGAAGCTCTGGCACAAGGATCCCCAGCGGTTCACCAACCGGGTCGAGGTCGCGGGCCTCTACTGGCATTTCGTCGACCTGGTGTGGATCTTCCTGTTCCCAACCCTCTACCTGCTGTAGGCCTCGGGAGGACGAGATGTCGCAGACGCACGATGTCGAGACGATCCGCAAGGAGACGAAGACCTACATCAAGGTCTTCCTCTCGCTGGCGGTGCTGACGGTCCTCACCGTGGCGGTCAGCTACTTCCACATGCCGCCGGTCGCGGCGATCGGGGTCGCTCTTCTGATCGCGAGCTTCAAGGCGTCGCTCGTGGCCGGTTTCTTCATGCACCTGTCCCACGAGAAGAAGCTGATCTATTGGATTCTGCTGCTGACCGTGGCCTTCTTCCTCGTGCTGCTGGTCTGGCCGTCGCTCAACATGTGGAACCAGAGGGATCTATGAGCCTCTCGCTCCGGTCGTTCCACCTGTTTTTCATTGCAGCCTCCGTCGCCCTGTCGGTGATGGTGGGAGTGTGGGGCGTCCAGGGCTGGATGGCGACGAAGCAGTCGGGGGATCTCTCTCTCGGCGGTTTCTTCTTTGTGGCCGCCGTCGTGCTTTCCGTCTACGGGCTCAAGGTACGAAGGAAGCTCCGCGACCTGGATTCCGAGGACTAGGAGGAGGCTGGCCATGCGGAACCTAGGATCGATCTCCAGGATGTCGGGCGCGGCGGCTGTGGCGTTGGCTCTGGCCCTGCCGCAGATCGCCTCGGCGTGCGCGACCTGCTTCGGTGCGGCGGACGCTCCGATGACCAAGGGAATGAACAACGCCATTCTGATGCTCATCGGCGTGGTGGGTATTGTCTACGTCGGGATCGGCAAGGTGGTCCTCGATTTCCGGCGGCGCTCCAGGCGCATTGCCGAGAACGAGCGGCCCCAGCCCCAACTGCGCGTCATTCGCGGAGAGAAAGAGTGATGCAGACGACAAACTACGGTCTCAATCTTTACCTTCCCGAGGCGGCGTCCACTCATGCGACGCAACTCGACAATCTGACGGCGCTGGTTCACTGGTTCATGCTGGCGATGTTCGTGGGCTGGGGCCTCTTCTTCGTCTACACCCTGTTCCGCTTCCGCAAGGGGCGCAACCCGGTGGCTAGCTACGAAGGAGCCAAAGGCCACTTCTCGACCTATGGTGAGGCCGGAATCGTGCTGGTGGAGGTCATCCTGCTGGTCGCCTTCGCCGTGCCGATCTGGGCGAACCGGGTCAACGACCTGCCGGCGGAATCCGAAGCCGTTGTCGTCCGGGTCGTTGGCGAGCAGTTCGCCTGGAACGTTCACTATCCCGGTCCGGATGGCGTTTTCGGCCGGACCGATGTGAAGCTGATCCAGACCGGGACGAATCCTCTGGGAATCGACCGCACCGACTCGGCGGCCCAGGACGACATCACGACGATCAACCAACTGCACCTGCCGGTCGATCGCAAGGTGCTGATCCATCTGAGCAGCAAGGACGTGATCCACAGCCTCTACCTGCCTCAGATGCGGGTGAAGCAGGACGCGATCCCGGGAATGGTCATCCCGATCTGGTTCGAGGCCTCCAAGGTGACGCCGGAGGAGAACACTCTGCCCGGCTGCGCCGTCGGCTCGAAGTGCTGGGAGATCGCCTGCGCCCAGCTCTGCGGAATCACCCACTACCGCATGCGCGGCTTCTACCAGATTCACGACGCGGCCGGCTATGAGAAGTGGCTGGCTGACAACGCCCCGGCCCCTGCGGTTATGGCAGCTCCTGTAGTTCCGGTGGCTCCGGCCACGACGGAGCCGGCGCCTGCTGACGCGCCTACTGCCGGAGCTCCCACCCCGTAAGGCCTTCTTCCCTCCTCCGGCCCGCGCCCGGGGGAGGGAGACTCCGCATGATGCTCGACGTTCGCGATCTGCCCGCGCTCAACGCCATCCTGAACAGCTGCTCCGCTCTGCTTCTGCTGACGGGTTACATCCTGATCCGCAGCGGACGGCGCAATGCCCACCGCAACGTGATGATCGCCGCCCTGGTCTGCTCGACCCTCTTCCTCACGTCGTACCTGATCTACCACGCCCAGGTGGGATCGGTGCGGTTTCAGGGCACCGGAATGGCGCGCACGATCTACTTCTCGATCCTGCTGACCCACACCGTCCTGGCCGCCGCCGTCCCGGTGCTGGCCATCATCACCGTCGTCCACGCCTGGAAGAAGCGGTGGTCGAAGCACACGCGCCTCGCCAAGTGGACGCTGCCGATCTGGCTCTATGTCTCGGTGACCGGGGTCGTCGTGTACTGGATGCTGTACCAGATGACCTGGTAGCCCGCGGAGGCTTCGCCGCGATTGACGAGCGAGCCCTGCGGTTCGGCTCAGATCGCTCAGACCTGGACGGTCCCCCCGTTCCGCTTGAGCTACACTGGACGGACTGCGCCCATTCCAGCAGGAGGTCGACGATGTTCCAGCTCGCGAGCTTCCATCCCGTCAAGACATCCTTCACCGCGCTCCTCGCGCTGTCGTTCCTGGCAAGCCCTGCGCTCGCCCAGGAGACGGCCCAGACCGCCCAGACCGCTCAGGCCGCTCAGACCGTTCAGACCGTTCAGGAGACGCCGCCCGTCGAGGAGACCTTCGCCGATCAGATCGAGGTGAGCCTGGTCAACCTCGAGGTCGTCGTCTCCGACAAGAGCGGCAAGCCGGTCCAGGGTCTCCGGCAGGAGGACTTCGAGGTTCTGGAGGACGGCAAGCCGGTCGAGGTGACGAACTTCTACGCCGAGAGCGGACAGCCGGCCGCGGGGGGGGCGACGGCAGCGGTCTCGGAGGATGTGGTGCGGCCGGTCGATCAACGGCTCAACCTGGTGGTCTTCGTCGACGACTACAACATGGAGCCGGCCAACCGGAAGGCGATCCTCGAAGGAGTGCGGGTTTTCCTGGGCAGGACCCTGGTTCCGGGCGACCGGGTGATGGTGGTCCGCTTCGGACGCACCCTGGAGGTCCGCAAGCCGTTCACCACGAATCTGGTCGAGGTTCTCTCGGAGCTGGAGGTGGTCGATGAGCTCTCCGGCGACCTGGCGAGCCGGGAGAGCTCGCGGGACCACCAGCTCGAAGTGGTGTTCGACGCCCTGGAGCTGGGGGGATGGGGAGCGACCGCCGAGGCGCGCATCCGCGAGTATGCCGAGGTCGAGACGTCCTACGTGGCCGCGTCGCTCAACGCGCTGGAGACGGCGGTCGGCTGGCTCGCCGGAGTGCCGGGCCGCAAGGCGATTCTCTACGCCAGCGACGGCCTGCCGTCGGTGCCGGGCGAGGATCTGTTCATCTGGGCCGAGGCCCGCTCGGGGTACAAGGCGGGCCAGCGCATCTCGGGCATGAATGCTGGCTCCTACGACGCCTCGGAGCTATTCCGCAAGGTGACGTCGAAGGCGAGCCGCAACCAAGTGGCGATCTATCCCATTGAGGCGATGGGCGCGCGCTGGGTGCGCGGCACGCGCCTCCAGGAGGCCGGGATTCAGAACCGGCAGAACGGGCTCCGCTTCCTGGCGGAGGAGACGGGCGGGCGCACGATGTTCAACGTGTCCCAGGCGGCCGAGGCCCTCCAGGTGATGACGACCGAGCTGTCGTCCTACTACTCGATCGGCTATCGGCCGCAGCGCGTCGCCGACGACCGCGACCACAAGGTGGACGTCAAGGTGAAGCGCAAGGGCGTGACGGCCCGGCATCGGCGCTGGTACCAGGACAAGCCGGTGAGCGAGGCCGTGGCCGACAGGACCGCCGCAACCATGGCGTTCGGCGCCGACGAGAACCCGCTCGGAGCGGCGCTGGAGATCGGCCAGCAGACGCCGGCCTCGGCCGAGAGGACGTCGTTCGTGGTGCCGCTACGGGTGAAGGTTCCGATCGGCAAGCTCTACCTGGAGCCGAAAGGCGCCAACCGCGAGGGCCGGCTGCGGCTGTTCGTGGTGGCGAGCGGCGAGGGCAAGGTCACGCCGGTGCGGGAGACGAAGGTGGTCACGGTCAGGGTGCCCGAGGCCGACTTCGCCGCCGGGACGACGAAGGAGTACGTCTACGAGGTCCGGATCACGCTGGAGAACGGCGCCTACACGGTCGGAGTCGGCGTGCGCGACGAGCTGGCCACAACCACGTCGTACCTGCAAGGGAAGTTCGAGGCGGGTGGAGTCGCGGCCGGACGTTAGAGGTCCTGGGGGCAACGTCGTAGGGGCAACCCTTGTGGTTGCCCTGGGCGGGGGAGGTGCGGGATTTCGATCTGACGCGGGCAAGGGCAGGCACAAGGCCTGCCCCTACAGGTCCGGCGGACAGTCGAGGGTGTCGACCGTCGTCCCATCGTCTCCCGGCACGGCCGGCTCTCCCAGGAGATACCGGTCGGCGAGCGCGGGCACGTAGACGAACCGTGCGAAGCCCCGGTGATAGACGATGCCGGGGCTGGTCTCGCGGTAGCTCCGCAGCTGATTGAGCTTCGAGTCGAGGTCGTCGATGAAGTGGAGGACGACCGCCTCGGCCGTCATGGGCTCCACCGGCGACGCGAACTCCTTCTTCCCCTGATGCGACAGCACGAGGTGCTCCAGCAGGAGCTGGATGTCGGCGGGGAAGCCCTCGATCGCCGCGCACCGGTCGCGCAGCAGGTCGCGGCCGATCACCACGTGGCCCACCAGCCGGCCTTCCAGGGTGTAGTCGTTGGCGGGCATGGCGCCGAGCTCGCGCAGCTTGCCGAGGTCGTGGAACAGCGCTCCCACCAGAACGAGATCGCGGTCGATGTCCTGGTAGTGCTCGCAGACGCGCGCCGCCAGCTCGGCCATGGAGACGGTGTGCTCCAGCAAGCCCCCGCGATAGGCGTGGTGCATGCCCTTGGCCGCGGGATGCTCGCGCAGCGCGGCGCCGTGGACCGCCAGCGTCTCTTCCGCGAGACGCCTCAGGATGGGACGGTCGACCTTCTCCTGGATCAGACGGTTCAGTCGCATCCAGAGATCGTCGATGTCCTCCGGAGTGGACGGGATGAGCAGCGATTCGTCGAAGCCGAACCGGCGGTCGGACTCGTTGGCTTCGCGGCAATCGTCGATGCTGAGCTGGAGCTGGTCGCGGTAGCTCTTCACCGAGCCGCGGAAGGCGATGAACTTGTGGGCGTCGTACTGCGTGCTCATCGCCGGGCTGTCGGCCCAGACCTTCGCCACCATGGAGCCGCTCGCGTCGGCGATCTCCATGTCCAGAAAGGTTTTGCCATTGCGGTCCAGGCGCTGCTCCTTCTTGGTGAGCAGCGCGAATCCCTGGACGATGTCGCCGTTTTCCCAGGTGCGGATCGGTGTGTTTCGTTTCGGCATGACTGGGGCCCATAGTAGTCTCTCCGGGCGCCGGTGCCAACCACCTCCGCTGACCCTGGCGGGGGTATCTCCGTGGCACCACCCATGCAGCAGGAGCTTCGCGTGAGACATTCCAAGCCCTTCCTTTTCCTCAGCGTCCTCGCGGCTGCCCTGGCCGCCGTCTGTCTTCAGGTACAAGCGCAGGTACAAGCGCCGGTCCAGGCGCAAGCCCAGCCCAGCCGCTCCTCCGAGCCGGCCGTCGACGTCCTGACCTGGCCGGAGTCGCAGCGGGCGTTCCTCCAGGACGGCCCGGCCCTGCTGCTCCCTTCCGCGCAGCGCGAGGCCCTGCTGACGATGACGTCCGACGAGCGCGAGCGGTTCATGTTCGAGTTCCTCGACAAGGATCCGATCCCCGGCACGCCGGTCAACGAGCTGAAGGCGGGGATCGCGCGCCGCCAGCGGCTCATGCTCCAGGAGATGTCCACTCCAACGGACGTGCGCAGCGAGATCCTGTTCCTCAACGGCCCCCCGGCGGAGCGCAAGCCTCTCGACTGCGGGTTCGTCTACGAGCCGCTGGAGATCTGGAGCTACCCGGGCGGCAACGATCCGTCCGGCAAGCCGGTGATGCGGCAGCTCGTGGTGTTCAAGGCGTCGGCTTCCGAGCCGTGGCGGCTGTGGCTCCCCACGGACTCCAAGCGGGCGCTTTACACCGATCTGATGGAGTACTGGATGGAGCAGTGGGAGGAGATCCGCGGGCGCGTCTACATCAAGCGCATCGATCTCCAGAACTGCAAGGAAGCCAAGGACGTGGACGAGGCCACTGGCGTGAAGGGCCTGAACGGCGCGCACGACGGCGGAAAGTCCTCGTACATCAAGCCCAAGGACGCGAGCGCCTTCCTGGCTCCGCCGAAGGATCTCGCTGCCTGGGCCAAGGAGGCCGCGGCCACGAAGGTGGCCGACGAGTCGGCGCCGCTGACCCTGTCGTCGCTCGAGTTCCGGTTCCCCGAGACGGACTCGCAGCGCATGGTGGTGCGGGCCTATGCCTCGCTGAAGACGGACAACGTGAAGCCGCTGGATCCCCAGCAGGCGTCGGCATCGGCCGCTGCGTCCGCATCGACCGAATCGGCGGCCCTGGCCGGACAGGCGGCTCCGGCCGCCCCGACCGCCCTGGCCAGCCCGGAGACCCCGGTCGACGCAGCCGGGCAGGCGCCGGCTCGAAAGCCCGAGATCGTGCTCGCCGTGGACGGCGTCGTGGAGACCGGCGGGCGTCCATTCGAGGACTTCCGCCTGCGCTACCGGCTGCCGGTCCCGGCGGCCGGGGAGCCCCTGGTGCTGGCGCTCGACCGCCGCCTCCGCCCCGGCGACTGGTATCTGCTGCGCCTTCACATCAAGGACGAGACGAGCGGCGCCGAGACGCGGATCGCGAAGTCGTTCCGGGTGCCGATCAGCCCGACGGGAGACGACCTCAAGGAAGAGGCGGCGAGCGTCGGCGAGCTGGTCCCCGCGGCCGTGGGCCAGGGCCGGGACAGCCTCCTGCTCCTGCCGCCGCCGGCCGACGTGGTTCTCGGTCTGTGGCGGGCCGAGGTTCTGGTCACCGGCGAGCGCATCAAGAAGGTGAAGTTCCTGGTGGACGGCACGAACCAGCTCACGCGCTCCGCCGCGCCGTTCTCCGCCGAGGTGCGCCTCGCGCGCTTCCCGACCGAGCAGGTGGTGCGCGCGGAGGGCTACGACGACGCGGGCAAGCTCGTGGCCGCCGACGAGGTGATCCTGAACCAGCCGCGCGGCGCGCTCGGAGTCTGGATCCTGGAGCCGGCGAAGGGTGCGCGCCTGGCCCCGGGCAAGACGCGCGTCCGCGCCGAGGTGTCGATGCCGGACGGCCGGCGCATCGAGTCGGTGGAGATCAAGGTCAACGACACGGTGGTGACCACGCTGACCAAGTCGCCCTGGCAGACCGAGGTGCCGGTGCCGAACGAGGAGATGGTCTACGTCACGGTCTCCGCGACGCTCGACGATGGCAGCCGCGCCGAGGCCGTGCGTTTCGTCCGCGCGCCGCAGTACTTCGAGGAGGTGGACGTCAACCTCGTCGAGCTCTACGCCGCGGTGACCGACCGCGCCGGCAACCTGGTCTCCGACCTCAAGCAGGAGGACTTCGAGGTGCTGGAGGCGGGCAAGGTGCAGGACATCGGCAAGTTCGAGCTGGTGGAGAACCTGCCGCTCACCGTCGGCGTGCTGCTCGACACCTCGGGCTCCATGCGCTCCTCGCTCGTGCAGGCGCAGGACGCCGCGGCGCAGTTCCTGCGCAAGGTCATGACCCCCCGCGACCGCAGCTTCGCGGTGAGCTTTGCCTCCCGGCCGCGGCTCGACATGCCGCCGACCGACGACGTCGAGGCCGTGGTCCGCTCCTTCGAGGATCTCCAGGCCCTGGGCGACACGGCGCTGCACGACGCCCTGGTCCACAGCCTCTACTACTTCCGCGGCCTCAAGGGGCAGCGCGCCCTGGTGCTGCTTTCGGACGGCGACGACAACGCGAGCTACATCGCCTACAAGGACGCCCTGGAGTACGCCCGCCGCAGCGGCGTGGCGATCTATTCCATCGGCTTCAACCTGCCGGGATTTGATGTCGGGCTGAAGAACAAGCTGACGGAGATCGCCGAGACCACCGGCGGCAAGTCGTTCTTCACCAGCAAGGCGGAAGAGCTGCCCGCCGTCTACGCGCAGATCGAGCGCGAGCTGCGCAGCCGCTACCTGATCGCCTACAACTCGAACCAGGGAGGCGGGAAGCCTGGCGCCTTCCGGGAGGTCGAGGTGCGGGTCAAGAAGAGCGGCCTCAAGGCCAGGACGGCGAGGGGGTATTACGAATGAGAGACTACGAATGAGAAACTTCGAATGAGACCCGCGGCGCGGCTCGGAGCTTGGCTGTTCGGGGCGCTGCTGGCAGCACCCATGATGGCTGCGGCGGGATCGGATCCCGTGCTCTGGCCCGAGCCGCAGCGGGCCTTTCTGCAGGACGGCCCGGGCCTTCTCCTCTCGCCGGAGCAACGCCGTGATCTGCTGGAGATGGACGAGCCGGCGCGCGCGGCGTTCATTGAGACCTTCCTGGCGGACCCCGAGCTGGCGGAGGGGATTGAGCGCCGCGGCCGCCTGGCATTCGAGGAGCTGCCGCCCACGGACGCCCGGGCTCAGCTCGTGTTCCTGCTCGGAAAGCCCGACGCGACGATGGTGACCGACTGCGGCTCGACCTTCCGGCCGCTGGAGATCTGGACGTACGGCGTGGCTCCCGATCTGCGCCGCTTCGTTCTCTACCGGCAGTCGCCCGACGAGCCCTTCCGCGTCTGGCTGCCCATCGATTCGAAGCAGGCGCTCTACACTCCGGAGATGGGCCGCTGGCTCTATCAGTGGGTCGCGGTCGGGATGGGCGGCAAGCGGATCGACCGCCGGTTCTGCCCGCAGTCCAAGGAAGTGGACGAGATCACGGGGATCGACGGCCTCCGCAGCCGGCCGCAGGAGCGGGCCGTACTGTCTGAAGACGCCGCGGAGGCGAAGTACAAATGGACCGCGCCGGTCGACCGCGTGAGCGAGCTGGCGCGGCCGGCCGACCTCGCGGCCTGGGCGCGGAAGGCCGCCGCCACGGACGCTCCGGCCCGGCCGGCGCGGCTGGCGGTCGAGACCGTGGATCTCGACTTTCCGGACCGCCGCGAGCAGCGGATGGTCACCCGCATCCTCATCACGCTGCCGCCTGCGGGCTCGACGGAGCGTGCGCTCGGAGTGCCTCCTGGGATCGCGGCCGATGAGGGCAAGTCGAAGGTCAAGCTGCTGGTGGACGGCGTCTTCGAGCGCGCCGGCAACGCCTTCGAGACGGTCCGGGTCCGCTACCGCCTGCCGGCGCCCGCAGGCCAGGAGGCGGGGCCGATCGTCCTCTTCCTGGAAAAGGCGCTCCGTCCCGAGCAGTCCTTCCTGCTGCGCCTGCGCATCCGCGACGAGGTGAGCGGCGCCGAGGCGCGCCTGGCGCGCGGCTTCGAGGTTCCCGCGCGTCCGGACGCCAGGCTCGCACCGCGCACGGCCCTGGCCGCGGCCCGCGGCGAGTCGCTCCCGCCGGGGCTCGGCGGGCGGGATTCGGTCCTGCTCGTGCCGCCGACCGACGAGGTCACGCTCGGCACCTGGCGGGCCGAAGCCCTGGTCACCGGCGACCGCATCGCCAAGGTGGTCTTCCTGGTGGACGGCGAGGCTCAGCTCTCCCGCACCCGGATGCCTTACTCCGCGGAAGTCCGGCTCTCCACCTATCCGCGCGAGCAAGTGGTGCGCGTCGAGGGTTACGACGCCGCGGGCGAGCTGGTCTCCGCCGATCAGGTGACGATCAACCTCACCCGCGGCGCGTTCCGGGTCACCATCCCCGAAGATACTGAGCCTGAGGAGGGCGCGCGGATCGGCCGCAAGACCCTCGTCCGCGCCGAGGTCGCCGTGCCCGAGGACCGTCGCGTCGAGTCGGTCGACTTCAAGGTCAACGACCGGCTGGTGACGACCCTGTCGACGCCGCCCTGGCAGGCCGAGGTCGACGTGCCGGACGAGGCCATCGTCCATCTCACCGTAACCGCCCATCTCGACGACGGCCACACCGCCGAGGCATTGCGCTTCCTGCGGGCGCCGGACAATCTCGAGCACGTCGACGTCAACCTGGTGGAGCTGTACACCACGGTCACGGACGGCTCCGGCAGCCTGATCCGCGGCCTCACTGCGGACGACTTCCAGGTTCTCGAAGCTGAACGCCCGCAGTCCATCGCGCGCTTCGAGCTGGTCGAGAATCTCCCTCTGACCCTGGGCTTCGCGATCGACGCCTCGACCTCCATGGCGTCGTCCCTGGTCGAGGCCCAGCACGCGGCCGAGGGCTTCCTGGCCAAGCTCCAGCCGAAGGACCGAGCCTTCGTGGTGGGCTTCGCCACGAGGCCGTTCCTCCTCATGCCGCCGACGGACGACGTGGACGCCGTGAGCCAGTCGCTCGAAGGCCTCCGCGCCGCAGGCTGGACCGCGGTCTACGACGGCCTCATCACCTCGCTCTACTACTTCCGCGGCTACCCCGGCCAGCGCGCCCTCATCCTCCTCACGGACGGCGAGGACACGTCGAGCAACACCCCATGGGAACGGGCCCTGGAGTACGCGAGCCGCAGCGGCGTCGCCATCTATCCCATTGGCCTCAACGTCGGAACCCTGGACCTCGACGTCCGCAAGCACCTCGCCGAGCTGGCCGAGTCCACCGGCGGCAAGGTCTTCTACGTGGAGCGCGCGGACGAGCTGTCCAGCGTCTATGGCGACATCGAGCGGGAGCTGCGCAGCCGCTACTACATCGCCTACAACTCGGACCGCCCGGAGAGCGACGAGACCTACCGGCCGATCGAGGTCAAGGTCCGCAAGGGCAAGGCGAGGACGATGCGGGGGTATTATCCGTAGACCGTTCTGAGACGGCTTCGCCCGCGGCGCGTCGGACACGACCAACCGAGCGAGGATTGCTATAGTTGATCCCCATGGCAGAGCCTATCCCTACCATTCCGGCCGCCCAGATTCCGGACGAGGCACCGGGAGTCTCCTGCGACGGTGTGGACTTGACCTTGATCCGATGGACGCTCAGCTTGACGCCGCTCGAGCGGCTGGAGCTGCTTCAGGATTGGGTAGATGGGCTCACCGAGCTGCGGAATGGAAGAATCTCGGAGCGTTAAGTTTCTTGGCCTCTTGCGGGCGCTGCTCCGTCATCAGGTCGAGTTCATCGTCGTAGGAGGAGTCGCCGCTCAACTCGAGCTGGCTGCGGTCATCGAAACGAAGCAGCAGGCCAATCGCGACAAGGACAGGGCCGTCCTTCCTGTTCTTCTACAAACCCTGGCGATGAAAGCCCGACCGGTGGATTGACGCAAGGGCAAGGCAAGGACGATGCGCGGATATTATCCGTAGGTATGAAGAAGGCCAGCATTACGCGAATCACAGTGGGGCCTGGTGACGAACCGCCCCGCGGCGATACCGACTGGGCGAGGGTGAACGCGATGACGTACGAAGAGGTGATGGCGGCGGCCCTCTCCGATCCCGACGCTCAGCCGCTCGACTCGGAAGCGTTGGCCAGGATGCGCAGGGTGTCCCGGGTGAAGGCGTTGAGGGAGCGGCTCGGAATGTCTCAAGCCGAGTTCGCAGAGTCCTTCCGTGTGCCCATCAGCACTCTTCGGGATTGGGAACAGCGCCGCAGCGTTCCCGATGCTCCAGCGCGTGCCTTGCTTCAGGCGATCGAGCGCGAGCCGGAGACAATGCGACGTCTCCTTTCCCAGGCTGCTGAGTCCGAGACCAGCACGAAGCGGGGGTGGCGCCGGCAGGGCCCAGACAAACATGGGAAAAAAGCTCTGCCCGAAAGTCATCCCGGAAGGCACGCGTCTAACCCTCAAGATTGAGATCGCCTTCGCGCTCAACGAGCATCCGCGCATCGTGGGGCCGCGCAAATACCGCTACCACTCGCCGCTCATCTCCGCGGAATGGTGCGCTCGAAGATCGATTGCTTCCGCTGGGCTTCCGGTTGATCTACTGCACGCAGCCCGGAGTCCTTCGCCGCAGCGAGGGAAAGCGCCTCAAGGTTTCCGGTAATCCCGCGCACGATGATCTGGAGGCGTTCGTCCGCGAGCAGGAGCGGATGAATGAGTTGATCGCGGCTTCGCGCTTGCCCCGCCTTTAAAAGGTGGATGTGTCGGACAACGAGGTGCCTCGTGTGGTGGAGGGGATCGCAGATTGGCTGGAGGCTACGGATGGACTCTACATAGTAGATTGAATCCGTTGTAGCGCGGGATCGGCCTCCCCACGCACCTTCGTCGAGGCGTCCCGGAGTAGGAACCCACCGGCAATTCACCCTACCGTTGAACGTACTTATAATAAGGTGGCGCAGATCGCCTAAAAGGGTATGTCATAATCATCGGGTTCATCAGTGTATCTTTGGACGGCGTCGAGCTTGCCGTGCAGGTTTCCAAGAATTATCCGGCGCTTCTCTTCTGTGGAGCCCTTGAACAAGATCAAGAAGTCGCGAACGACCCACACATGCAGTCCTGCCTTCATGTAGCGGTAAACCCCCACAATAAAGCACCGCAGAACGACCGCAGCATCTGGTACCTCAGCGTCGAGCATGCAATTGCGATAGGCATCGTTCAGCTGCGAAATGATCCGGGGTATGTCTGTAGTATATTTCGTTGAGCTTTCAATGGTCACTAGTTGGCGGAACAAGGCGTTTGCGAATGAGCGATAGGCGCTGACTTCATCGTCCGTAAAATCGATCGCAAGGAACAGGTCTTTCTCGACGCTCCGCTCGATCTCCGCAAAGCTTCCAATTCTCTCGGATGGCGCTCGGGAACACATCTGCCGTAGCACATCTTTGTATTTGAAGTGGTTTATGTCTTTATCGTAAATCAGGGCCTCGAAGAGCTTGCCTACAAAGTAAACTTCCGTCTTAAAGTCGTATTTGAAGCTGTGAAATTCATCAGGTGTTTCACACCACCAGTTAAGGGAGATACTCTTGTCGAAGTCGCCTGATGTCTCCACTCTTTTACCAAATCCAAGATCGATGATCTTGAGAACTCCGTCAGTGCGCACCATCAAGTTGCCGGACCGAATGTCTCGGTGAAGGATTCCCGATCGCTCGAGGTGGCTGAATCCTCGGATGGCTTGAAGGAATGTTTCATTCAATAGTTCGGGTCGCGCGGCGACAAATTCGTCGATTTCGACACCGTCCACGAACTCCATCAGTATGTAACCAGCTAATTGATCTGGATAGAGGTAGTAATTGAATACGCGCACGATATTTTCGTGATGAACTTGGTGTAGAAGTTTGATTTCGCGGACAAAATTCTGGAATAAATCATGTCGCTCAGACTCAAGGTAAGGAACGTATTTCTTGCAGACAAAATGTTGATCAATCTGAGGGTCATGCAGCAAGACGGTTTTACCGCAGGCGCCTTGGCCGAGCTCTCTGACAATCGTATAATCTCTTTTCCGCAGGAAGGCGACGATGTCTCCATTTCGCGTGCTGTTCTCTGCCAGTGTCACGTTCCCTCCCTGTCTAGGCCTCTCATGTTTTTTACTATATAGCGCATCGATCGGCCTGCCAAATTGGCCGAGCTGTGGAGGCTCTGGCTTGAGTTTGCAGTAAGGGCTTCACTTGGCCGATTGCTAGTGCTGGTCCGTCGGCGACTGTATGCGCATCTCGGAGTTCTTCGCCGCAGCAAGGACTATGGTACCGTCTTGACGGTCCAAGCAAGGAGCCGAGGCATGGTACAAAGAGCCGAACTGCTCGAATCTGAGGTTTTGCAACTGCCCGAGGAGGCTCGTGCAAGGCTGGCCAAGGTTCTTCTCCTGAGCCTGGATGAGGTCGACGAGGGCGATGCCAATGGCATCTGGGCAGAGGAAGCCGAGCGTCGCTATCTCGAGATCGAACAAGGAGAGGTCATTCTCATTCCCTCCGCTGATGTCCTGAGCGAGGCGCGGGCAAGGCTCAAGTGATCCTCTCGTCGCGTGGCAAAGAACCACGACGCCGGAGCGAAGCCGGCGCGTCCGAGACGCTCGCCGGACTCCGCTCCGTTCCGTGTACAGCGATGGCGGGGAGACAGGCCTCCGGCTCAGGCCCGTCTCGGGTTTGGTAGGTAGGTACTTCGATTGTCAATGAACTTCCAGGGCTCTCTCTTCTCCCCCGAGCCCTGGGGTGGAAGGAGGATAGCGGCGACTGCCGCCATCCGAGCCTTCCCCTTCAAAATCGGCAACTATTTCCCCAAAACGCCCTCTCCGGCGCGGGCCGGCTGACGGAGCCGAAATATCTTGAGCCCGGGCAGCGCTCCAGGAGGATCTCCTGCCGCGCAGGCTCCTGGCGCCTTCGCCTCCTGCCGTTTCGCTATACCCCGTTGATCCGCTTGGCATAGTCTCACTCAAGTGACTGAAACCCCGCCTTGCGAGGCAAACCATCCCGGCCGCTGAACGTGCGCCCAGTGCCATCTGATCAGGGGAGACGACCCAGTGCCTGACTGGCGCCAACTCCTTGCGCAGTCCGAGCTCCGGTTCGCGGCGCGTCGTCTCCGGCGCGTCCCGATGTTCTCCGGAGCGGTCATCCTCGTGCTGGCGCTCGGCGTCGGCATGACGACGGCCACGTTCAGCCTCGTGAATGCCATCCTGCTCGCGCCGCTGCCGTTTCCGGAGCCGGACCGTCTCGTGCGGCTGACGCATGCCGCCAGCAGCACCAGCACCGACCGGGCGACGGTGGACCTCTCTGACACCATCGTCCTGGCCTATCAGGGCGAAGCGCTTGCCTTCGACGGCGTGGCGGCCTGGCGATTCGACGATGGCGACCTCGGCCCCTCGGGGGCGGACCAGACCGCCGTTCGCGTCCGCGGCGCGCGCGTCACGGCGAGCTTCTTCGACGTCCTGGGCGTCCGCCCCGCGCGCGGCAAGACGTTCGCCCCGGGTGACGACCGGCCCGGTGCCCTTCGGGTGGTCGTCCTCTCGCACCGTCTCTGGCAGGAGCGCCTGCATGGTGACCCCGACGCCATCGGCCGCCAGATCGAGGTGAACGCCGTTCCGCGCACGATCATCGGGATCATGCCGCCGCGATTCACCTATCCCGCGAGCCAGGTGGAGCTCTGGTTGCCGCTTGCGCTCGACCCGGCGCACACGCGTCCCGCCACGCTCAACCTCATCGGCATCGGACGGCTCAAGCCCGGCGTGTCGAGCGACATGGCGCGGGCGGACCTCGCGCGGGTCCTGGCCCACCTCGGCGGGTTCTTCCAGGGCGACGCCTCCGCGACCCTGCGGCAGGGAACTCAGATCGCGCCGCGCGTGCAGTCGCTGCAGGATTCGATCGCCGGCTCCCCGTCGCAGCTGCTCTGGTTGGTTTTCGGCAGTGTGCTGCTCGTGCTCCTTGTCGCGTGCACGAATGTGGCCGGCCTGCTCCTCGTCCGTGCCGAGCGCGCACAGACGGAGCTCGCGGAGCGCGCGGTTCTCGGCTCCGGTCTCCTGGGGATCCTCGCGCTCACGTTGAGCGAATCCGTGCTGCTGAGCGTGCTGGGCGGCGGCGCCGGGGTGCTGTTGGCGGTGGCAGGCATGGGATGGGTGCGGAGCACGGGAATGGCGCTGTCGCTGCCGCGTCTGGACGATGTGGGAGTCGACGCCCCGGTCCTGCTGTTCGCGCTGGGGATCACCGCGTTCTGCGCCCTGTTCGTGAGCGTGCTCCCGTTGCTGCGCGCGCGCCGGGTCTCCCTCGCCCAGGTGCTTCGCGGGGCCGGCAGCGGACCCGGGGGAAGCCACGCAGCTCGACGGGGCCGGAACGCCCTGGTCGTCTCGCAGATCGCGCTGGCCGTCGTGCTGGTCACGCTGTCCGGACTGATGACGCGCAGCCTGCTTCGGTTGCAGGACGTGCGGCCGGGTTTCGAGGCCGATCGCGTCGTGACCTCACGGGTTCTGCTGCCCTATGCCAGGTACGGTACCGGCGACGTGCGCCTGGCTTTCTTCCAGGCCATGATCCGGGAGGCCCGGGCAATACCGGGCGCGCGCGATGTGGCCCTGACCGATTGGGTGCCGCTCAGCGGCGACCGTCACGACATGGCCATCGAGGTGGAGGACGGTCCTCTCCAGCGGCCCGCGGCCAGCGGTGGGACGGAGCACGCCGCGGCGCACGTGGACGGTTCCTACTTTCAGGCGCTGCGCATCCCGGTGCTCCGCGGCCGGACCTTCGGCGTCCAGGATGCGGCCCGTCCGGTGGACGAGGCGATCGTGAGCCGTGCGTTCGCCAAGAGGCACTGGCCCGGCAAGAGCCCGCTCGGCAAGCGAGTGCGCCCGCTCGGCGGGCACTGGTACACCATCGTCGGCGAGGTGGGCGACGTGCGCTACGACGGGCTGGAGAAGCCGCCGGGCGAGATCGTCTACTTTCCCATCGTCAACGCCGGGCCGGAGGGCGTGTCGCTGCCCTCGGCGCTCTCTCTGGTCGTGCGCACGGAGGCGGGAGAGGGCGAAACCCTGTCGGCAATTCGCCGGATCGCGGCGGCGCTGGATCCCGCCATCCCGACGTACGATGAGGGCCCGCTACGGCAGCTCGTGCACGACGCGTCGGCCCGCGCCCGCGCTCTCGCCGTGCTCCTGGTGGTCGTCAGCGGGGTGACGTTGTTCCTCGGGGCCGTCGGTCTGTACGGCGTCATGGCGTACAGCGTCAGCCTCCGCCGCCGTGAGCTCGGCATCCGCATGGCGCTCGGCGCTCGGCCGTCCGACATCAGCCGGATGGTCCTGCTGCAGGGCTTGAGCCTCGCGTGCGTCGGCATCCTGATCGGGACGGCGTGCGCGCTCGCCGCGTCGCGGTTGCTGCGCGGGTTGCTCTATGGCGTGAGTCCGACGGATCTGATGACCCTGAGCGCCACCCCTGCGGCCCTCCTGGCCGTCGCGTTCCTCGCGAGCTGGATACCCGCGCACCGTGCGGCCGCTGTCCAGCCGGCCGAGGCCCTGCAGTCGCGGTGACGTCGAACCCATTTGCCGAACCCTGTCGATTTCCAGCAAGCTCGTTCGACGCCCTGATGAGAGGCCAAGAAGGGCCGGCTCATTCCAAGGAGACAGACCATGCGGGTAATGGTGTTCGCCAAAGCCACCGAGAGCAGCGAAGAGAGTGCTCCGCCCACGCCCGAGGCGTTCGCGGCGATGGACCGGTTCACGGAGGAGCTGGTCCAGGCTGGCGTCCTGGTGGCCGGCGCCGGCCTCAAGCCCGCCGCCCAGGCCAAGCGCATCGTTTTCGAGGGCTCCGGCCGCACGGTCATCGACGGGCCGTTCGCCGAGACCCGCGAGCTGATCGTCGGCTTCTCGATCTGGGAGGTCAAGGACATGGACGAGGCCGTGGCCTGGGCGAAGCGCTCCCCCAATGTCATGCCGGGCCGGAGCGAGATCGAGATCCGCCCGTTCCTCGAGGCGGAGGATCTGGCCGAGTTTCTGACGCCCGAGGAGCTCGCGACGCCCCGGGAAGGGGAGCGCGGGAAGCTCGGCGTCGCCTGACATCTCCGACATCTCCGACATCGCCCGATATCGCCTGACGCTGCCGGCCGGAGCCGGCTTGCCTCCCCCGCGGCCCTGGCCGAGAATGAGGTGTGGACACTGGCGAGACGCACCGCGCGATCGAAGCGGTTTTCCGGATCGAACGGGCCAGGCTCATCGCGAGTCTGGTCCGCGTGGTGCGCAACGTCGACCTCGCCGAGGAGCTGGCTCAGGACGCGCTGATCGTCGCCCTGTCCGAATGGCCGAGGATCGGCGTTCCGGACAATCCGGGCGCCTGGCTGACGGCCCTCGCCAGGCGGCGCGCCATCGACCTCTTGCGGCGCGACAGGATGCGGGAGCGCAAGCACGAGGAGATCGCGCGGGGGCTGGACGAGACGTCCGGCGGTGCGGCCGAGGTGATCAGGGCGATCGAGGCGGCCCTGGACGACGATCTCGGCGACGAGCTGCTGGGCCTCCTCTTCACGGCCTGCCACCCTATCCTCTCGCCCGACGCCCGCGCGGCGCTGACCTTGCGGGTCGTCGGCGGCCTGACGACCGACGAGATCGCCCGCGCCTTCCTGTCGAGCGAGGCGACGATCGCCCAGCGCATCGTCCGCGCCAAGAAGACCATCGCCAGGGCCGGGCTTGGTTTCGAGACGCCGCGCGGCGCCGAGCGGGCGGCACGCCTCCCCTCGGTGCTCGAGGTCGTCTATCTCATTTTCAACGAAGGCTATGCGGCCACGGCGGGAGACGACCCTGTGCGGCCGGCTCTGTGCCTGGAGGCGCTGCGGCTCGGCCGCGTGCTGGCCGGGCTGATGCCCGAGGATGGAGAGGTGCTCGGCCTCCTGGCCCTGATGGAGATCCAGGCGTCACGCCTCGGGGCGCGCACCGGGCCGGACGGCGCCCTCATCCCGGTCACCGAGCAGAATCGCGCGCGCTGGGACCATCTGCTGATCCGCCGGGGCCTCGATGCGCTGGCCCGCGCCGAAGCCCTGGCCAAGGAGCCCGGCGGCGGCGACGGCCCCTATGGGCTGCAAGCCGCGCTCGCCGCCTGCCACGCCCGCGCCCATCGCGCCGCGGACACCGACTGGCCGCGCATCGCCGCGCTCTATGACCGGCTGCGCGTTGTGGCTCCCTCGCCCGTGGTCGATCTCAACCGCGCGATCGCCCACGGCATGGCCTCCGGACCCGAAGCGGGCCTCAGGCTGGTGGACGAGATCGGTGGCGACGGCGGCAACGGCGGCGGCGTCCTCCGCCACTATGCGCCCTTGCCGGCGGCGCGAGGCGACCTTCTGTTCCGGGCCGGCCGACTGGCCGAGGCGCGTTCAGAATTCAAGGCCGCGGCCACTCTGACCCGCAACGAGCGGGAGAGGGCCTTTCTCCTCGCTCGGGCGGACGCCTGCGGCTGTCCGTAAGGGGGCAGCGCTCGACGATTGACGGTAGACACCAAGGTCAGGCCGACATGAAAAGTCATGACCCGCTAGTAGATCCTCTAAACCTTGAATCGCCAAAATTGAGCGAAGATGTAGAGTCTCAGGGTATGGAGACAAACCGCGCCGCTCAGCTTGCAACTGGAAACATCGCGCGACGGCGTCTGCGCGTCGCCGCCCGGATGCTCGGCTCACTGCTGCTGGGTGGGGTGGCGATTCTTGGCTCCATTCTGATCTTTCGACAAGGCCTGCTGCCGCTGATCGAAGCGGTGTTCCAGCCCGGACCCGAATTGCTCAGTGTTTTCAGGCGGTCGGGCATCCTCCTGACGGCAGTGGCGGGCTACTGGGCTTTCGTGCATTGGCATGTAAAACGCGAAGCGACCGAGCTGCATCTTCGGCCGATTCACCTGATACTTGGCGGCGCGAGCGGCGCTGCCATGGTGGCGCTGCCGATGGCCGTGCTATTCGCTCTGGGCGTCTACGAACAGGTGCTGTTCCGCGGCGCCTCGTCGGCGCTGCTCGGCGTAGCAGCCCTTATCGGCATCGCGGCTACCTTGGAAGAGCTGGTTTACCGCTGCCTGCTGTTCCAACTCCTGGAACGGGCCTGGGGAACGAAGGTGGCATTGGTAGTCCAAGCGGTCGTGTTCGCCCTCCAGCACCTGGAAAACGTCGAACGAGGTGGGATCAGCGACGCGGTGACAATGCTGGCATCAGTGACTTTGGTGGGCCTGCTCTGGGCCGGGGTGTTCATCCTGGCGCGCAACCTGTGGGTGGTGGCCGCCAATCACGCGGCATGGAACTTCACCATTCTGCTCAGTGGCATGCCGCTCTCCGGCATTGAGGACTGGCGCAAGTTGGCGCCATTCGAAAGCCGCTTTGCCGGGCCCGACTGGCTGACCGGCGGGATGTTCGGCCCAGAGAGCTCGTTGCTGGTGATGGCGTCGACCACGGTCGCGGTTGTGCTGCTTCTGCGCGCGGCACGGCGACGTGGAGCCTTCTTCGTGCCGGCGGCCTAGTTCGATGCCATCACCGGCTCCTTCCAGTAGCGGCGCGGCGCTGAAACGAATATTCTTTCGGAGTTCACTTCCATGCGAAGGGACCCGGCTCTCCGGGTCCCCCTTTCACGGAGGGCCTTCCGGATGACAAAGCGCCTGTTGCTGCTGGCCGGTATGCTCGTGTGCCTCGCCGTCTCTCCGGCAGGAGCCCAGCCGGCCTTCCTGGTGAAAGACATCCAGACCGGCACACCGCCGGCGAAGTGGGATTCGGGGACCGAGCTCGTCGAGCTCGGCGGCTTCGCCTACTTCCGCGGCGACGACCGCATCCATGGCAGCGAGCTCTGGCGGTCCGACGGGACCATGGCGGGCACCACCCTGGTGCGCGACATCTGTCCCGGCGTCTGCTCCTCGACCCCGTCCGAGCTGACCGTGGTGGGAGGCAAGCTCTTCTTCCGTGCCGACGAAGGAGTCCATGGCCCATCGCTGTGGAAGAGCAGCGGCACCGCCGATAGTACCGTCCTGGTCAGGGCGGTCGAGCCCTCCCGGCTGGCCGCGTTCGGCAGCCTGATCGCCTTCATGGCCTCCTCGCCGGGCCAGGGACCGGAGCTCTGGCGGAGCGACGGCACCGCGGCTGGCACCCTGTCGCTCGGCGACCTCCGTCCGGGGCCGGACGGGTCCTCGCCATGGCCCCTTGGCGAGTTGTCGGGACTCCTGCTCTTCAATGCCGACGACGGTACGCAAGGACGCGAGCTCTGGCAGACCGATGGCACCTTGGAAGGCACGTCCCTGGTGGAAGACATCAATCCAGGACCGGACTCCGGCCTCCCTTTCACCAGCGAGCGGGAAGGCTCCGCGGAAATGGACGGAAAGCTCCTGTTCCGGGCCGTAGAAGCGGACCGGCCCCAAACCCGGCTCTGGGCGAGCGACGGTACCGCCGCCGGCACAGCCAGGGTTCATGACGACGTTGCGCCCACCTCCGACCTCGGGAGTGCGGCCGCAAGGTTCGTCAAATTCGCTGACGAGGTCTTCTTCAGTGGCGGAGGCGCGGTCTGGAGGAGCAACGGCACCGAAGCGGGGACCGTGGCGGCCACCGGCAGCCTGCCGAATCCGAGCGAGCTCACCGTGGTGGGCGCTCGCCTCTACTTCAAGACGGCGAGCGGTTTCTTCCCGGATACCCGGCTCTTTGTTAGCGATGGAACGGAGGCGGGCACCACGCAGGTCCCGCTGCCGTCCGGAGTCACGATCGCCGACTACGGCTCCAGCGGCTTTCGCGCGCTGGGGAGCAAGCTGGTCTTCTTTGCCAGCAATTCCGGCGAAGCAGGGCTTTGGACTTCCGACGGCACCGGCGAAGGGACCGTTCTGCTGGCAGGCTTCCAGTCCGCCCTGCTCCCCACCACGATTGCCGGAGGACTCTACCTCTTCCGCGCCCAGACTGAGGACGGCTGGGAGCTCTGGGCGAGCGACGGCACGCCTGCCGGGACCGGGTCCGTCAAGCGGCTCGACCAGTCCGACGCCTCCGGGCTCAGAGTGGAAATCGAACCGGAAGATGTCCTGGGTTTCCCAGCCCTGCCGCTCAAGTCCGATCTCGCCGGTACACTGCTCCTGTCCGCCGACAGCGGCGTCCCGGGAGGCGAGCTGTGGCGAAGTGACGGCACCGAAGCCGGAACCGTCCTGGTGAAGGAAACCGGCGGCCAGGCCGCGACCGGGCTCACGCCGTTCGGCGCCAAGATCTTCTTCAGCACCGGCGCGCTCTGGAGCAGCGACGGCACCGCAGCCGGGACCGTCGATCACTCGGGCGGTTTCGTCCAGGAGCTGACACCCTTCGGAGAGCAACTCTACTTCGCCGACAACGTCTTCGGCTCCGATTTCAAGAAGATCGGCCCCTCCGATCCGGACAGCACCCTGGTGACATTCCTCTATCCTGGCTTCCTGCAGCAGATCACCGCGCTGGGCTCCCGGCTGTACTTCCTCGCCTCCGGGGCACCGATATTCAGCTTCGGGCTCTGGACCAGCGATGGCACCGAAGCCGGAACCGCTCAGATCCCAGGGGTCTCGAGCCCCGACGGACTGATCGCCCACCGCGGCGCCTTGATCTTCTCCGCCATCGATGGGACCGCGGGCCGGGAGCTGTGGCTCAGCGACGGCACGGAGGCTGGAAGCCACCGCGTCAAGGACATCCTTCCTGGCACCGGCTCCTCGAATCCCAGCCAGATCACCTCGACCAGCGGCCTCGTCTTCTTCGTCGCCGACGACGGCACGGCCGGAGAGGAGCTCTGGAGGTCCGACGGCACCGAGGCCGGCACTGTCCTCGTCTCCGACATCCGGCCGGGCGTCGAACCCTCCTGGATTCAGGAGATCACCGCCGTCGGAGACCGGGTCTTCTTCGCCGCCGACGACGGCGTCCACGGCGTCGAGCTCTGGGTCAGCGATGGCAGCGCGGCCGGCACCCACATCGTCAAGGACGCCCTGCCCGGCTCCTCCTATCCGCGCTACCTGAAGGTCGCGGGCCACCTGCTCTACTTCGCCGCCGTCGACAACTCCCATGGCCTGGAGCCCTGGAAGACCGACGGCACCGAAGCCGGTACCGTCCTGATCCAGGACGTGAACCCGGGCCAGGCACCCTCGACGCCGACCGGCTTCGTGATCTCGGGTCCCTACCTCTACTTCACCGCCAACGACGGCACCCACGGCTTCGAGCTCCATGCCGTGGACCGCGCCGCGGACTTCCACACCCTGCCGCCCTGCCGGGTCTTCGACACGCGCAACACCAGCTCACTGGCCTCCAGCACGTCCCGGACCTTCACGGTAGCCGGCGCCTGCGGTGTCCCGGCCGGAGCCCAGGCCGTCGCGGCCAACCTGACCGCCATTGGCGCCACCGGCAACGGCCGGGTCGTGGTCTATCCCGCCGGCCCCGACGTGCCGGCGACCAGCAGCCTCAACTTCCAGGCGGGCGTGACCCGCGCCAACAACGCCGTCATCGGCCTCACCGTCGGACAGGTCGACGCCCTGGCGACCGTGGTGGGCGGCGGCACCGTCCACCTGGCGCTGGACGTCACCGGCTACTATCAGTAACTCAAGGGGCAAGCCCCCGCAGTTCGAGAAGGCATGGGGAACGAGAAGGAAATCTCGACTACGTCTGGCGAGCCGAGAGGGCGACGGTGAGCCGCTTGACGTTGCATCCATAAGCGGGGAACTTCGTCCCAAGGCGGCTGAGGAAAAGCGGGCGGCCTGCTCGCGGCCTTCCCCTGCGGATTGAATCTGCATAGAGTGCCCGGAGCCATGAACGCGAAAGTATCTCTCATTCCAATCGGTCGTGACGGCACGCCGTGCGGCTACGCTGGCTCTTTGCCTGAAGCGACCACTGAGGTGTTCCGTGCGACCGCTGCGCTCTACGAAGCGGTCGGCTTCGAAGAGCCTTGGGTCGGCTATCTTGCTCTGGCAGGCGAGAGACCCGTCGGCACGTGCGGGTTCAAATCGCCGCCCCGCGACGGACGGGTGGAGATTGCCTATTTCACGTTCCCAGAATGGGAAGGCCGTGGACTTGCTTCAGCGATGGCTGCAGATCTTGTCGCAGTGGCTCGGCGGCATGGGTCATCCGTCTTGGTCGCTGCGCAGACACTTCCGGAACGCAATGCCTCTCATAGAATCCTTGAGAAGCTCGGGTTCCGTCATGTCGCGACAATCGACCACCCCGAAGACGGTACTGTTTGGGAGTGGCAACTGAATGAGGAGACCGGTCCCTGACAACGGCATGCAGCGGGTGGAGCTGCGCACCGCCGCCATCGCCTTGTCCGGAAGCTGAAGCCATGGAAGCCAACAAGCTCAAGCTGCTTTTCGAGGTGTTCGAGGACACATCCCGGCAGGGTCCCGGAAGCGTCGAGACCACCCGCCACGCGCTGCGGTTGTTGCCCGACTCCCTGCGCGTGGAGCGTGTGCTCGACCTGGGTTGCGGCACCGGTGGCTCGACCCTCGTTCTCGCCCAGAACACCGGAGCGCACGTTACTGCGGTCGACATCCATCCACCATTCCTGGCGTCGCTGCGAGCGCGGGCCGGAGAGCTCGGTCTCGCCGACCGCATCACGACGGTTGCCGCGGACATGGCGGACGCCACTTCGCTCGGCACCGGTTTCGATCTGGTCTGGGCCGAAGGAAGTGCGTACTCGATCGGCTTCGAGAATGCCCTGCGGAGCTGGCGACCGTTGCTTCGGTCAGGCGGTTGCCTCGTCGTGACGGAGCTCGTCTGGTTTGTCGCCGAGCCAGCCGAGCGCGCGCGTGCCTTCTTCGCGGACGAGTACCCCGACATGCGCAACGAGGCGGCGCGAATCGATCAGGCCCGGAGCGCGGGCTACGACGTGCTCGGCTCGTTTCGGCTGCCGGCCGACGACTGGCATGCGTACTACGGCGGCCTCGATCTGCCGCTACGAAACGCGATCGCTCGGCGAGGCGATCTCGATGTCTATGTCGCCCTTCGGCGAGAGGGAGAGATCTACGCGGCTTGCGGCGACGACTACGGCTACCTCTGCCTGGTCTTGCAGGTCGCTTCAGGGCCAAGCTGAACTGGCCTGAGGAATCTGACCGCACCTCAGTCGACCCTCGAGGCATCCACGTCCGTAGGACGCGCGTGTCCGCAACCTGCGGCCCTCACCCCCGGTGTACATCCCGACGTCCCTTCAGGACTTGAGGGCGGGTGGGGTGGACAACCCGGCGCTGAAGCACCGGGCTTTATCCCGATGCCCCTTCGGGGCTGTCCGGGCGATCGACGGACGCTCGCAGAAGGTCGAAGGATCCTCGTAGGAGGCAGAAGGCTGACGGGGTGGATGGGTGGATCTCCACGGCAACGTCGTGGCGCGTGGCGTCGAGGCGGCTTGGAGGCGTGCTCATCGGCTGCCCGTTCACGGGCCAAGGACAGGCCACTCTGGAACCATGAAGCCGGAGCGGAGTCGCGGCGTCCAAGACGCTCGCGGTCTCCGCTCCGTTCCATGTACACCTATGGCGGGAGACAGGCCTCCGGCTCTGGCCCGTCCCGGGTTTGGAAGGTAGTACATCGATTGTCAATGAACCTCCGGACTGGATGCCTTCTCCGTCCGTCGCCGCACACTCTACAGAGTTTTCCAGGCCAGTCAAGGACCAAAAAGTACAGATTCTGGACGACTCTACCTTGGCTGGGGTCTCGCGGAGGCGTAGAAACTCCCACACTTGGAGCAGGGAGGGGTGATCCTCTGGGGCCTTACCTCAGGAACCGATCGACGATCTGCCTGGCCAGTGTCTTCAGATCGCCGAGATGCCGGTCCAGGATCGCGTCGAGGATGGCCGGGTCCAGCGTCTGGTACTCGTGAACCGCGATGTTTCGGAAACCGACCATGCGCCTCAGCCGAGCCGCGAGGTCGGCGTCGATGACGCCCCGCTCATGGAGGAGAGCGAACACTCCGCCGACCGAGTCCGGTGTGCCGTATCCCTCTGCGGAGACGAGATGACTGGCGAGGTCGATCGCCGCCTGGATGGCCCGTTGAAGGTTGAGCGACGAGATGTCGTCGATATCGACGGGAAGGAGCTCGGGCCGGCGGCCGCCGCGAACCTCCGCGATCCGAGCGAGGCAGCGGTCGATCGTGGCGATCTTGGCCGCCATCCGGTCTCGGTCGATCACGCGCTCAGTCTCCGGAGCGTCTCCCTTTCCGCCTCGCGGCGGAGGGGCATCAGGTCGTCATAGAGGGAGAGGATGCGGAAGTAGGACACATGGCGGCGAACCGGGCTGCGGTCGACCACGAGGCGTCCATGCTTCAGAACCTGCATGCCGAGGATCGGAGAGACCCGGTCGAGATCGACGAGATCCACCTCGCGATGAAGGATCTCAACCAGGTCGGAGCGGGCGTCGAAGATCTCGAGGCCTTCCGGACGACGTCGGAAGAGACCGGCGAGATCGATATCCGAGTCGGCGGTTGCCGTGCCCGTGGCTTCGGAGCCGTAAACCCACAAGGCATCCAGTCCGAACCTCTCGTCGAGGAGGTCGGCGATCCCCTTGATCTGATCTGGCGTAACCATGGCCGAACATCGTACCAGCGATGACTAGCTAAAACGGTTCTCCGGACGATCACGCCTGCGGAGGTCCAAGGCCCGCGAGAGCTCTTCCGGAGAGTAGATCGGCAGGGCCTTGGCTTTCAGTGTACGTCTCGCTGCGAGAGGCGGTCAAGAAGAGGAGTCCCGCGTCCTCGGGGCCTACCTCCGCGGATCCGTGCCGACGCCCGGCGGGCGAGCCCTGCTTGTCCCGGATCCTCTTCCTGAGGTACCTCTTGAAGTGAGGAATCAAAAACAAGGAGGGAAACGCTCATGAAGAAGGCGAACCAACTGTCCCGGCTCCTGGTGGCGATCCCGATGCTGGTCTCCGCCGCGGCGCACGCGCTCCCCACCAACCCCGACGTGTGCCACACGGTCCCCTGCACCCCCTGGGCGAGCGTCGCGGTCAACGTGCTCGTGCCCGGCACCGAGGCACACCAGCACCGCGACGCCCAGAACCTCTTCAATGTGAACGGCAGGTACAAGACCTACGCGGTCTGGGACGACCGCGCCTACCGCTACAACGCCATGGCGGACCGCCCCCTGTCCAAGGCGCTCGACATGCAGGACTACGGGCACGGCTTCATCAACCGGCCGCCGCGGTACCGGTTCGACATCGCCGCGGGGACCGACGTGCCGCTCTGGGCGCGGCCCATCCTCACGCAGGTGATCGACCAGTGGGCCGACGACGTCAACGAGCTCACCAACAACTCCAACATGGTGGCGATCGAGACCAAGATCCAGTTCCGGCAGATCGCCCAGGGCGGGGAGATCCTGATCCGCTTCGCCAACTCGTTCCCGGTCCCCAACGGCGCCGGCGGCTCGAACGACATGCCGTTCCCCGAACCCTCCGAGATCTATCCGGACGGACAGGTGCCGGTGCCCCCCAACCCCGGCGGCGGAGCGCCGAAGGGTGGCCGCGACGCCGTCCTGGCCTACTGGACCCCGGCCTTGCGCATCCTCACCTTCAACCGCAAGCTCCTCGCGGCCAACAAGTGGTACCAGGACACGGGCAACCCGGCCATGGACAACAACCCCATGAACATGCCGAACCAGTTCGACCTCTACACCACGGCGGTGCATGAGTGGGGGCACGTTCTCGGCCTCGACCACCCCGTGAACCCCATGATGGGCAACGTCATGTCCGGCGCCGGACAAGGGGAGCGCAACATGCCGAACGGGATCGTCCGCACGATCGACGGCGGCAGCCTGGACGGCGCGAAGAACCTCTATTCGGTGGCCCGCTGCCCGGCCGCGGCCGCCCCCCTGCCCGGCGGTGTCGAGGAGTGCGAGACCTGCCAGTCCTGCGACAGCTGCTGCCCGAACTTCGAGCCCTGCCCGGCCTGCCCGGTCTGCGTCCCGAAGCCCTGAGGTCCCGGGAGACCCGGGGAGGGCGCGTTGCAGATACCACGAAGCCGGAGCGGAGTCGCGGCGTCCAAGACGCTCGCGGTCTCCGCTCCGTTCCATGTACACCTATGGCGGGAGACAGGCCTCCGGCTCAGGCCCGTCCCGGGTTTGGAAGGTAGTACATCGATTGTCAATGAACCTCCTCGCAGCCTGCTTCTCTGCGAAGACTGCGCATCATGCAGGGTCTTCGGATCGGCGTCAAGGACCAAAAAGTCTATATTTTGGACGACTCTCCTCCAGGGGGCAGCGGAATGTGTAGAAAACCCACATTTTGGCTCTTGACTGGCGCCGCACGGCCTCTATAGTAGGGCTCGTCTTCGGTGGGAGCTTTCCGGGTCCGCAGAGACGCTTCTCCGGCGGCTACGAAGGTTTCCCGGTCATCGGGAAAGGTTCTCCGGCGGCCGCGAACCTTATCCCGCGGCAGATAAGGTTATTTGGGACGGGAGAAGGTTGTCCGGCGCGGGAGAAGCTTGTTCTGGCTTCGAGAAGGTTATCCCGCGGCAAAGAAGGATTCCCGGCGACCGGGAAAGCTTATCTGCGGCGGGAGAAGGTTATTTGCGGCGGGATAACCTTCTCGGCGGCGGGAGAAGGTTATCCGCCGCGGGAGAACCTTCTCGACCGCGGGAGAAGGTTCGTAGAAGGGGGTTCATTGACAATCTGGAGGGGTGGCGGCTGCCGAGTCCAAGGCCACCGCCATCCCGACCCGGGAAGCCCGCTTGGCGGGGAGGGGGTGGAAAAGGCCGGAGGTGTGCGCAGGCGGAGAGCCGCTTCGCACGGCTCCGAGGACCGGGGGTGCTTCCGTGACGCGCTGGACCTCCCCGACTTTTTGTTGTTGCAGGAGGGGCTGGCGGTTAAGGCTCTTAGCGGTTGTTTGGGAAGTCCCTTCCTCGGGCGGCCTCAGGCCTCGGAACCAGCCTTTCCAAACACCCTCTCAGTCGACGCGCTTCCTCTGGATGCCACGCATCGGGCGGAGTTGCTCAGTCGCCTCGCGTCCCGACTCGTCGTCTAGAGAATCATTGATGGCTTTGAGCAGCAGCTGGCTCTCCTGCCGGTCGAGGAATTCGCCAAGGGCGCGTGCATTTCAAGCGCTCGGTCGCGGAGGGAAACCTTGTCGTTCTTCACTGCCACCAGGAGTGGCCGACCGATGCGGACAAGGACTGGGCCGGCATCGACATCTTCCGCTTCGACGAGGAGGGAAAGATCGTCGAGCATTGGGACGTCCTGCAGGTCGTGCCCGCGCAGTCCGCCAACGAGAACACTCTGTTCTAGGGCCGATTCGACCGATGAACCGTGATCTGTTCGGCAAGGCGCTGGCAAAGCAGCTGTATCCGTTGCTGCGGAAGGACGGATTCCGTGGTTCCGGTGCAACTCTTCGCCGGATCGAGGGGCCGGTCATCCATGTGTTCAACGTTCAGGGCAGCACGAGCGCCGATCGCTGTTATCTCAATCTTGGAGCCCATCTGGCCTTTCTGACAACCGTCGGCGGCGGTGACGTTGCGCCAGAGAAGATCCAGGAAAGCCACTGCATCTTTCGGGACCGGATCGATTCACCGCGCCCGCTTCCGGAGGGCTGGATGTATGGCGAATCGGAGGAAGAGATGGAGCGCAACGTCGAGCGGGTGATCGACGCGTGGCATGCCCAGGGCGTGCCCTTCTTCGCCCGCTACAGGCGTTTTCCGGATGACTTCATTCTCCTGGTGAATGACCCGGGCGCCGAGGATCTGCACCCCTTTTATGCTTTGCACCTGGCTAGGGTGGCCACTCACCTCGGCTTGAAGGACCGGGCGAAGACGATCGCCCGGTCCGCACTCGATCGCACCGGCCCGCGGACCGTCTGGCTGTACAGGGAGCTGTCAGCGATTCTCGCTTGATCCCGCCTCCGCCGTCGCGGCGTCTGGAGACTCCACGAGCATAGGATCGTTCACCGCGGCGTGCCCCAGGATTGCATTCCAGACCAGCGGATGACTGCCGATCGTCGAGCCGCGCCAGATCGGGTTGATGGCGAAGAGGAGGAGGCGGCCCTTGCCGGAGGGAACCTCGACCACGGCGGCTCGGCGCGCGAGGTCGCCGGCACCTTCCAGGAGACCGGAGACGAGGAGGTTGTCGGCGTCTCCGAAGCGCACCACGGTCTTCGGGCGGAAGGCCTCGGGGATGACGGTCGGGTTGTTGCGCAGGTCTTCGGGGCCGAGCGGCTGGGCCTCCCAGCGCTCGACTTTGGCGGGGGTGGGGCGCGCGGGCTGGGGAGTCCGGCCCTGGATCGTGTCCACGTCCTTGGGGCCGCCGCGGCCGGTCGGGCGGTCGTCCTGCGCCCGATTCCAGCCGGCGTTCGACGTGTTGCTCAGGTCGAAGCTCATCCCTTCCGCGCTGTAGACCGAAAGGCGGTCGCCCAGGCCTTCGACGAGCGGAGACCTGGGGTCCGGGAACCGCGCGTCGAGGATGCTGCCGACCACGCGGACGTTCGGGGTGCGGGCGACGCGCACGCCGGGGGCCAGGCCGCTGGTGATCAGGAGCTGCGCGGTGTCCTCGACGCCGACCAGCAGGCCTCCCTGCTGCACGAAGCGGCGCAGGTGATCGAGCCCGGAGAAGCCGAGGCCGGGGCGCTGATCGTCGGTCGAGTCGATGGTTCCGAGGTTCGGCGTCTCCGGCGTGGCCTTCCAGGGCAGCGGATTGCCCCACATCGGCAGACCGTTGACGATCATCTGCGGGTCCCGGAAGCCGACGGGAGGGAAGAGGATGACGTCGTAGCGCGATCCGAGGTCCGGGTCGGCCGCCACGTCCTGGGTGCTGATGTAGGTGTAGGGGATCTTCAGGAGGTCGAGCCGCTGGCGCCACCAGCCTTCGGTCTGGGCGCTGATCCAGGTGTGGAGCAGGGCGATGCGCGGCTTGGCGACAGGCCGCGTCGAGAGCTTGTCAGGCGCGGCCACCGTTTCGGCGGCGACGCCCACTTCGGCGGCGGTGCGGCTGAAGGCGTCGAGGGCGTTCTTGTCGAGACCACGCACCAGCCAGGTGCCGCGCGGATAGTCGCGGCCTCCGGCGCGGAACGGCTCGGCCGCGGCCTCGACCTTGGCGTCTCCGAGGGCGTAGCGGAGGGTCATCATCGCGTCGTCCCCGCGCTGGGCGACGAGGAGCACCGATCCACTTCCGGTAACTCCGCCTTTCGGCGACGGCTCGAAGCGGCTCATGGCGCCGTCGAGCACCTTGCGGTCCGTGACCCGCACGGCCTCGGTGTCGAACAGCGCCGGGAAGCTCCAGCCGGTGTCGTCGTAGGGGTTCTTCTGCGGATCGTCCGGGCTCCAGTACTGGAGGTCGAGCAGGGCGTCGGCGATGCGGCTGTAGGGCTGATCCATGCGCACGACGTAGCTGCCGGCCGGGAAGGTCCGCGTCGCGGGAGCCTTGTCCTTCTTCTCCGAAGCGCCCTTCTCGGATTCCGCGGCAGCCGGGCCCGCATCGAGGCTCACCGTGACCGGCTTGTCGGCGCGCGAGATCTCCACGTGCTGCCGCCGGAGAACCTGGAGCAGCTCGGCCTGGGCGCCCGGCCGCCGGTCGTCGGCGGGGAGGATGTAGGCCGACGGACCTTCGCGCTCGGGCTTGAGGATCGACCGCTTGCTCTTCTCCCAGAAGCTCCGCAGCAGCTGCTCGCGGTTCTCGGCCGTGTACGCCAGCGAGACCAGGAGGCCGGTCTGCTGATAATTGTTGTTGTTGCGCTGCGACCAGTTGACGCTGCGGTAGGGCGGGTCCTGGCGGTACCAGGTGCGGGAGGTCTCGCCCGGATCGAGCTCGCGCATCTCCGTGTCGGCTCCGGCGTTGCCGAAGGTCTCGTAGAGCCGCGAGATGCCGTTGTGCATCGCGGCGTGGAACATCAGATAGCCCGGGCTCCAGGTGTCGAAATCGCCGTGGGTGTAGACGCCCGGCATGCCGAGCTTGCCCATCTGCGCCACGTTCGTCCAGCCGAAGAGCTGCCACTCGTTGGTGAGGAGCGGATCGACCCAGGCGTTGTAGGGACCGTCGCCGACCGTGTTGTCGTAGAGGAACGGCACCGATTCATGGAGATCGTGCAGCACCTGGGCGTGCCAGGCCAGGTAGGTGTCGAGCACCTGCCGGGAGAGCGAGAGCGTCATGCCCATGGCGTCGCGGTTGTTGTCGTGCGCGACGTAGTGGCCCCAGTAGGTGAGGAGCGGCCGGTTCGACTTGGGGTGGGCGAGGTGCCAGCGGTACACGTCCACCATGCGGTCGCGGCCGTCGACCTCGACGACCGGCGTGATCAGGGTGATGACGTTGTCGCGGATGGCGCGGATGTACTGGCTCTCGTCGACCGCCAGCCGGTAGGCCAGCTCCATGAGCGCCGTGGGCGAGCCGGTCTCGGGCGAGTGGAGGGCGCCCGTGATGTAGTAGACCGGCACGCTCGACGTGATGAGGCTCTCGGCGCGCGCGTCGTCGAGCTTCAGGAGCCGCGGGTCCGCCAACTGGGCGAGCCGCGCGTCGTTCTCCGCCTGGCGCTCCAGGTTCGCCTCCGAGCTGACCGCCACCGCGATCCGTTCGCGCCCCTCTTCGCTCACCCCGATCGACACCACGCGGACCCGCGGGCTGGCCGCCGCGAGCATGCGGAAGTAGCGGTGGACGTCCGCGGCGTAGGGGAGGATGCCCGGCGCTCCGGCGACGTCGCCGAGGACCGCGCCCGGGCTCGGTACCGCCGGGGATGTCCCAGACGCCGGCAGGTAGTCCGTGAGCCGGGAGTTGAGCTCCGGCGCCGTGGTGTACTGCCGGATCTTCGCCGTGGCCTCGGCGTCGATGGGCTGGCCGAGATCGGGCCTCAGCTCCGAGGGGATGCGGGTCTGGGCGGCGAGCGGAGACGAGGCGACAGCCAGCAGGACGGCAAGAACGGCAAGAGCGGCGACGGTGGGGGTGAATCGGCGCATCCGAGATCCTCCGGGGTGGGCGGTGATGCGGGGCATCCTATCGCCATCTCGAGGCGACGGCGCGCCGCCTTGGCAGGGCTGAGCCATCGGCGGATGGCGGATGGCTAAGATAGACTCCTCGCAATTGGAGGATCCATGAAGACACCGCTCGTTCTGTCCGCCCTCGTTGCGTTGGTTCTGGCCGCTTCCGTTCACGCCGATCCTGGGCCGGCAGAAGCCCGCGCTAAGCTCGACGAGGATGGGCTCGCGGTCACGCCGGAGGCGTTCTTGCAGGCGGTCGCCGAAGGCGATGCGAAGCATGCGGCGCTCTTCGTGGAAGCCGGCATCGATCCCTCGGTGAAGAATGCCGCGAATCAGACGGCGCTCTGGATCGCAGTGGAGCAGCACAAGCTCGACGTCGTCCGGGCGCTGATCGAGAGCGGAGTGGCGCCGGACGCGAAGAATGCGCCTTCCGGAGCGTACGGGAAGACGATCGTCTTCGCTGCGGTCGACACGGGAGACGCGGCCCTCGTGGACGTGCTCGCCAAGGCGGGCGCCGCCGTCGACGCGGCCAACGAGTACGGCGTGACTCCGCTCTCCGAGGCGGCGCGCGTCGGGAACATGGACCTGTGCAAGGTCCTGCTCAAGGCGGGAGCCGATCCCAACGCCGCGCCGGGCGGATTTCCGCTGCTGTACGGCCCGGTCAACGAGAACCATGTCGAGGTGGTCAAGCTCCTGCTCGCCTCCGGCGCCAGGCTGGGCGAGCACAAGCAGGCGCTGATCGAAGCGGCCAAGGAGCCGGAGCTGCGCGCCCTGCTGGAAGCGGCCGAGTAGGCAGGGAAGACATCTCTTCCGGCCCTGGACTTCCCGGTATACGGCCATGCTGACCCTCGTCCACACGGCCCTGCGCCGGCCCTGGCTGGTCCTCTTCCTTCTCGGTCTCGGCACTGCGGCTGCCGTCGCCGGTCTCTTCCGGCTCGAGATCCGCACCGACGGCGCCGACCTCTATCCGCAGGGGGATCCCACGGTGGAGCGGACCCTCGCCGACCGCGAGACGTTCGCCGAGCCGCAGCAGGTCATCCTGCTCGCCACTTCGCGTCCGGGCGGTCCGCTTCTCGCCTCGCCCCAGGGGTTCCGCTGGATCTCCGAGGTTCATGCGAGCCTCCAGGCGCTTCCGGTCGCGCAGAGCTTCGGCGTGCGCTCGCTCGCCAACCTGGTGGAGCCGCCGGAGACCGGCGCGCTGGCCATCCGCAGCTTCCTCGGCGAGCTTCCCGGCGATTCCGGGGCCTCCGACGCCTTGCTGGCGCGGCTCGACCGCTTTCCCGTCGCCCGCGGTCTCTTTCTCGCGCCCGACGGCCGGTCGGCGCCGTTCTATTTTTTCCTGAAGACGGGAGCCGAGCGGGAGACGGTCATCCGCGAGCTGGAGGCCTGGAAGGCCCGCGAGAGCCAAGCGGCCGAGCAGGGGGAGGCTCCATTCGACCTGCGGATCACCGGTCCGGTGGCGGCAGAGGCCGTGCTCGGCGAGGTAGTGCTCCGCGATCTCTCCCGCCTGGTGCCGCTGATGGTCGCCGTCATCGCGCTCCTCCTGCTGTTCACACTGCGCACGCCGAGCGGCGTGCTGGTGCCGTTGGCGCAGGTGCTGGCGACCCTCCTCTGGACTCTCGGGTTGATGGGATGGGCCGGCGTGCCGGTGACGCTCGTCACGACCATTCTGCCGGTGCTGCTGATGGCGATGGCGATGACCGACGAGGTCCATCTGCTGGAGCGGATGAAGAACCGCCTGGCGGCCACTCCGGCGGATGTGAATCCCAGAGAACGGCTGCTGCGAGTGACCCGCGATTCCTTCACCGACCTCCAGGCGCCGCTGGTGCTCACCTCGCTCACCACGGCGTTCGGCTTCTACTCCTTCGCGGGCTCGACCCTGAAGCCGCTACGCGACTTCGGGATCTTCGCCGGCACCGGTCTGATGCTCGGCCTGCTGTTCACCTTCACGCTCGTGCCCGCGCTGATCGCCGTCCTTCCCCCGGCGTGGAGCGAGCGCCGCGCCAGCCGTCTCGCTCCGGGGCAGGGAGGCCAACTGGCGATTCCGGCCTGGGAGCGGTTCGTGGCGGGCCATGGCCGCGGCATTGCGGCGGCGGGAGTCCTCCTCGTCCTCGCCGGCGTGCCCGGGCTGTTCATGCAGACCGTCCAGGACTCCTGGATCGACAACTTCGACCCGGGCTCGCCGCTGGTCACCGCCGAGCGGGACTTCAATCGGGCGTTCTGGGGCAGCTATCGGCTGGACGTGATCCTCGACGGAGGGGAGAAGCGCCACTTCTGGACTCCGGAGGGGGCGGCCCTGCTCGAAGACTTCGACCGCCTCGCCCGCGGAGCGCCGCACGTGGGCGGCGTCCTCGGCCCGCTGCTGTTTCTGGAGGGCGGGGCCCGCATGCACGGCAATCCGCTGCCGCTCTCCTCTCTTCCGGCCGAGGAGGTCAAGCGGGCGGGAGCCGCCATCGAGGCGCTCAACATCCGTCTCGACCTGCGGCAATACCTCACGGCGGACGCCAGCGCGGTCCGCACCCGGCTTTTCGTGCGCAACGCCGACTTCGCCCGCGGCCGCGAGCTGCGCGACTACCTGAACGTGCGGCTGCCGCCGCTCGCCGCCCGCCACGGCGTCCAGGCTCACGTCTCGGGCGACGTGCCCGCGGGCCTGGCGGTCGTGGAGGCCATCGTCGGCAACCAGCTCGAATCCATCGGCTGGACCGCGGCGCTGATCGCCGTCACCCTGCTCATCGCGTTCCGGAGCGTGCGCTGGACGCTGGTGGTCATGGCCCCGATCGCCGCGGCGACCCTGCTGCTGTTCGCGGCCCTGGGCTATGCCGGGCTGCCGCTGGGGATCGCCACCAGCATGTTCGCGGCGCTCACCCTGGGCGCCGGCGTCGACTTCGCCCTCCACTACTGCTACGCCTACCGGCGCGAGCGGCGGGCCGGACGCGACCACGACGGCGCCATCCTCGCGACGGTGGCTACGGCCGGGCGCGGTGTGCTCTGGAACGCCCTGGTGCTCGCCCTCGGCTTCCTGGTGCTCGCCTTCTCGACCCTCAAGCCGAATGCCAGTCTCGGCCTGCTGCTGGCGGCGGCCATGGTGGTCTCCTACGGGGCGACGGTGGGGTTCCTGCCGGAGCTGCTGCGGCGCTGGGGCCGGGAATAGAAAAAACCGGAGCCACCCGAAAGGGGAAGGCTCCGGCCGTCACGCGCAAAGAAGTGCGTGATTACTGGTCGTTCTTGCTCGGCACGAACGTGCCAAGCGCCTGCGGAGACGCCGACGGAATCGCCACGGTGATGGTGTGGCTGCCGGACTGCTCATTCTTGTCGACCGGATCCAGGGGGAAGGTCGGACGCGTGGGGATGAGGCCGATGAAAAGGTTCCCACCGGCGCGCGTCGTGAGCTCGGCGACGCCATCGCCGTCACCGTCGACCAGCACACCGGCCGGCAGCGACTTGATGCCCTTGGCCTTCGGGTCCAGGCCACCCGTGATGCCGCTGAGGGTGAAGCTGGCGTTGGTCGCGGTCATCTTGAGGTCAGGGCCGCAATCCACCGCGCCGCAGTCGATCGCGGTCGCGTTTCCGCTCTCGTCGGTGAAGACGAGCTTGGGGCGGACATAGAAGAGGGAGCTGAACGTGCCGCCGTCGGCGTTGGCCATCCGGAACGTCACGGCGCCGGCCGTGACGTTGCTCCGGAACTCCGACAGGAAGACGCGCAGACTGTAGGACCTGCCGCCGATGGTAACCGGGGCCTCGCCGACCATGCGGAGCGCCACGATCTGCAGGGCGCCGGTGCCGACGCCGCTGCCGACGTTGACGTTGTTGGAACGCCGAACGATGGTGTCGATGCCGTCCAGGGCGCCGGAGCCCAGCGACTCACCGCGCAGGCTGACCACCGGGTTGCCGCTCACGCCGACGCCGAAGACCTCGGCAACCGGGAACTTGGAAAGGTCGAGCACGGTCTTGCCGCCACCCGGGGTGGTCAGACCGCTGTCTCCGGAGTAGATCACCTGCGCGGTCGCCGACGAGGCGACGAGGGCTGCGATCGCAGCCATGTACATCCACTTCCTGTTCTTCATCTGGCTCTCCTTGGGCTGGCCGGAGCCGATTGGCCCCGGTCGTTTTCCTCTTGGATCGGGCACAGCCGACCCTTCACCTGCTGTGACGCCGGTGATAAAAGACTTCGAAAAGACTCCTCAATGGCTAAGGGTGCCTGCCGGCGGTTTTGCGGGACAATCCCCGATTCTGGCACGTGAGAATGCCGAAGGAGGCAACAGGGGAAGCGGGGGAGGGAGGCCGCCTCCCTGCGAGAGAGGCGGCTTCAGACTTGGGGGGCGCTATCCGACCTTGAACTCGACGCCCTGGGCGAGCGGCAGCTCGGTGCCCCAGTTGAGCGTGCAGGTCTGCCGGCGCATGTAGGCCTTCCAGGAGTCGGAGCCGGCCTCGCGGCCTCCGCCGGTCTCCTTCTCTCCGCCGAACGCTCCGCCGATCTCGGCGCCGGACGTGCCGATGTTCACGTTGGCGATGCCGCAGTCGCTGCCGGTGGAGGCCAGGAACCGCTCCGCCGAGCGCATGTTGAGCGTGAAGATCGCCGACGAGAGACCCTGCGGCACGTCGTTGTGGAGCCGGATCGCCTCGTCGAGGCTGTCGAACTCGAAGACGTAGAGGATCGGCGCGAAGGTCTCCTCGCAGGTGATCGGCATGCCGCCCTCGGCCTCCACCAGGGTGGGCTCGACGTAGAAGCCCGGCCGATCGATCGCGTTGCCGCCGTAGAGAACCCGGCCGCCCTCGGCCTTCACGCGCTCCAGCGCCGACATCATGTTGTCGACGGCGGCCTGATCGATCAGCGGTCCCATGAGCGTGCCCGCTGCCAGCGGATCGCCGACCTTGATCGAGCCGTAGGCCTCGGTGAGGCGCCGCTTCATCTCGGCCGCGATGCCCTTCTGGAGGAACAGCCGGCGGGTCGTGGTGCAGCGCTGGCCGGCGGTGCCGACCGCGGCGAAGAGGACGGCGCGCAGCGCGAGATCCAGGTCGGCGTCGTCCATCACCATGATGCCGTTGTTGCCGCCCAGCTCGAGGAGGGCGCGGCCGAGGCGGTCGGCGATGACCTTGCCGACCTCGCGGCCCATGCGGGTCGAGCCGGTGGCTGAGATGAGCGGCACCCGGCGGTCGGCGATCAGCCTCTCGCCCACGCCGTCCCGGCCGCCCAGGATCATGTTGAAGATCGGCGGCGCACCGTTGCGCTCCAGCACGCGCTGGGCGATGCGGGTGACGGCGATGGCGGTGAGCGGCGTCTGGTGCGACGGCTTCCAGATCATCGAGTCGCCGCAGATGGCGGCGACCATGGCGTTCCAGGCCCAGACCGCGACGGGGAAGTTGAAGGCGGTCACGATGCCCACGACGCCCAGCGGATGCCACTGCTCGTACATCCGGTGGTTCGGCCGCTCGGAGTGCATGGTGAGACCGTAGAGCTGGCGCGACATGCCCACGGCGAGGTCGGCCATGTCGATCATCTCCTGCACCTCGCCGAGCCCTTCGGAGCGGACCTTGCCGGCTTCGAGGGAGACGAGGAGGCCGAGCTCCTCCTTGTGGAGGCGCAGCTCGTCGCCGAGCTGGCGGACGATCTCGCCGCGCTTGGGAGCGGGCCAGGTGCGCCACTCGTTGAAGGCGTCCACCGAGACCTTGGCGACCATCTCGTAGTCGTCGGCGGTGCCGAAGCGGACGGCCGCGAGCGGCTCGCCGGTGGCGGGGTTCAGGGACACGACCCGCTTGCCGTTCGCATTGTTGATCCAACGGCCGGCGAACACGCCGTGGTTTTCCGCCTCGATGCCGAGGGATTCGAGGATTCTGGCAGTCTGGGAATCGGTATCGACGCTATGGGTCATGGATCTCTCCTGGGAGGGTTTTCGGGGAAGCCCTGCGGAACGGGAAGGATATCAGACCCTACAATGGCGAAATGGCCGCGCTCATTCCCCCGATTCTCCTGCTTCTCTTCGGGGCGTGGTGCGGCACGTTCGCAGGCAGCGCGACGTCGGCCGGAAGCCTCGCGGGCATCGTGTTGCTGCTCGGAACGCTGGCTCTCCAGGGAGCCCCGCTGCCCGATCCTCTCGGGCTCGGCCGGCTCGGACGCCTGCTGCCTCCGGCGCTCTGGATCGCTGCCGGGGTGAGCGCCTGGCGGTCGCCGGTGCCGCGGGCGTCCTGGATGGCGCTGCTTCTGCTCCCCGCGTTCCTGATGCTGCCGGGGGCGGTGGCCCGCTGCTGGGCGAGCGAGGGGGATCGGCGTCTCGGAGTCCGGGCGGTGGCGGTGCTGACGTCCGTGGTCTCGCTCTGGGCGCTGATCGACTGGAGGGTCCGGGATCTGCCCAGAGTGGCCATGCCGCTCGGTCATCACAACCTGCTCGCCACGTGGCTGGTCATCCTGCTCCCCCTGGCGCTGCTCGCGGCCCGGGAGCCGGGAGTCTGGCGGTGGATCGGGCTGGCCGGCGGGGTTCTGCCGGCGGTCACGATCCTCGCCACGAAGTCTCTGGCCGGCAACCTGGCCCTGGCGGCCGAGGTGGTGGTGGCGCTGGCGGTTCTCGCCCGTTCGCGCGCCCGTTCGCGCGCCCGTTCGCGGAGGTCCGGAATCTGGGCCGGAGTTTGGTCCGTAATACTGGGCCTGCTCATCGTGTTGGCGAGCCTGGGGCTGTTCCTGCAGCGGGATCGAATCCAGAGCATCCTGGCCGGAACCGACCTGTCGGTTCAGGGCCGGTTGGTCTACTACGAAGGCGGGTGGCAGGGGTTCCGGGAGCGGCCCGTGTTCGGCTGGGGACCGGGATCGGCGGCCTGGACGGCGCCGGCCTTCTTCGATCCGGTTCCGGGAGTGAGCCCCGCCGGGGAGTCGGTGGGAGAGCTTCACTCGCTGCCGCTCCATCTGGCCTATGAGATGGGGGCGGTGGGCCTCGCCGTCGTCGTGCTCCTGACCGCGGCGTTCTTCGTGCGTCGGCTCGCCGCACGGAGCCGTGCTGACGATCCGACCCTCCTGCTCGCCGGGCTTGCGGGCCTTCTCGGCGCGGCCGTGGCTTCGCTGGGAGGAGCGTCCCTGGCCGTGACGGCGCTGCCGATCGCCGCGGCCGTCGCCGCCGGAGCGGCGCTTGCCGGCGAGGGAGGCGACCCCCGCCCCCGGGGCTCCCGGCGTCCGGTCCTGATCTACGCGGGGATCGCGCTCCTGGGGCTGGCTCCGCTCGAAGCGGCCCGGTGGCTCTACGACCGGTCGGTGGCCGCCGCAGTGTCACCGGGCGGGGTACGGATGGACGAAGCGCGGGAGGCGCTGGCCACGGCGATCCGGCTCGATCCCCGGTTTCCCCTCTACCGGATGCGCCTGGCGCTGCTTCAAGCGCCCGGACCGGGCACGGCGGGGTTGGCGTTGCGCGCGGCGCGGGACGCCCGGAGCGTGCCCACCCTCTGGACGGTCGCCGGCCTCCTCGGCGCCGAGGTGCGCAGTCCGTGGGCTGCGGGTGCTCTCGACAGGGCCTGCGCCCTCGACCCCCTGAACCCGTTCCCGCCGTTCGCCCGGATGGCGCTCGACCCGGCTGCGGTGGATGCGCCTGTCCGGGGAGCCCACGCCCTGCTCGCCGAGCCCCACCTCGCCGCGGCGACGTTCTGGGAGAGGCATCCGGACCTGCTGGCGCGGTCGATGGAAGAGGTGCGCCGGTGGCCCGGGGTGGATGCGGGTTGGAAGGAGGCCTTCGCCGCAGTTCTGAGGGGGTTACCCGCTCCTCAGGGGCGTCAGGGGGGTCGAGGGGAGACGGCCCGCTTGCAACTGGAGGTCGACACCGCTCCAGATCTGGCTCTTTCTCTCCACACCTTCCGGCGGCGTCCGTTCCCCGCGCAGTGGCCGCTCGTCCAGCTCCGGACGGCTCCCCTGGAGAGGCTCGGTCTCCCTCCGGCGACATCCCAGCGAGGCCTACCGGCGGGCTCGTTCAGCGTTGACTGCCTGCCCTCCGAACGTTCACCCGTTGGGCAGCCCATGCTCAACCGCTGAGCATTTCTCGAAGCGCTCCGATCTCCACAGACTCTGTGGAAAACCTTGTGGGAAAGGCCCAGGTTTCTCCTGGAAAAACCCGGAGAAACAGGCATTTGGACCGCTTTGCCCAATTCTTTGTGCAACCCGGGCAAGCCGTTTGCTGTCAACGATTTAAAAAAACAACCAGGGCGCCGCAAGTGCTTGACGGCAAGCACCGTGCCAAAGTTGGGACTTTTTCCACAGTTTCGCCTTCCCGCCCGAAGGGCGCGGCGAAAGAGGGGCGGAAGGCTGGCGATTTTCAGCTGTAGATCGTTGAAACGAAGGGCCCGCTCAGGAAGCGATCGGGGTCGATTCCGCTCTGGAGAAAGGCGCCCTTGGGCTTGTCGCGCAGGAGGATGCGGGCGGACTCGGCGAGGCCTGCGGAGGTCGTGGTCTGGATGGCGCGGAGGTGTTGGCCGCCCACCTTGCGGGGGTGGATCAGGTTCGAGCGTTCGAGGCGGTGGAGGGTGCCGCGGGAGTCCCGGCCCTCGACCGCGGCGTAGACGATCACGAGGTCGTCCTCGACCGCGGGCGTGACGTCGAGCATGCGCTGGAGGAGGCGGTCGGCGATCTCGTGCGGCGGCACCCCTTCGATCCGGAGGTCGCTCAGCAGCCCTTCGACCCAGGCGTAGTGGCCGGGGTAGCGGAAGGTCTTGTAGTCGAGGTTGCGCACCCGGCCGGCCAGGGAGGCGGGCAGGTCGGCGGCGCCGCCGGAGGTGAGCGCCTCTTCGTAGAGGACGCCGTTGATCAGAACCGTGCGCCGGTCCGTCAGGGACGGGCGGGTGGTGGTCTCGAAGTCGCGGACGACGACCGCATCCTCGACGTACTCGGTGGCCACGCCCTTCGGGTTCCAGGTGAAGCCGTAGTGGTGCGGCTCGCGGGTGGTCCGGGTGAGGGCGCCGACCCGCATCTCCAGGAGGTCGACCTTGTCCACGCCGTGCTCGCGGCAGAAGCGCTGGAAGAGCTGGTTGCCAAGGACGTTGATGTAGCCCGGGGCGAGGCCGGTCTGGAGCAGGAAGCCCTGGTCGGCGCCTTCCGCGATCTCGGTGATGCGGTTCGTCGCCTCGACGTACTCGGTCAGGTTCGCATAGGAGAGGCTGTTCTCCCGTGCGCGCGTGGCCATGCGCACGGCCTGCTCGCCGGGCAGGCAGTCGAGCAGGAGGTGGGCGCCCTTCAGAACGCGGTCGAGCTCGTCGTTGGTTCCTTCCGCGGGGAGGTGGAACGGCTCGACCGCGCCGGTGCGGGAGGAGCCGTGGCAGATCCACTCCGCGGCCGTCCGGGCCTTGGCGGCGTCGACGTCGCCGAGGTAGAGATCCGCCTCGAAGTCACCCAGCTCCCGCAGGAGCAGGCCGGTCGCCTGTCCCATTCCGCCGGCTCCGGCGATGACGATCCTGTACCGTTCGGTCATGGTTCCACCTGCGCCGGCAGCCCCGGCTCAAATCCCTGCGCGATTCCGGAAGGGAGCTCGATCGAAAGCGGGTTTGTCTGTCCCGCGGGAAGTCGCGGAATCCTAACACCCCGGCTTCCGGAGGGTCAACGAAGAGGACTGGGTGCGCGCCGGGGAATGGGCAGGCCGGCGGTCGCGGTGCGGTTGCGGCCGGTCTCCTTGGCCACGTACATGGCGGTGTCGGCGAGCCGGAGGAGGGCGCTCTTCATCTCTTCCAGGGAGAGATCCTCCGCCAGGTGCTGCTTCAGGGTGGCGACCCCGATGGAGCAGGTCAGCCCCTTGAGATGGAGGGCGTCGGGCTGGATGTCGCCGGGGCCGTCGCAGAAGGTATTGCCGACGATCTCGGCGCGGATGTCCTCGGCCACGTCGATGGCGGTGTCCAGATCGCATCCGGGGACCAGGAGGACAAACTCGTCGCCGCCGTAGCGCGCCGCAATGCCCTTGACCCGCGCCACGCGCTGGCGCAGGAGATGCCCGGTCTCGCGCAGCACCTGGCTGCCGGCCAGGTGGCCGTGGGTGTCGTTGACCCGCTTGAAGAAGTCGAGGTCGAGGAACAGCAGGGCCAGGTCGAGATTCTCGGCCAGGCAGTGGCGGATGGTGTCCGCGAGCGCGATGTGCAGGTAGCGGTCGTTGTAGAGGCCGGTCAGGTTGTCGCGCTTGGCGATCTCCTGGGCCTGCCGCCCGTCCAGCACGTTCTGGATCGAGATGGAGATGTAGCCGGCGAAGATCTCCAGGAGGTTCCGGTCCTCCTGGCTGTAGCCCGGAGCGTTGCGCCGGTTGATCAGCTCGAGGACGCCGCAGATCTCCTGCTCGATCCGGATGGGAATGGCGATCAGCGAGTGGGTCTGGTACCGGGTCTGCTCGTCCATCCGCCGGTAGAAGAAGCGGTCGGTGGGAGCGTTCGGCGTGACGTAGGCCTCGCCGGTCAGGTAGACGCGGCCGGCGATCCCCTGTTCGGCCGGGATGCTCTGGCCGACGAGCCCCGACGACTTGTCGCCGAAGGCCGCGATGAAGGTCAGCAGGTTGCGCCGCCGGTCGTCGTGCTTCTCGGACGGATTGTCGAGCAGGATCGAGCCGGCCGCCGAGGGCACGAAGCCGTCGGCCCGCCGCAGAACCTCGATCAGGTTGTCCGAGAGGCTCAGCTCCAGGTTCGTGGGATTGGCGCGGCGCCGTTCCAGGAAGCGCTCGAGGCGCACGTGGTCGAGGCTGTGATAATCGGAGGTCACGCGGAGCACCTCGTCCGGATCGTCGTCGAACTGCGGCAGCGCATCATTCCCTTGTGGAGGCACGGCCTGCTGAAGATAGCAGAGTTGCCCTTGATGGAAAAGCGTTTTCAGCCGAGCCGGCGGACCAGCCGTCGGCAGCGCCCGAGGACGTCGCCGCAGAGCGAGTCGCAGGACGAGAGCTGCGGGGCGTAGCGCAGGTAGTGGAGGTCGTCCGCCAGCCCGGCCAGCTCCTGCGCCGCGCCGGGATCGGCGCCGCGCTCGACGAGCAGGCTGCTCCAGCGGGTGGAGGGCGTGCCCGGCGGGATCTCCCAGCGCGTTTCGAGGAAGTCCCGCCAGGCATCTTCCATCCGGGCGGCCGCATGGCGCGGCCGGGTGTCGCCGGAGGTTTCCTTGAGAGTGCGCTTGAGAGCACGCTCCAGGCGGGAGCGGGCCTCCCGGTCCGAGTCCGGATGCCGTCGGCGGACCAGGAGGACGACCAGGGCGAGGGCGCTCGGCACGGCGAAGACCCAGGGGAGCGCCTCGCGCCAGGTCGGCGCCGGTCCGTTGGAGAAGGGACCGCGGGAGTTGGCCGTAGGGGGATGCAGGCGGGCCTGGTTTCCGGGGGAACCGAGAGCCGCGGCGGTTTCGGCCGCGGTGGCCGCGGTGGCCGAGGTGGCTGCGGCGGGCGGCTCGGGCCCCGGCGCGGGCAACGCGGGCAGCGCGGTCACGCTCAGGGCGGGCGCCGACGCGGTCTTGAACGCCCCGGCCTCGGGATCGAAATAGGAGACCGGCGGCACCCGCACGGGGAAGGTTCCGGCCCGCTCCGGCACCACGGCGTAGCTCCAGGTCCGGTCGCCGTGGACGACGGTGCCCACGACGCGGTCGCCGCCGTCCTGCTCCGGCGGGAGCACGCCGAGCCCGGGCGTTCTGTGGAAGGCCGGCTCGGGCAGTCCCTTGAGGTTTCCCTCGCCGCTCAGGGTCACGGTCACGGTCGCCGACTCGCCCAGCCTCACCTCGGCCGGCTCCACCGTCGCGGTGAGCGTCAGCTTGCTACCGACCGCGCCGCCGAAGCCGGCCGGGGCGGGCGGCAGCTCCTGGACGTCCACGGCCATGGCCGGCGTCCGCAGGCGGATCTGCTCGGGCCGGGAGATCGGATGGCCGGGAAAGGAGGCGTCGGCCAGCCGGACGAGGAGGTTCATCTCGGTGGGCTCGATCGGATGCGGGCCGGCGCGCAGGGGGAAGAGAGCCTTCTGCAGGAGCACGACGCGGCCGAACCGCTGGCCGTTCTCCTCCACCAGGTCGCTGGTCAGCTTCTGCGGCTGCGGCACGTCCTGGACCCAGAAACCCTTGAAGCTCGGCAGGCTGTTCGGGGCGACCGCCTCGACGTCGACCTGGGTGTAGAGGTAGACGGTGTAGAGCGTCTGCTGTCCGATCACGGGACGCAGCGGCCGCACCTCGGCGCGGAGGAACGTGTCGGGCCTCCGGCGGCGCTGCTCGGCCCAGGGCGGTGTCCAGGGACGGAAGAGGCGGTCGAACGGATCGGCCGGGCGGCTGGAGGAACGCGTCCGGGACAGCCCGGTGGACTCCTCCTGGACCTGGACCTCGCGGGTCCCCAGGGGGAGGACCCGGCCCTCCAGGCGGATGTTCAGCCCGCGCACCCGCGCCCGGCCGGTGGACAGGGGGCGCAGCTCCCACGACACCCGGAAGGAGCGCGACAGGCTGCCGCCGCCGAGCCGGACGTCGTCGACCTGGTCGGGGCCGCCGACGACCTCGAAGTTGTCGAGATCGAAGTCGGGACGGAAGCGCAGATTGCCGAACGCTCCCCCCCGGACCTCGATCGTCAGGGTGGCGATCTCGTCGACGCCGATGCGCTCGGGCTCCAGCTTCGCCTGCACGCGCAGCTCCCCCGCCGAGGCTGGGAGCGCGGCCAGCATCAGGAGGAGGGACAGGAGGGCATGCCGCGCATACTGCGGAGGCTGCGGGTGGGGCCGTCTCACCAGTCCTTCCCCTTGCTCGCCTGCTGCTTCGCGCGCCTGGCGGCCTGGTCGCGGCGCTGTCTGCGCTCCAGATTCTCCACCGAGGCGAGGAGGCTCGCGGCTTCCTGCGCGTTCATCTCGGGCTGGTTCCGGAACTGCGGCAGCCGGCCATCTCCCTGCGGGGAAGGCTGGTTCTGCGGACCCTGGCGGCCCTGATCCTGCTGCTGGCCGCCCTTGTCGCCCTGGCCAGGATCCTGCGGGTTCTTGTCCTGGCGATCGGAGGGAGCGCCTTCGCCCGACTTGTCGGACTGCTCGCGCTCGCCCGGCCGGTCGCCTCGCGAGCCGTCCTTCTTGCCCTTGAGGCGCAGGCGCTCCTGCTCGCGCTCGCGCAACGCCAGCTCGAGGTTGAACTTGGCGTCGGCGTCGTTCGGATTGCGCAGGAGGGACTGGCGGAACGCCTCGACCGCGGCGGCGGCATCGCCCGCGGCGAGCTGGGCATTGCCGAGGTTGTACCAGGCCGCGGGAGCGAGATCGGGATTCCTCTGGTCGAGCATCCGGGCCGCGGGCTCCAGGAGCTTCGCCGCCTTGCGCGAGCGTCCGGCCTCCAGATTGGCGGTGCCGGCGTTGAAGCCGGTGCGCGGGTCGGCGGGGTCGAGCCGGTGGGCGGTGTCGGCCGCGTCTGCCGCGTCTGCCGACGTCGCTTTCTGCTTTGCGTCGCCGCTGGTCTCCATGGCGCGCTCGGTCCGCTCGCGCGGGTTGTAGAGCCAGCGCTCGGCCCAGGCCGGCAGCGCCGGCTTCAACGAGGGGAGACCGGGGATGGACGGCAGCGCCGGGAGCGCGGCCAGCAGCAGGAGAGGCCCGATCCGGACGTTCACGCCGCCTTCCTTTCCGCCAGGAAGGGGCCGATCGCGAGGTAAAGCGCGAGCGCCAGCGCCGACAGCCCGAGCGGCCATTGGAAACGCTCCTGCCGGGTGTTCAGGGTCTGGCTCTCCAGCGTCCTCTTCTCCATGCGGTCGATCTGCCTCAGCACCGGCGCCGGATCGGCGGCGGCGCTGACCGCCCGCAGATATTCGCCGCCCGTCCCCCGCGCGAGGGCTTCCAGGGTCTCCTCGTGGAGCCGGGTGGTCACGAAGTTTCCCTCGGCGTCCTTCTTGAGATCCCTGGTGCCGGGGATCGGGATGCGCGAGCCCTGGGGGGTGCCGATGCCGAAGGCGTGGACGATCACGCCCTGCTCCTTGAGGAGCGCGATCCGCTCCTCCAGGCCGCCGCCGTGGTCCTCGCCGTCGGAGAGGACCACCAGCGCGCGGTGCTTCTCGCTCGCCGCACCAAACAGGCTGAGCGCGGTCTCGATTCCCGGGGACAGCTCGGTGCCCGGCGTGGGGAGCGACGCCGGCTCGACCGTGTCGAGCAGCATGTCGAGCACCCCGCCTTCGGTGGTGAGCGGGGCGAGCATCACGCCCGTGCCTTCGGCCTGCACCAGCCCGACCCGGTTGGCGGGCATGGCCCGGGTCATCCGCCGCACCAGCGCCTTGGCCACGTACAGGCGGGACGGCCTCACGTCGGTCGCCGCCATGGAGAGGGACGAGTCGAGCAGAAAGACCACGTCGACGCCCCTGCGCTCGACCTCTTCGAGGCTCTGTCCCCAGCGCGGCCGGGCGAGCGCGAGCGACGCGCCGGTCACCGCGAGCGTCAGGAAGGCGACGGAGAGCGCGATGCGGCGCGCCGAGTAGGCGGGCAGGAGCCGGTCCCAGAGACCGCGCGAGGCCCAGGCCGCGTCCGCGGCGAGCCGCCGGCGCCAGAGCCAGGCCGCCAGCACCGCCACCGCGGGGGTGAGAGCCAGGAGCCAGAGGAGATCGGGCAGCGCGAAGGTCATGGTCAGGGCTCCGCCGTGGCCCGCGCCCCGGCCATCGCCAGGGGGAGGAGCAGAAGACCCAGGCCGGTCCAGGCCAGGGGATGGAAGAGCTCGCGGTAGCGGACGTAGCGCTTCACCTTGAGCGGCGTCTTCTCCAGGCGGTCGATCTCGGCGAACACGCGGCGCAGGCTCTCGCGGTCCGTGGCCAGGAAGTACCGGCCGCCGGTGCGGCTGGCGATCTCGCGCAGCAGCCCCGTGTCCATCAGCACCCGGGCCAGGCGGGACTGGACGACGGTCCGGCCGAAGGGGTCCGTCGTCCTGTAGGGCACGCGGACCGGAACGCCGTTCTCGTTGCCGACGGCGATGGTGTAGACCTTGAGCCCCAGCCCGGCGCAGGCCGCGGCGGCGGAGACCGGATCGATCTCGCCCGCGTTGTTGGCGCCGTCGGTGACCAGGACGACGACCCGCGACTTGGCCTGCGTGTCCTTGAGGCGGGCGGCGGCGCTCGCCAGCGCCACGCCGATGGCGGTGCCGTCCTGGGTGTCGGTCATCTCGATGCCGTCGATGAGGATGCCGAGCATGTCGCGGTCGGAGGTGAGCGGCGCCCGGGTCAGGGCGGTGCCCGCGAACACGGTGAGGCCGATGCGGTCGCCGGTGCGGGCGGCCACGAAGTCGCGCACCACCTGCTTGGCCACGGTCAGGCGGTCCTTCGGCTGGAAGTCCTGCGCCCCCATGCTGCCCGAGTTGTCGAGGACGATCTGGATGTCGATCCCCTCGGTGAGGCTCTCTTCCCAGGCGTAGCCGAGCTGCGGCCGCGCCAGGGCGCAGACCAGGAACCCGAGCGCCAGCAGGCGGGTGTAGAACGGCAGGTGCAGGCGCCAGGCGCGGCGCCGGCTGCCGGCCGGCAGCTCGCTGTAGGTGAGGGCCCCCAGCGAGCGGCGGCGGTGGTGGAGCCAGGCGAGGAGCGGGAGCAGGGCCAGCAGCAGCAGCCAGGCCGGATCGGCCACGTGCGGAAACGTGCCGGTGATCAACTCGCCGCCTCCAGCGGAAGCCTCTCGGCCGGCTCGGCCGGACGGGTGCGCTCGTCGATCTCGATCCCGATCCGCCGCGCGGTGTCGAGGCGCTCCCGGCAGCGCTCCGCGTCCACGTCCTGGCGCGCGAACTTGACCATGTCGCAGGCGCGCAGGAGGTCGACCGACTGCCGCACCAGCGGGGCGGGGAGCCGGCCGGCCAGGAGATTGCGCTGGACCTCGCTCGTCGTGCAGGTTTCGGCGTCGAAGCCCAGCGCCCGCGTGAGGAACATCCGGAAGGCCAGGCTGAGGCCGGTGTGGAGCCGCGCGGCCGAGGTCTCGGCCATCAGCCGCTCCAGGTTCGCCGCCAGCTCGCCCAGCGGCGTCAGGGCGGGGCGGGCCGTCACGGCCTCCGGCCGCGACCGGCTCTGGCGCCAGAGCAGGAAGCCGACGGCGAGGGCGGCGGTCAACATCCCGGCGAGCGTCCGCCAGAACGGCTCGCCGATGGGCAGGCCCACGAGCGGCTTCGCAGTCTTGGGTTTCAGGTCTTTGGCGTCTTTCGCGTTCGTGGGGAGGAGCGAGCGGATGGCGATCGCCAGGCCTGCCGGAGTGGAGGCCTGGACGGTGCCGGTGTGCAGGGGGACGGCGATGGCGGCCGGCGGCAGCGCCACGCTGCCGGTGTTGAAGGCCGCGAGCGTCAGCCGCTGCTCGAAGACCAGCGTGCCGTCCGGCCCGGTGGACCTCCGCGGCTCGGAGTGCGAGACCACCTGGGCCTCGCCCCACGTCTCGCCCCAGACCGGGAAGCGCGGCTCGCCCGCGAGATCGTCGGCCCGCACGCGCAGCTCGATCACGGCGTCGACCCGGTCTCCCACGGGGCCGGACGCTCGAAAACCGTGAACTTTGCGCAAAGTTATTCCTCGACGCCGATAGTCATCGCTCAGCCGATTACCGGCTCAAGCCTTACGCCGGTAGTTCCGC
>JANMTS010000075.1:0-28225 GCA_031390755.1 Holophagales bacterium
AGTGTGCCGAGCGGCGGATGAGCATCCTCCGTCAGCTCCGCCCGCGAGTCAAGACTGATTATGGCCAGATCTTGGACGAGAATGTGTAGAAAATCCACATTTTGACTCTTGACACGCGGTGAGAGCTGTGTATCGTTAGGGTCGTCTGTGGCATGTTTCCGGTGCCGCAACCGGGATTGCTTCCCCGCAGCGTTGTTTGCCGCAGGTGCGATCCTGTTTGCCGGTGCCGCAAACGAGGTTGTCGCTGCGGCAAACGGGTTTGCGGCTGCGGCGTTCGTGGTTGCGGCTGCGGCAAACGAGATTGCGGCTGCGGCAAACGAGATTGCGGCTCCGCACTCGGGGTTGCCGCTCGCGCTCACGAGGTTGCGGCGGCGGCAAACGAGGCTGGCGCGGCGGCAAACGGGATTGCGCCGCAGGAAAACCCGGCGGCGGCAGAGGAAACGCCGGCGGGACGGGGTTCTTTGACAATTTGGAGGGATGGCGGCTGCCGAGTCCAAGGCCACCGCCATTCCGACCCTTCGGGTTTGGGCTCCCCTCGGGGACGAATCTCCACGTCTTCCAAGCCGGTTCGCACGCGCTAGAATGACCCAGAGGAGATGCTTATGGCCCTGCGAGACAGCCTTCACCGTTTGGTCGATGACCTTCCCGATACGGAGATCGACCGTGCCGAGCGATTGCTCGAGGTTCTGAAGGAAACGGCGGCACCGCCCCGTTACACGCTGGAGGACGCTCCAGAGGACTCAGAGGCTGAGACCCGGGATGAAGCGGTTGCAGTGGCGGAAGCGTGGCGCGGGCATGAGGAGGGAAAGAGCCTGACGACGGAGGCGTTGAAGCGGGCGTTGGGGCTTCCTTGAGCCTCCGCATCGATTGGACGCCGCGTGCCCAGCGCGACCTTGCACGCCTCGATCGACTGACCCAAGGGCGCATCATAGCCGCCGTTCTCAAGCTTGCTGACACCAGTCAAGGTGATGTCCTGAAGCTCGCGGGCAAGCAACCGCCCGAATACCGGCTGCGCGTGGGGGGCTGGCGAGTTCGCTTCGCCTGGGATCAAGGTTCGGCCGTCCTCGTCGTTCTGCACGTGTTCAAGCGCGGTCAAGGATACGACTGAAGGCGGCGTCTCGTTCGTGGTCGAAGCCGGAGCTGCCGACTGAGGATTCTGGCCTGGGGGTTAGCAATGAAGGAAGTGGATCTAAAAGGGCTAATAGAGGATGGCGTGGCGGAAGGCCACGCGATTGAATACAAGCTGGAGCTCCCGGGGTCAACAGACAGTGATAAGAAGGAGTTCCTGGCCGATGTCTCGTCATTCGCGAATACAAATGGCGGAACGATGTATTTTGGCATCAGTGAGGACAAGGGTATCCCGACGAAACTTGTCGGGCTTTCGATGCTCAGCGTGGACGAGGAAATTCAACGGCTTGAGAACCTGCTCCGCAACGGACTAGAGCCTCGCCTTCCGGCCACTAGAATTTCTGCCGTCCCGCTTGCAGAGTCCCGCGCCGTGTTGGTTCTCGAAATCTCTCGTAGCTGGGCACTTCCCCATCGGGTAAGCCTAAAAGGACACGACAAATTTTACGCCCGTAACGCGGCGGGAAAGTACCCGGTTGATGTGACCGAACTCCGCTCGCTCTTCTCTCAATCCGAGGCTCTAGCCGATCGATTGAAGCGCTTTCGCCATGAGCGGCTCGCTACAATTAGGGCCGGTGAATCACCGCTGGGACCGAATGCTTCGGGAAAGCTAGTGCTACACTTGATCCCCCTGCAATCATTCGAGCCCGGAGGGCTTTTCGATCTCTCCAACCTTCAAGAGGATTTTGAGTTGCAGCCTTTATACGCGAGAGGCTCGAGTTGCCGTCACAACTTCGATGGCGTTTCAAAAACCGCAACTAGCCCACATGTAGGCACGTACGGATATCTCCAGATTTTTCGTAATGGCATCCTTGAAACCGTAGACACGGGTTTGTTGAGCGTGCGGGATGGAAAGAAGTATGAGGCGCGCTACTATCGCAGTGATATCAGCGACGCTAGGATCGATCGGGACGAGTTGGTTTTGCCGGAGATCGCGGTAACTGATTTTACGGTCAACCCATTTGAGCTGCTCAAACCGATATTTGATATCGTCTGGAACGCAGCTGGTTGGCCAGAATCGCATAATTATTCGAATGGTGAGTGGAAGGGTGAGTGAGTATTCTTGTGGTATCGCGCGAGTTCCCAGCGAAGCGTCGCCAAGTTATCGCAAAGCGCCGCCACTTAAGGTCTCATCAGAATATCCAGTGAGTAGGATTAAGGGGCATGTGTTCATTGGTTCCTGGGAGTGTCTGCCGTGAAGAGTCTGGCCGCGTTACCTGGTGGTGAGCTAGTCGAGGAAGGGCTCGAGGATCTCGATTATGGCCGTGAGACCATTCCGGCGCTCCTCGTATCTATAGGCGCGCATCGATTGCGGCGGATCGGCTTACCCGTCCCCGCAACGGCCTTCCCCGATCCAGAACGTCGGCTCTATAACCGACTCGCGGAGACGGACTCCGACTCCGCTCATTCCCGCTACAACGCCCTGATTCGGCGGCTTGTCAGCTTCGAGAACGCGGCGGAATGCGGCGGCCTGTAGACCAGGAGCGGGTCCGCCGCTTCATGAACGAGCTCGGGAGAGAAGCCGACAAAGAAGGCCGGCTCTACTTCACCGGTGGAGCGACGGCGGTTCTCCTGGGCTGGCGAACGAGCACCGTCGACGTTGACATCAAGATCGAGCCCGAATCCGACCGGCTCTATCGAGCATTTCCCCACCTCAAGGACAAGCTAGAAATCAACATCGAGCTGGCCGCGCCGGATCAGTTCATTCCCGAGGTGCCCGGTTGGCAGGAGCGGAGCACGTTCATTGATCGGCAAGGACGGCTCTCCTTCTATCACTACGATTTCTATGCACAGGCGCTCTCGAAGATTCAGCGTGGACATGCAAAGGATCGGATCGACGTGAGCGAGATGATCAAGCGCGGCTTGATCGATCGAGAAGGGCTTCGCCGCCGCTTCGGAGAGATCGAGCCGCAACTCTACAAGTATCCTGCGATCGATCCCGCTACGTTTCGCCGGGCGATCGAAGAGGCTTTGGCTGACATCGAGAAGTCCGAGACATGAAGGCAGGAGCTTCCTCTACAGCGTCGACAGAACACCGCACCTTCATTCTTCCAAGGGAGCGACCTTTGAAGGTCAGAAAACTGATTGCCTCGCTTGTCGCAGTCTCCCTCTTCGTTCTCGGCCTCGCGACGGGCGTGCTGGCTCAGGCCTCAAGCGACTCCGCAGCGCGCATCGAACAGAAGCGCGCCGACCTGTCGGGAGCGCCGGGCATGGAGGTCATCGCCTCGGTGGCGGAATACAAGCCGGGTGATTCCATCGCCCTTCACATCCATCACGGCATCGAGGCCGGGTATGTCGTACAGGGTGGAACCATCCAGGTTGAGGGAAAGGACCCGATGCCACTGGTCACCGGCTCCACGCCTTTCAACCTCCGCGACGTGAAGCATGCCGGCTTCAAGGTTGTTGGGGAAGGGTCGGTGAAGCTCTTTACCGTTCATATCGTGGACAAGGGCAAGCCGCTGTACGATTACGTGCAGTGAGCGCGCAGTTCGCTTCATTCGGTTCGCTAACCGAGGAAGGAAGGGGCCGGGTTTCTTAGGATCTCTTTCCGATCAGTGCTTTACTCAGCTTGCCGGACCAGCAAGGTACGATAGACGCTCGCCCATTCGGTAAAATCCAGAACCCATCGGTCGTCTGCTGGCTCTTCCCCGCGGCCATAAGCGGCGTAGAAGGTCTCGGAGCGCAGTCCGTACTTGCGCTCGAACTCCAGCAACTCCTCTTCGAGCGAGTGGATGTCCAAGAGCGTTTCCCAGAGCGTCATGACTACCTCCTGGAGGCATTATAGCCCGCGCCCGCCGAGTACCTGGCCAGGACGTTGGGAGGGTCGGCGGTAGTCTCCGGCGGTGTCAGGAAACTTGCATCTCCCCTTGGCGTAGACAAGGGTGAAGCAATCCGATCTCAACCGGAAGGAGCAACCCCGCATGTTCGCATGGCTCATGGGCCTGAAGACGATCTCTCCTGCTGAGCTGCATCGACAGGTGCGGAGTTCCGAGCCCGTCGCCGTCTTCGACGTCAACGCCCCCGGCAGCTGGAACCAGGCGCACGTCCCCGGCGCAAGAAATCTCGATCCGGTCGAATACAAGGCCGGCGACCTGCCGTCCGACAAGAACGCGGTGCTGGTCTTCTACTGCTCGAACCCGATGTGCAGGAAGGCCCCCAACGCGGCGCGCCGGGCGAAGCAGATGGGCTACGGCAACGTCCAGGTGATGTCGGCGGGCATCAGCGGCTGGCTCTCCGCGAAGCTGCCCACGGAATCCGGCGCCTGAACTAGAATCGGGACAGCCGGGTTCCGGCTTCGATCCGTCGGCCTGCCTCAAAGGAGAACTCGATGCGTCACCGCGCTGCCGTTCTTGCTCTCGTCCTCTGTTGCGCATGGAACCCTCTCGAAGCCCAGGAGGCCGGCAGCGCGGGCGGCGAGGGCAAGATCGAAGAGCTGAGCTTCTCTCCGCACCACTCGTATGCCTACTCGGAAGGAACGGGGGCGAAGCAGTTCACGTGGATCGTGCTCACCGAGAAGGAGCCGCCGCTGAAGGACTGGGCCACCGCGAAGAATCGCGACGAAGCGCGGCGAGTCTGGTGCGAAAAGGAGAAGACACCCTTCGTGGCCGTGAAGCTGGACGCGGAATGGAAGGTCGACCTGTACTTTCTCTGTCCCGCCAACGGGTATGTCAACACCGAGATGCTGAGCACCTGGAATGGGCTGGAGAGCGTGGTGGTCAACTTTGAGACCAAGGATGCGAAGCGGCTGAAAGGCACCCTGACCACGGGCTCGGGCGCCTGCAGCGACGGCGACACGGTCGCATACTGCACTCCGACCGGGGACTACACGTTCGACGCGCCGTTGCTAAAGTGACAAGGGGGGCAGCCATGAGAGCCGCCCCCGACTCGTCAGGCTCCGAAGAATTCCCGCACCGCCGAGCAGACCTGCTCGTGCTCCTCGTTCGTCAGCTCCGGGAAGATCGGCAGGCAGAGCACGTCCTTCGCGGCCGCGTTGGAGACCGGAAGGTCTCCGGCCGGGACCGGAAACTTCTCCTTCACCACCGGCTGTTGGTGGATCGGCACCGGGTAGTGGACGGCCGAGGCGATGCCTTTGGACTTCAGGTGCTCCATCAACTCGTCGCGGCGCGAGGTGCGGACCGTGTACTGGTGGTAGACGGAGACGGCTCCCGGCGGGTCCGGGATCAGCCGGAGGTCGGCGATCTCCTTGAAGGCGCCGTGGTAGCGGCAGGCCAGCTCGCGGCGTCGGGTGTTGTCCTCTTCCAGGAAGGCCAGCCGGCAGTTCAGGACCGCGGCCTGGAGGCTGTCGAGGCGGCTGTTCGTTCCCACGTCCGCGTGGTGGTAGCGGCTCGTCTGGCCGTGGTTCGCCAGCCGGTGGACCTGGGCGACGAGATCCTTGTCGTTGCCGGTCACGCCGCCGCCGTCCCCGAAGCAGCCTAGGTTCTTCGTCGGATAGAAGCTCCAGGCGGCCAGGCTGCCGAAGCCTCCGACCCGGGTCCCCTTCCAGGCGGCGCCCTGGGCCTGGGCCGCGTCCTCGATCATCCAGAGGCCGCGCTTCTCGCAGAGCGCCAGAACGGCATCCACGTCGAAGGGCCGGCCATAGAGATGGACGGGCAGGAGACCCACGGTCCGCTCGGTCACGCGGCGTTCCGCGTCCTCGGCATCGAGGTTGAGCGTCTCGGGGTCGACGTCGGCGAAGACCGGCACGCCGCCGAGGAGCAGGACGGCCTCGGCCGTGGCGAAGAAGGAGAAGGACGGGACGATCACCTCGTCGCCGGGCCGGAGCCCGAGGGCGCGCAGGGCCAGCACCAGGGCGTCGGTGCCGTTGGCGAGGCCGGTGCAGGCTCCCACTCCCAGGTAGGCGGCGAAGGCGGATTCGAACTCCCGGACCTCGGGGCCCAGGATGAACGAGCTTTCGGAGAGGACGCGCTTCCAGCGCTCTTCGAGCTGGGAGGCGATGCGGCGATGGACTCGGGTGAGGTCGAGAATGGGTACGTTCACGGAACGGATTCTATTCCGGCACGGCCTTCAGCGGATACCTTGTCCAGACTGTCGCGTAGACCACGATCTCGTCGCCGCCCATCGTGATGTTGTCCGGGATCTTGATGACGTGGACCGGCAGGAACCGCGGATCGCCATCCAATCCCTTCAGCCACTTGGGGAAGACCACCACGTAATCCGGCTGGCGCCGCGCGATGGCCTCGACCATGGCGTCGTCCCAGGTCAGATCCGAGGCCGCCATGATCCCGCCGACCTCGGCGCGGATCTCCGGGTTCGCGATTCCGGCCAGGTCGAGGACCGGGTTCGGGAGGAGGAACTTGATGGCGCCGATGTCGTTGACCGCCAGCAGGGCCTGGGGGGAAACCCGCTCGCCGAGCCAGCGCGCGACCTGCACGTCGCTGTCCTCGACGTTGGCGACGTTGCGGGCGTAGCGCACGGCGTTCTGGGCGAAACCCCAGAAGGCCGTGGCGAGGATGGCGCCGGCGAGCAGAGCTCCGAGCGGCACCCTGATTCCGCGGTCCTTTGTTCCGGTGCGGGCGCTCGGGCCGAGCGCTTTCGCCGCCGGCTCCAGCCCGAGGACGCCGAGAAGGATGACGACCGGGATGAGCGGGAAGTAGTAGCGGCCGAAGTTGCCCATCAGCTTCGTCGGCGAGGGCGACATCAGCGAGTAGGCCATCGGCAACCCGATCACCCAGAGAGCCGGCAGAAGCCCGCGGTCGCGGCTCGTTCCGAGGCGCGCGAGCAGCGCCACCACGCCGGCTCCGGCGAGCATTAAGAGAAAAGGCTGCGACCGGAACCAGATGCCGAGCACCGTGTAGACGTAGGCGAGGCTGGGCATCAGGCTCCGGAGACCGCCGCCCTTGGCTCCGAAGGTGGTGGGGAGGAACGAGCCTCCGGCCCAGCGATAGAAGAAGACCGTTCCGGCCAGGGCGAGAGCGGCGAGCAGCGCGCCCACGACGATCGGCTTCAGGCGGGGCCGGCGCCAGAGGAGCGGACCCTCTTCCTCTTCTCTTTCCAGGATCACGAGGCGGTCGAAGAACGCCAGGACCAGGAGCAGCAATCCCTCGGGCCGGGCGAGCGCGGCCACGGCGAAGACCGGCGCGGCCAGCGGAGGCCGGTCCGGATTCTGGCGCTCGCGCAGGTGGAGCACCATCCCGCCGAGGGAGAGGAAGATGAAGAGCGGCACCTCCATCCCGGACAGGGCGGACCAGACGAGCCAGGAGGTGGTGAGCATGAGCGCCGCCGACAGGGTGGCCAGCCCGCGGCTGAGACCCATCTCCCGGCCGAGCCGCCAGGCGACGGCGACGCTCGCCAGGTGGAAGGCGATCCCCAGCAGCTTGGTCCAGACGACCACGTTGCCCGGCAGCAGGAGAAGCGGAGCGAGCAGCGCCGTCCAGAGCGGGGCGGTCGAGCCGGTGACGAGGTGGCCCGGGTTGTACGAGAGACCGAAGCCGTCCGCCAGGTTGCGCGCGAACTGGAGATGGATCCAGGAGTCGTCCAGCGGGAAGCCCAGGCGGCCGACCAGGAAGAGCTCGGCGGCGAGATAGACGACGCACGCCACGAGCGCGGCCGGCAGCAGCCAGCGGGGTCTCCGGTCCGGAGCCGGCGAGGGGTCGGGAGCAGGCATGATCTGCCGCGGAGCATACACAACCTTCTTTGAACTTGAACTAGTATCATCCCCGCTCATGTCCCGGACCACTTGGACCCCCTTTCAGCGCCGGCGCCGCATGGCCGCCCGCATCGCCCTCTACGGCAGCCTCGTGATCGTAGGGGGAATGACGTGGGCGCTCGTCACCTTCCTCAACCGTCCGCTGCAGGGCGGCTCCCAGCGATGGGCCAACCTCGACTATCCGAACCTGCCGGAAGTGAAGCTGCTCCGCGACTACGTCCGGATCGACACCAGCGAGGCCACCGGCGACGAGATCGAGGGCGCCCGGTTCCTGGCCGCGCAGCTGGAGAAGGAAGGCATTCCGGCGCGCGTCGAGGTCGTGGGCGACCGCAAGGCCAACCTCTACGCCCTGCTGGAAGGCGAGGACAAGCACCCGCTCGTCCTCCACAACCACATCGATGTCGAGAAGGTCGACCCGTCCGAGTGGGACCATCCGCCGTTCGAGGGATTCATCGAGGTGCCGTGGATTCATGGCCGCGGCGTGTTCGACATGAAGAGCGTCGCCGTGGCTCAGCTCCTCGCCATGATCGACCTCAAGAAGAGCGGCCAGCCGCTCAAGCGCTCCGTCCTCTTTCTCGCCACCAGCAGTGAGGAGAGAGGGAGCCGGCTCGGCGTGCGGCGAATCCTGCGGGAGCAGCCGGAGATGGCCAAGAGCATCTGGGCCGTGCTCACCGAGGGCGGCGTGGTCGAGGCCCGCGCCCGGGACGACATCAAATTCTGGGGGACCGAGATCTCCCAGAAGCGCTATGTCGACCTCATCGTCTGCAGCAGCGACCGGGAGCCGCTGGACGACCTGAAGGCCCTTCTCAAGGAGACCGGCTACACCGAGACCGACCTGCGCGTCATTCCCGAAGTCCGCGAGGTCATGAAGATCTACGGCCCCACCCGGGACCGCCAGGATCTGCGCGACCTCCTCGCCGACCCGGACAAGACGATCGCGGACTCGGCGGAGTTCCACAAGCTGCCGGACTACCTGCGCTCGATGTTCCGCAACGAGGCGGTGGGCATCCGGACGGAAGAGGCCAAGGGCGGCGGCTGGCAGCTCCTGATCAAGCTCCATCTCTTGCCCGGCGCGAAGCTGGAGGACGAGCTTCCCAAGCTGGTGCCGGCCTGGATGCTCCACGGCCTCACCTGGACGATCGACGAGCCGCCGGCCGTCAACCACCCGAGCCCCGTCGACCACCCGGTCTTCGAGGAGATCACCGCGACGCTCAAGGACCACTATCCCGACGCGCCGTCCGGCCCGTACTTCCTGCCCTGGACGGCCACCGACTCGCGCTTCTTCCGCGCGGCCGGCATCCCTTCCTATGGCTTCAGCCCCTTCCTGATCATGAACACCGACACCTTGCAGGTCGACAAGGCGAACGAGAGATTCGCCCTGCCCGGCTTCGTCGAAGGGGTCGAGGTGTACAGCGATCTGGTGCGGAGGCTGGTTCTCGACTGAGCTGGCGGCCGGGGTGACACAGGCTGTCAACAGGCTCGAAAACCCGCTGACACTTTCTGTCGGCACCCAAGAGAAGCAGTCAATAGAATCAAGGGTTTAGCCGTTCCTGAGAGCTGGCATCAGCCCTGCTTTATACCAAAACGAACGGAGACCGCCCCAATCCACGGGGCACTACGGTTGAAACCAGGAGGAGATGATCTCATGTTGAGCAAAATCCGGAATCGTCAGAAGGGCTTCACTCTCATCGAGCTGCTGATCGTCGTCGCCATCATCGGCATCATCGCTGCGCTGCTGATCCCGAACTTCCTCGACGCCCTTCAGAAGGCGAAGCAGAAGCGGACCGTGGCCGACATCCGCAACACCGGCACCGCGATGTTCTCGTGGCTGACCGACCAGGTGGGTGCCGCCGCTGCCGGCGCCGCCGCCACCGACGTGAACCTGACCTCGTACGGCACCTCGCTGAGCGCCGCGCAGGCGGGCAGCATCCTGGTGCCGCAGTACATGCAGGAGGTTCCGGGCGCCGACGGCTGGAAGACCCCCTACGACTTCTACCTGAACACGACCAACCCGCTCGCGGCCAACGTCATGGCGATCCGCAGCCAGGGCCGCAACAAGACCGCCGAGGGCTCGGGCACGTACTCGGTCACCGCGTTCGATCCGACCAACTACGACCAGGACATCGTCTGGGCCGACGGTTTCTTCGTCCGCTGGCCGCAGAAGAACTAACAGCGCCGCACCCGAACACTCCCTCCTCAGATATTGGGGCGCCACGGTTGGTGGCGCCTCTTTTTTTGCCCGCGACATGTCCAGGATCGAGGACGGCCCGGCAGGCAACCGTTGTCATGCCCCCTGCCGCCAGAGTGGCACTTTTTGTCTAACTCGTCTGGAAGCTTTCTTTAGAATCAATCGCTTACCCTCTCCAGGTCTCTGGCACCAAGCGTGCTCTGATAAGAAATCATCTTAAGGATCCAACAAGGATCAACCAGGGCATAGCCCGGAGGAGAGGCAAGTCATGTTGAGCAAGATCCGCAACCGCCAAAAGGGCTTCACGCTGATCGAGTTGCTGATCGTCGTCGCGATCATCGGCATCATCGCGGCACTCTTGATCCCGAACTTCCTGGACGCCCTTCAGAAGGCGAAGCAGAAGCGGACGGTCGCCGACATTCGCAACACCGGCACCGCGATGTTCTCGTGGCTGACCGACCAGGTCGGCGCTGCCGCCGCGGGCGCCGCCGCCACGGACGTGAACCTGACCTCCTACGGCACCTCGCTGAGCGCCGCGCAGGCGGGCAGCATCCTGGTGCCCCAGTACATGCAGGAAGTCCCGGGCGCGGACGGCTGGAAGACCCCCTACGACTTCTACCTGAACACGGCCAACCCGCTCGCCCCGAGCGTCATGGCGATCCGCAGCCAGGGCCGCAACAAGACCGCCGAGGGCTCGGGCACGTACTCGGTCACCGCGTTCGATCCGACCAACTACGACCAGGACATCGTCTGGGCCGACGGCTTCTTCGTCCGCTGGCCGCAGAAGAACTAACAGCGCAGAACAATTCTCCCTCGAAGGGGCGCCCCCGGTTGGAGGCGCCCCTTTTTTTGTTTAAACTCCGGTGATCATCCCCATGCGCCTCATGCGAAGAGCTACCAGCCTCCCCCTGCTGGCCCTCGTGGCCGTGCTGACCCTGCTGACACTGCCGACCACGGCCTGGCTTGCCGCCGCCGACCGCTCGGACCGTTCGGAAGAGCTGTCCGAGGCGGGCCGCTGGCTGCAAGGCTACCTGCGGATCGACACGACGAACCCGCCCGGCCGCGAGCACCTGGCAGCGAGCTACCTCGCCGCGATCCTGAAGCGGGAGGGAATCCCGGTCCACATCGCCCGGACGCCGAACGGCCGGGCGAACCTGTGGGCGAGGCTGTCTTCTCCCCGGAGCAACGGCCGCGCCGTGGTTCTTCTCCACCACATGGACGTGGTGAGCCCCGGGCCGGGCTGGACGGTTCCGCCGTTCTCGGGCGAGATCCGCGACGGCCGCCTGTGGGGCCGCGGTGCGATGGACGACAAGAGCCTGGGGATCGCCGAGCTGGCCGCGTTCATCGATCTCAAGCGGAAGGGGATTCCGATCGAGCGCGACGTCATCTACCTGGCGGTCGCGGACGAGGAGAACGGCGGCATTGAGGGCGCCGCCTGGCTTCTGAAGCACCGGCCGGAGATGTTCGAAGGGGCCGAGGCGGTCGTCGGGGAGGGCGGACGCTCGCAGACCTCCAACGGGCGCCTGCTCTGGTGGGGGATCGAGGTCGCCCAGAAGCGGCCGCTCTGGCTGGAGGTGACGACGTCAGGACGCGGAGGCCACGCATCGGGCCTCAATCCGGACAGCGCCACGCACCAGCTGATCGCGGGGCTCGCGCGGGTGTTGCAGCGGCCGGCCCGCTGGCGCGTCACCCCGGCGTCCCGCCAGTACGCTCACGCCATCGCCCCCCTGCACAACGCCTACTGGAAGCGGATCCTGTCCGGCGTCGACGCGATCGTGAAGCCCGAGGGGCCGACCGAGTTCCTGCTTCCAGGCATGGCCAACCTGTTCCTCGACACGGTCCAGGTGACCGTCCTGAAAGGCGGCGAGCGGATCAACGTCATTCCCGGGCAGGCGTCGGCCCTGATCGACGTCCGCCTCCTGCCGGATACGGATTCGAAGGCCTTCCTGGCAGGGATCGAGGAGTCGCTGGGCAAGGGCTTCGAGGTGAAGGTTCTCGTCACGTCGCCGCCGGTGCCGCCTTCGCCCGCCGCCGGCCGGCTCTACGCGGCCTTCCAGAAGGTGCTGGTCAAGGACGCACCGGTCGTTCCCACGTTCGTGTCCGGCTTCACCGACTCCCGCTATTTTCGGGAAAAGGGGATCCCGGCGTACGGGGTGACGCCATTCGCGGTTGGAGGCGACGACCTCAAAGGGATCCACGGTCCGGACGAGCGCATCCCCCTCGACGAGCTCGATGCGGGCGTCGAGCGTATGCGCCGGATCGTCGCCGCCTACGCCGGTCCGAACGCCGGCTGATTACCGGGTGGTGAGACCGGGTGGTGAGACCGGGTGACATCCAGTGTCGAAGCTTGACGTTTTTTGTCGGACCCGGACTCATAGATGAGGCCGTTTAACTATTGGAAACAAGGGACATCGGACGGCTCTCCCAGCTGGCACGTCCCTTGCCTTAGATGCATCCGGAACCAATCTGGAGGGTGAAATGAAAATGTGCAGGGAGACAGGCGGACAAAAGGGGTTCACTCTGATCGAGCTGCTCATCGTCATCGCGATCATCGGGCTCATCGCAGCCATGCTGATCCCGAACCTGCTGGATGCGATGCAGAAGACGAAGCAGAAGCGCACGATGGCCGACATGCGGATCACGGGAACGGCTCTGTTCTCGTGGCTCACCGACGAGGTGGGAGCCGCGGCTGCCGGCCAGGCGAACTCGAACGTTGTTCTGGCCTCCTACGGCTCACAGAAGTCGCTCGCGCTGGTGGCGAGCATTCTCGTGCCGCAGTATCTCCAGGATGTGCCGACCCGGGACGGGTGGAAGTTCACCTACGAGTATTACGTCAAGACCGAGGACGCGCACGCGCGGCAGGTGATGCTGATTCGCAGCCGCGGGCGGAACAATGTGGCCGAGGGAACCACAGAGTACACGGTGACGTCGTTCGATCCGACAGACTACGATCAGGACATCGTCTGGGCGGACGGCTTCATGGTGCGCTGGCCGCAGAAGAGCTGAGAGGTTTTGCGCAGCCGGACCGCTGTCGTCGTTGCTCTGCCGGGCCTCCTGGCAGCGGTTTGGCTGCTCGCTTTTTTCGGTCCTCTTCTCTCGCCCGGCCGGGTGCTCGCGAACCGCGACATCCCCCTCTTCCATCTTCCCCTTCGATCGTCCTTCCGCGCTCTCGTCGAGAGCGGCTCGGCGCTCTGGAGCCCCTGGCTCAACGGCGGCCAGCCGGTGCTGTCGAATCCGAGCTACGCCGCGTTCTATCCTCCGAGCTGGCTGGTCTTCGCCGTCCCTCCGGCCTACGCCCTGAATCTGCTGGTGATCCTGCACGCGGGCCTGGCGTTCGCGGGAGCCTGGTGGCTGGCGCGGCGCCTGGGCGCGGACCGGGGCACGGCCGCCCTCGCCGCGGTGGGCTACACCGGCTGCGGCGCGCTTCTCTCGCTGGTCAGCGCTTTGACCCTGTTCTGCAGCATGGCCTGGTTTCCCTGGGTGATCGGCCAGGTCGACGCGACGCTGCGGGCCGAGCCGGGAAGATGGCGCCGGCCCGCGCTCCTCGCTGCCCTGGCCGTCGCGCTTCAGCTGCTCAACGGCGAGCCGGCCACCGTGGTCATCACCGCCCTGGCCGCCCTGGCAATGACCGCGGCGAGTCTGGCCGGGGCGCCCGGCCGGGTCCGCATCCTGCCTCGCCTGGTGGTGATCGGGACGGTGGCCGTCCTCCTTGCCGCGGTCCAGTGGCTCCCCACCGGCGGCCGGCTCGCGAGCTCGCCCCGCGCCGGAGGTCTTGAGGCCAGCCGGGCCACAGTCTGGTCGGCTCCGCCGGCCCGGCTCGTCGAGATCGCCTATCCCCGGTTCTTCGGCGATCCGACCCGCGACCATGAAAAGCTGTTCTTCGGCTGGAGCCTCCACGACCGGGACTATCCCTATGTGGCCTCGATCTATCCGGGTCTCCTGCTGACCGTCCTCGCCCTGGCAGCCCTGGCTCAATGGCCGGTGCCGCGGCGGGCTGCCTGGCTCCTCGCCTTCCTGGCCGGCGCCTTCCTGGCCCTGGGAAGGCACAACCCGCTCTACGAGCCGCTGCGCGAGGCGGTGCCCGTGCTCGCGGTGCTGCGCTTTCCGGAAAAGTTCGCGGTGCTGGCGGTCGTGGCCCTGGTGTTCGCGGGCGCCCTGGGATGGGGATGGCTTCTCCGGGAGCGGCGGGAGGGCCGGCCGGAGCGCGCCGACTTTCCGCTGGCGCTCTCGGCCGTCCTCCTGGCGGTGGCCGGAACGCTCACCGGCCTGCTCTACCAGGTGCCCAGCCTCGCCGAGTGGTTCGTGCGGACCCACGGCGGTCCGGGCATGACGGCGGAGAAGATCCAGGCCGGCATCGTCTACCTTCGAGGCGAAGGCTGGGCGGCCGTGGCCACCGCCGCGATGGTCGCGGCGCTGCTGGCGCTCTGCCGCTGGCGGCGTCCGCCGGCCCGGCTCCTCACCGTGCTGGCCCTGGTCCTGCTCGCCGCCGATCTCTGGCACTACGGCCACGGTCTCATCCGGATCGCTCCGGCGGGGCTGTATCAGGGACCGCCGCCGGTCCCGATGCTCCAGGAGCTCGAGGGGGCGCGTCTCTATGTCCAGGAAGGCTCCGACGGCGAGGCCGACTTCGTGCCGCGGAAGCAGCCCGGAGATCCGTCCCTCGCTCCGGTCCGCGCGTCGATCGGCCGGATGGAGCCCTACAGCGCCCTGCTCTGGCAGATCCCCTACGCGCTGAACGAGGACTTCGACCTGATGCTCACGCGCTGGGCCTCCCGCTCCGTGGACACGCTGCACCAGGACTGGGGAACCTCCTCCCAGAGCGCCCTGCACTACCTCGGCGCCTGGAATGTGGGCGTCCTCATGCTGCGCAAGGACCCCGCCGACTGGGCGGCCGAGGCGAAGAGGAACCCGGATGCCCCCTTGATGAGGGTCCTGAAGAACCCCTTCCTTCTGCCGAGGCACCGCTTCGTGCCGCGCGCCGTGTTTCACCCGGACCCGGAGTCGGCGCTGGCGGCGGCCCGCGCCGAGGGCTACCTCCTGATGCGGCGCGAGCACGCCGTGATCTCCGGCGAGCCTGAGCGCGAGGCGGCTTTCCCGAGAGTGCCGGAACCGCTGGACCTGGACGACCGCGGGGGCCGGCTGCGAATGCGCTATCGATCGGAGTCCCCGGCGTTCTTCGTCGTGGCCTCGACCTTCGACGAGGGGTGGAAGGCCGACGTGGACGGCACACCGACGCCGGTCCTCCCGACCGCGGCGTGCCAGATCGCCCTGGAGCTTCCCCCGGGCGAGCACACCCTGGATCTCCGCTATCGCGACCCGCTCGTTCCCGCGGGCGCCGCCGTCACCCTCCTGACCCTGGCTGCCGTTGGAGTCCTGCTCGCGCGCGAGTCGACGGCCGAAGCCCGGAGGCGGTTAGAATCTCGGGCACTGTGACTCTGCACTCTCTGATCGCGCTCTACATCGCGCTGCTCGGGCTGATCGTCGGCAGCTACCTCAACGTCGTCATCCACCGGCTGCCGCTGGGCCTGTCGACGGTGAAGCCGCGCTCGCGCTGTCCCTCGTGCTCGGCGCCCATCCGTGCGCTGGACAACCTGCCCGTCCTGTCCTACATCCTGCTGCGCGGCCGCTGCCGGAGCTGCGGTGCGGGGATCTCCTGGCGCTATCCGCTGATCGAGGCGGTCACCGCCCTGCTTCTGGTGGGCTGCTATATCGCCTTCGGCCTCAGCCCGCAGGCCGTCCTGGCCGCCGTCTTCGTCTGCCTGATGATCGTCCTGGCGATGATCGACTACGACCACATGATCCTCCCCGACCGGATCACCTGGCCTGGGATCGCCTTTGGCTTTCTCGCCCACGCGATCCTCGTGGTCCTCCTCCGCCTGCCCTGGAGCCACATGCTGGAACCGCTGGGCGGCTTCCTGCTGGGCGGCGGGATGACGCTGGCGATCTACGGCACCTGGTGGCTGATCCGGCGGGAGGAGGGGCTCGGTCTCGGTGACGCCAAGATGCTCGCTCTGATCGGGACCTTTCTGGGATGGAAGGCGATGCTCGTGGCCTTCTTCTTCGCCGTGCTCAGCGGCTCGATCGTGGGCGTCGTCCTGATGAGCCGCAATGGCCAGGGCATGCAGACCAAGCTTCCGTTCGGCGCCTTCCTGGCCCTGGGGGCCCTCCTCGCCCTGTTCGCGGCGCCGGCGATCATCGGCTACTACATGCGCTTCCTATGAGCGGCGAGGACAGGGGGAGGCGAACGGGCCGACTGGGTCTGCGCCGAGAGGTTCTGATCCTCCTCCCCGTGGCCCTGCTGCTGCTGGTCGTCCTGTCCACTTTCACCCTGTTCTCCTTCCGCAGCGCCCTGCGGCTGCTCCTGGAAGAACGCCAGGAGACGGCGGCCAACCTGGCGGCCGAGGTCGCCAACCGCCTCCGGGATCGCGCCGGTTTCCCGGCCGCTCTGCCGTCGCCGGCCGAGCTGCGGTCCCTGGCTCCCCAGGCGCGGAGCGTGGCGCTGGTCAACGGCGACGGCAGCGCGCTGGTCGCCTCGGGAGGGCTGCCGACCGCCGGGCTGCTCTCGCCGGCGGAGGGCCTCGACCTCGACGAGCCGGTCGGAGCGGGCCCGAACGACACCCTGCCCGATGCCATCGCCGGATTCGCACCGATGGAATCAAAGCGATGGGTGAGAGTCGACCTGCCGGCCGGGGTCCTGGCCAGCCAGCGCAAGGCTCTCGGAGTGCTGTCGGTGGTCGTTCTGGGGCTCAATGCGGCCCTCTTGATCCTGGTGCTCTCGTTTCTCCGGCATCTCATGATGCCGTGGGAACGCCTCCTGGAGCGGGCCCGCGAGCTTGGAGGAGAACAGGAGGCCGGCGAGGGGGAGGTCGAGTTTCTGGTCTCGACGTTCGAACGCGCGCTTACATCCCTGGCCGTGCGGGATGCCCGCGATGCCCGCAATGCCCGCAACACTGAGGACGACATCGCCGCCCTGGAGCGGACCCTGTCGTCCACCCTGCAAAGCGGCCTGCTGCTGCTCGACCGGGCCGGAGACGTGCTGGCGCTCAATCCGGTCGCGGCCGGGCTCCTCGGCATCGAGCCCCCCGCTCCCGGCACTCCGCTCGCCGAGGCGCTCGCTTCGCAGCCCGAGCTGCTGGAGCTGCTGACCGCGGCGGTCGCCGAGGAGACCGCTCCGCGCCGGCAGGAGTGCTCCGTGCGAGCCGGCGAGGGGACGCGCACCCTGGGGCTCACCGTCCATCCCCTCCGCCGGGATGACGGCGGTGTGCGCGGCTGGCTCGTCCTCTTTGCCGACCTCACCGAGGTCCAGCGCCGGGCCGAAGAGAGCCGCCTGGCCGAGAGTCTCGCCCGGCTGGGAGAGATGGCCGGCGGCGTCGCCCACGAGCTGCGCAACAGCTTGGCGACCCTGCGCGGCTACCTGACGCTCATCGAGCGCCGGCCCGACGAGGAGTCGATCGCCGACTACCTGGCAGAAATCCGCCGCGAGGCCGACCACCTGGAGAGGGTTCTCCAGGACTTCCTCGCCTTCGCGCGGCCGGGCACCGCCCGTTTCGAGACCGTCGATCTGTCGGCCCTGGCCCGGCGGGCGGCGGCCGATCCCTCCCTGGCGGGAGTGCAGGTGAGGGTGGAGGGAGAGGCCGGGATTCGGCTGCGGGGAGACGCCCAGCTCCTGGAACGAGCGGTTCGGAACCTCCTGCACAACGCGGCTCAGGCCGAGCGGGAAGCCGAGAGGACGGGGCCGGTGGAAATGCGGATTGAGCGCATCGACGACGGGGTAGAGCTCGCCGTCGAGGACCGCGGGCCCGGCCTGCCGGCGGAAATCAGGGAGCGGCTCTTTCATCCCTTCGCCACGGGCCGGCGAGGCGGTGTCGGATTGGGCCTGGCGCTGGCGCACCGGATCGTGACGCTGCACGATGGCCGCATCCGCCTGGAGGACCGGGAAGGCGGTGGGACGCGGGCCGTGCTCTCCTTTCCCCAGGGGGCCCTGGGAGACGGGCCGGGCCGGGCGGAGCTATCATGAAGAGGCGAAGCGAATCTCCGGAAGATCTGGAAGGAGCGTCGACAATGGCACAGCGATATCCGTTTTCCATCCCGGCCCTGGTCGTCCTGGCGACTCTCCTGGGCACGTCCGGCGCGGCCGCGGACTGGCTGGTGACGAAGGAAGGCGCGCGGATCGAAACCCGTGGCGTCTGGACGGTCAAGGGAAAGCTCGTCGTCTTCACCACCGCGGAGGGAAAGCTCGCTTCGCTCCGCGTGGCCGAGGTGGATCTGGATGCCAGCCGCAATGCCACCGAGGAAGCCGTGGCCGCGAGCGCTCAGGCCGAGGTGGAGCCCGAGCCGGAGACAGAGCCGGAGCGGAGGAAGTCCGTCCGCGTCATCACCGACAAGGATGTCCGCCAGGGGCCGGCGGTCAGCGAGCCGGGCCTGGAGGTCGCAGGCTGGAAGCAGGAGGCGGCTCCAGAGGATCGCCACATCGTCATCGCGGGCTTGTTGACGAATCCCTCCAGCTCGAAGATGACCGACCTGGCGCTCAAGGTGATGCTCTTCGACGGTGCCGGCAACCTCATCGCGACCAGCCAGGCGGCATTCGGCGGAGAAGAGCTTCCAGCGGGAGAAACGGTCTCCTTCCGGGCGGACTTCCCCGGCTTCTTCACGTTCGACTCCCTGCAGTTCGACCCCAAGAGCAGAAAGGCGTCCGACGCCCCGCCTCCCGCCAGCCCGGAGGCGGGTGGGCCGGGGCGTTGATCCCGGGGCCGGTTTCCTTCCGTTAGCTGCTGCCCGCGAGGCGCGGGAAGGCGCGACGGGTTGCGCGCTCGGCCGCTTCCTTCGCCCGCCGCTGCTCGCTGAGATCCTGACAGCGGCGCAAGAGCTGATGGGCGGAGATCAGGGCATCCAGAAACGAGACGAGGTGATTCCGCTGCGGCTCGGGGAGTGACTCGAGCAGCTCAAGGCGCTCCCGGAAACGGTAGTCCCGTTGGGGTTCTCCGAAGGAGTGTCCGCTGAGCAGAAAATCAGTGCTCACTTCCAGCAATGTCGAAAGTTGCACGATAATCTGGGCGCGCGGCACATAGAAGCCGCGCTCCAACTTGCTGACCTGAGCGGCGCTGAGGCCCAGCTTCTCTCCGAGCTCGCGCTGGTTCCACCCTTTCGAGCGGCGTAGTCGAGCGATCCTGTCTCCCAGATTCTCGGTGATGGTGTCGCCGGTCATGGCCAAGCCTCCTCCCGCGTTCGGGCGCCACCATGGCGCGAAGTGCATTCTTCGGCGAATGAGATCACTTGTCAACATTTGAGGCGCTCGGACCCCTGCCGGTTCGTGCTCAACCCTCAACTGCGCCGATTTAAAGAACTACTATTTCCCTTTCGGGGCAAAAGTTTCTAGAATAGGGGCATCACAGGCAACGTAATTTCGTTGCGGCCGAGGACGACGGCGCCATCAAGGCGCCGAGCTGCTCCACGGCAAGGAGGATGCTTCGATGCTTCGCGGGAATCTTCGTCAAACGATCGTGGTGTTGGTGTTCGTAGCGGGTCTTGTCGTCGGCAGCGCTCAGCCCGCTGCGGCGCAGGGGCTCGGCTGGCGTGAGGCCTGGGATTGGGTCTCCAGTCTCTGGGGAGGCGCCACCCTGTTTCAGCCGGTGAGCTCGATCGACAGCGTTCACGGTGAGGAGGAGCCCCCGGCGACTCCCAACGGCGAGTGCGGTCCCGAGATCGACCCGAATGGCTGCCCACGGCCCCAGACCAGCAGTGCCGGATCCCCTTCGGGCATCTGATCCATTGGAGAACGGGCGGGAAGGGCAGGTTCGCCCTTCCCGTCCCGCCGGTCCTCTCTATAGAATGGAAAGTGTGAGAGAATCGCGAAGGTTTCGTGCTTTCCCGTAATCCGGAGGCGGCGCATGGGCGAAGATCTCCCCCGTTCGTGGTTGTTGGGATTCATCCGCGGCAAGCTCCCCCCCCGTAAGCAACGAACATTGGTCATGCATTTGATGCGAGGGTGTGAACGATGCGAGAGAGAGATTGCTCCCTTCACCGAGGTCATGTTCCGGCCGGGCAGAGCGGCGGAGCCGACCGCCAGTGGCTCCGAGTACAACGGGCCCATGGACAGGGCGATGACGTTCGTGCTTGAGCGGAGCCGGGAACGATCCCGGGAGCGCGAGGACGCGGACGAGAAGATTCAACGGCTCCTCCTCGCCGACTGGCGGATCTGCCTGGAAAGTCCGGGCTCCAAGGACTTCTGGGATTGGGGGCTTTGCGAGGCCCTGCTCGACAAGGGTTGGAGCTTCCGCCACGAGGACTCCCGCGAGATGATGCGCATGGCGAGCCTCGGGCGTGAGGCGGCCGACCGGTTGGACTCCGATCACTACGGGATCGATCGGGTTTCGGACATGAGGGCCCGGGCCTGGGGCGAATACGCCAACGCGTGCCGGGTGAACGGCGACCTGATCCAGGCGGAGTGGTCGCTCGGCAGGGCGATCGACCTGCGGCCGCAAGGGGCCGGCTCCCAAGTCCTCCGGGCAAGGCTCTCCGAGATCACGGCGTCCATTCTGTCCGATCAGAGACGGTTTCCGTCAGCCTTCTGCGCCCTCGACCTCGCGTATCTGCTCTACCTGGGGGCGGATCACGTTCAGGACGCGGCCCGTGTTTTGATCTTGCGCGGCATCTATACGGGGCGGAGCGGGGATCCGGACCTCGGTATCCAGATCCTGGCTCGGGCCCTGGACTCCGAGAAGCTCAAGGACAAGGCCCCGAAGCTCACGTTCGTGGCCTTGCACAACATTCTCCTGTTTCGGGTCGAGCAGGGCGAGTTTCAGCAGGCCAACATCCAGCTGTTCGAGATGCGCGGCCTGTACGCCCGCTATGCCGGGGCGATCGACTCCCTGAAGGTGCGCTGGATCGAGGCGCGCATCGCGTCGGGTCTGGGGGAGGATGAGAAGGGTGAGAGAGCGTTCCTCCAGGTGAGGGAGGGACTCAACAGGCGTGGACAATTTTATCACTCCGGCATCGTGGGGCTGGAGCTCTCGGCGATCCGGCTCCGGCAGGGCCAACTGGGCGAGGTGAAGCGGTTGGTCCAGGAGGTGCTGACGACCTTTCGCGCCCGCTACGTCGCCCGCGAGGCCGTCGCCGCTCTCCTGATGCTGCGTGACGCCGTGGAGGCAGGCCAGGTGACGGGAGAGCTCATTCTGAGCGTCGCGAGCGTGCTGGAGCTGCACCACCAGGAGGATCCCCAGGAGGATCTGGCGTTCAAGCTGTGATGCGGGGGCTTTCCAGCAGGAGTTTGGATGGGATGCGCCGAGCCTAGATAATAGGGGCTCGGCCATTCATTCGTTCGAGCTCGGTTCGGATGGTCGTCCGGACGATCTCCTCAATCTCCTTCCGATTCGGAAGGCTCTGCTCCGTCATCAGAAAGGATAGATAGACGTCCTTTCCGGGCCGGAGTTGCTGAAGAAGCCACTCCGGATCCTGTGGCGGCGAGACCTGCAGAAAGAGAAGCAGCGGCTCGATCCCAAGCGCCCGCGCAATGGCATAGACATGGGCGACCTTCAGTTGAATCCTTCCCTTGAACAGGCTCGGTAGATAGCCCTGGCTCAAACCCAGTCTCCGCTCCAGCTCTCGAACCGACATGTTGGACTGGCGAATCGAGCTCTCCAACAACCGGAGCATGCGCTGGGTTTCGTCCTGGATCAGAGCGTTCATCGTGCGGAGATTGTAACCGAACCGCCGAGAATCCAACCACGGAGCGGTCTGCCGCTCCGGCGGTCCCCAACCCCGTCGCCGAGCGGTGCCGGTCGCCCAGTCTCGCGATAGACTCCTCCTGATTCAGACGGGCCGCGCGCCCGGAGGAGCTTTTCTTGATCAGCACAGAACAGTCCAAGGCCGACTTGATCGATAAGGTTGTCGAGCGCGTTCGCACCCGGCTCGACGGCGAGGTGCAGGGAGCCGAGAGCTTCGTGCGGCAGTTCTACGCCCACGTGCCCCCGGCCGACATCCTGGGGGACTCCCCCGACAATCTCGCGGGGGCCGCGCTTTTCCTCTGGCGGTTCGGCCAGCAGCGGCCTCCCGGAGCCCCCAAGATCCGGGTCTACAACCCGCGGCTCGAGGAGCACGACTGGGAGTCGTCCCACTCCGTGGTCGAGATCGTCAACGACGACATGCCGTTTCTCGTCGACTCCGTGGGAGCGGAGCTGCGCAGCCTGGATGCGGATGTCCACCTTCTGATCCACCCCCTGTTCCAGGTCGAGCGGGACGCCGAAGGACGCTTGACTGCGCTTCGCGAGCCCGGAGAGGGAGGACTGCGCGAGTCCTTCATGCAGGTCCAGGTGAGCGCCCAGCCCCTGGCCCGGCACGAGCGGATGCGGAGCCGGCTGGAGGAGATTCTCTCCGATGTCCGGCTCGCCGTCGAGGATTGGCAGACGATGAGAGCCCGTTGCTGGGCGATCGTCGCGGAGTTGGAAAAAACACCTCCGGCTCTCCCCCGTCGGGAGATCGGCGAGGGCATCCGGTTCCTGGAGTGGCTGGTGGACAACCACTTCACGTTCCTGGGATACCGGGAGTACAGCTTCGAGGGCGAAGGCGAGGGTGCGGTGGCGCGGGTCCTGCCGGAGAGCGGCCTGGGCATCCTGCGCAACGAGGGCTATGCGATCTTCGAAGGCCTGCGCAACCTGGGCACCCTGCCGGAAGACGTCCGCCACTTCTTGCGCCAGCCGGCCTTGCTCCTCATCACCAAGTCGAACCGGCTGGCCACGGTCCACAAGCCGGTGCCGATGGACACAATTGCGATCAAGTGTTTCGACGCCCAGGGCAACGTCACGGGCGAGCGCCTTTTCGTGGGCCTGTTCACCTCCACCGCCTACTCCACGAACCCGCGCACCATCCCGATCGTGCGCCAGAAGGTCGAGAGCTCCCTGGAGAGGGCCGGGTTCCCTCCAGAAAGCCACGACGGCAAGGCCCTGCTCAACATCCTCGAGACCTTCCCCCGGGATGAGCTGTTCCAGATCGTCGAGGACGACCTGTTCCCAATCGTTACCGGCATCCTGCCGCTGTTGCAGCGGCCGAAGATCGGGCTGTTCGTCCGCCGCGATCCGTTCGAGCGTTTCGTCTCCTGCTTGGTCTTCGTTCCCCGGGACCGCTACGATGCCCTTCTTCTGACGGTCTTCGGGAACATCCTGGCCAAGAGCTATGAAGGAAAGGTGACGTCGATCCACACTCACCTGACCGACGAGGCCCTCGCTCGCATCCACTTCCTGGTCGCCACGACTCCCGGCCGCATCCCGAACATCGCACCCGAAACGGTCGAGCACGCGATCGTCGAAGCGGCGCGTTCCTGGGGCGACCGGCTTCAGGAGGCGCTGACCGAGGCTCTCGGTGAGGTGGAAGGGACCGCTCTCGTGCGCCGCTATGCGCACGCGTTTCCGGTTTCCTACCAGGAGCGGTACGGCGGCGAAAGTTCCGTGCTGGACGTGCAGAGGCTGGAGCAGGCCCTGGGAACGGGCTACTTGGCGTTCGACCTCTACCGTGCGCCGGGCGATGGTCCAGGCGAGGTCGGCCTCAAGGTCTACGGCGGCGGCGCCACGGTGCCGCTTTCGGACGTTCTGCCCATGCTCGAAAGCATGGGGCTCAAAGTGCTGGAAGAGATTCCCTACGAGGTGAGGCCGTCCGAGCCGGCCGGGGTGCTTTGGATCCGCGACTTTCAGCTCCGCACCGAGGACGGCTCCGAGGTCGACCTGTCGCGGGTCAAGGGAACGTTTGAAGAGGTGTTCGGCCGCGTCTGGCGCGGCGACATGGAGAGCGACGGCTTCAACCGGCTGGTTCTGCTGGCGGGACTCGCCGGCCGGGAGGTCACGATCCTGCGGGCCTATTGCAAGTATCTACGCCAGGCAGGCATTCCGTTCAGCCAGGCCTACATGGAGCGCACGCTGGGCCGCAACCCGGAGATCACCCGGCGACTCGTCGATCTCTTCCTGGTCCTGTTCGACCCAGGCCAGCCGAAGGGGGCGGCCGATCGTGCCTCGGCACTATCCTCCGGGATCAAAGACCTTCTGGACGCCGTGTCGAATCCGGACGAGGACCGCATCCTCCGCCGCTATCTGAATGTCATTGAGGCGACGCTACGCACGAACTACTTTCAGAAGGATGGAACCGGCGGCGCTCCGAAGTCGTACCTCTCTTTCAAGCTCGACTCCCAGGCCCTCGACGAGCTGCCGGCGCCGCGGCCGTTCCGCGAGATCTTCGTCTTCAGCCCCCGCGTCGAGGCCATTCACCTGCGCGGCGGCCGGGTGGCTCGCGGCGGCATCCGCTGGTCCGACCGGCCCGAGGACTTCCGCACCGAGGTTCTAAGCCTGATGAAGGCCCAGATGGTCAAGAACGCCGTCATCGTCCCGGTCGGGTCGAAGGGCGGCTTCATCGTCAAGCGTCCCCCGGTCGGCCGCGAAGAGCTCCAGAAGGAAGGGATCGAGTGCTACAAGATCCTGATGAGGGGTCTCCTCGATCTCACCGACAACTACAAGGGGAGCGAGGTCGTGCCGCCGCCCGACGTGGTGCGCCGGGACGACGACGATCCCTATCTGGTGGTCGCCGCCGACAAGGGCACGGCGAGCTTCTCGGACATCGCGAACGGCGTGGCCGCCGAGTACGGCTTCTGGCTGGACGACGCCTTTGCCTCGGGCGGGTCGTCGGGCTACGACCACAAGAAGATGGCGATCACGTCCCGGGGTGCCTGGGAGTCGGTGAAGCGGCACTTCCGCGAGATGGGCAAGGATGTCCAGTCCGAGGATTTCACGGTCGTAGGCGTCGGCGACATGGCGGGCGACGTGTTCGGCAACGGGATGCGCATGTCGCGGCACATCCGCCTCCTCGCGGCCTTCAACCACCAGCACATCTTCCTCGACCCGAACCCGGACGCGGAGCGCAGCTACGACGAGCGCCAGCGCCTCTTCGATCTGCCCCGCTCCACCTGGGCCGACTATGACCGCGCGCTGATCTCCGAAGGCGGCGGCATCTTCGAGCGCAGCGCCAAGACGATCCCCGTGACTTCCCAGGTGGCGGCCGCCTTCGGTCTCACCGAAGAGCACGTCACCCCGTCGGAGCTGATCAAGGTTCTGCTCAAGGCCGACGTCGAGCTTCTCTGGTTCGGCGGCATCGGCACCTACGTCAAAGCCCGTAGCGAGAGCCACGTGGATGTGAAGGATCGGGCCAACGACGCCCTGCGCGTCGACGCCGCCGAGCTTCGCGCGCGGGTGATCGGCGAGGGAGCCAACCTGGGGATGACCCAGCGCGGCCGCGTCGAGCTCGCCCTTCGCGGAGGCCGGCTCAACACGGACTTCATCGACAACTCGGGCGGCGTGGACTGCTCCGACCACGAGGTCAACATCAAGATCCTCTTCGGCGAGGTGATGCGGTCGAAAAAGATCACCCTCCGCGAGCGGGACGAGCTGCTGCGATCGATGACCGACGAGGTCGCCGAGCTGGTCCTGCGCGACAACTATCTTCAGAACCAGGCTCTCTCGGTGACGCAGCAGGTCAGCGCCCACCTGCTGGAGCGCTTCGCTCGTCTCATCCAGGGGCTGGAACGCAGCGGCCGCCTCAACCGGGCGATCGAGTTCCTTCCCGACGACGAAGCCATCACGGCCCGCGGGAAGCAGGGGCTCGGCCTGACCCGGCCGGAGCTGTGCGTCCTTCTCTCCTACTCCAAGATGGCGCTCTACGACGAGATCCTGCCGTCCGACCTCCCGGACTCGCCGTTCCTGCAGGACGACCTGACGCTCTACTTCCCGACTGCGCTGCGCAAGGAGTATGCAAAGGCCATCGGCAAGCATCGCCTGCGCCGGGAGATCATCGCCACGGCGGTCACCAACAGCATGGTGAACCGCGCCGGCATCACCTTCGTCCATGAGGTCAAGGAGAAGACCGGCCTGTCGGCGGCGGATGTCGCCCGGGCCTATGTCGTGACGAGGGACGTCTTCGGTCTGCGGGATCTGTGGCGGCGGATCGAAGAGCTGGACAACCAGGTTCCTTCGGCAACTCAGGCGGCCATGCTGCTCGACTGCGGCCGGCTGGTCGAACGGGGCACGGTCTGGTTCCTGACCGAGCACGGCCAGCCCCTCGACATCGGCGCTCAGACGAAGGCGTACGGATCCAGCCTCCTGGAGCTTGGCGGCAAGCTGGACGAGATGATCTCCGAGGTGGACCGCCGGCTGCTCGCCAGCCAGGCCGAGGCGCTCGCGCTCAAGGGCGTTCCCGCCGACCTGGCCCGGATGATCGCCAGCCTCGGCTGGATGGGGCAGCTCCTTGATGTGGTCCGCATCGCCGCGGGTGCGACGGTTCCGGCGACCCAGGTGGGGAAGGCCTACTTTACGATCGGCTCCCGGTTCGGCTTCGACTGGCTGCGCCGGGCCGCGGGCAACCTGCCGACGAACAAGGTCTGGGACAAGCTCGCGGTGACGGCCATCGTCGACGACCTCTTCAGCCAGCAGTCCGAGCTGACGGCGCGGGTGATCGCGTCGGTGCCCAAGGGCGGGAACGCCGAGCGGGCGATCGACGACTGGGTGACGGCGCGCCGTCCGCTGGTGACGCGGACCGAAACGCTCCTGGGCGAGCTGCAGGCGGTGGGCACGCCCGACCTGGCGATGCTGGCGGTGGCCAACCGCCAGCTCAAGTCGATGGGGAGCGTGGGGCCGGTCGGCGCATGACCGTCAGCTTTCCCTTTCGGCCGTGGGTGAGGAGCACGAGCCGGCGGGCGATGATCTGGGGCGTCGGCGCCGTGGCGCTCATGGGCGGCGTCTCCTGGTGGCTGGAGCGGGGAGAGACCCAGGCCTGGGGCCGGGCTTTCGGCGTGCTCCTCGCCTACAGCCTGCTGTTCTGGGTGAGCCTGATGAAGATCTGGTGGACGGCCGGGCGCCCGGCCGTTTCGCTGGATTCCGGCGCCTTCTACTACCAGCCGCTGCACACCTTCCGCCCGAGCCGGATCCCCTTCGCCTCGGTCCTGGCCTGCAATCCCCGGCCGGGCACCGAGGCCTTGCGCATCGTCGTGGCCAAGAAGGACGTCGCCCGCGAGCTGTTCCTGAACCTCGCCGTGGTCAAGGGACAGCACCGGTTTCTCGAGCTTCTCGAGGAGCGCTTCCAGCAAGAGGGGTTGGAGAGGATTCCGGAGCGGGAGCACGCCTGGGCGCGGCCGGACTGGACGGAACCCACGGCCTGAAAACTGCGAGGGGCGCCACTCGACGAGTGACGCCCCCGGGGCTTTGATCGATCAGGTGTGGGCGATCAGGCGTGGGCGCGGCGGGTCGACTCGGGAGCCGGGATCCGCATGCCGTAGAACGAGCGGTAGACGAACACCGTCGAGATCAGGAAGAAGACCGCCGACAGGATCAGGCGCGGCGTGCTCTCCATCTCGACCGCCAGCTCGACGGCCAGGAGGCCGAAGAGGGTGGTGAACTTGATGATCGGGTTCATGGCCACCGAGGAGGTGTCCTTGAACGGATCGCCGACCGTGTCACCCACGACCGTGGCGGCGTGGAGCGGGGTTCCCTTCTCCTTGAGGTCCACCTCGACGATCTTCTTGGCGTTATCCCAGGCACCGCCCGCGTTGGCCATGAAGATCGCCTGGTAGAGGCCGAAGATCGCGATCGACACCAGGTAGCCGATGAAGAAGTAGGGCTCCAGGCAGGCGAACGCCAGGGTGGAGAAGAACACCACCAGGAAGATGTTGAACATCCCCTTCTGGGCGTAAGTGGTACAGATCTCCACCACCTTCTTGCTGTCCTCGATCGAAGCCTTTTCCGCTCCCGCGTCGAGCCGGATGTTCTGCTTGATGAACTCCACCGCCCGGTAGGCGCCGGTGGACACCGCCTGGATGGAAGCGCCGCTGAACCAGTAGATGATCGCGCCGCCGGTAACCAGGCCGAGCAGGAACGGGGGGTGGAGCAGCGAGAGGTTCGTGATGAGCTCCGGCCTCAGGCCCTCCGTGAGCACCATGATGATGGAGAAGATCAGCGTTGTCGCGCCCACCACCGCGGTGCCGATGAGCACCGGCTTGGCCGTGGCCTTGAAGGTGTTGCCGGCCCCGTCGTTGGCCTCCAGATGGTGTTTGGCGCGCTCGAAGTCGGCGTCGAAGCCGAACTCTTTCTTGAGCTCCTGCTTGATATTGGGAAGGGTCTCGATCATCGACAGCTCGTAGACCGACTGGGCGTTGTCCGTGACCGGGCCGTAGGAGTCGACCGCGATGGTCACCGGGCCCATGCCGAGGAAGCCGAAGGCGA